>NZ_JBFRFV010000001.1:0-445497 GCF_052115005.1 Massilia sp. 2TAF26
TCCAGCACCTGGCCGGCATGAAGGACTCGAAGACCATCGTCGCCATCAACAAGGATCCGGAAGCGCCGATCTTCTCGGTGGCCGATTACGGCATCGTCGGCGACCTGTTCGAGGTCGTGCCGGCGCTGGTCAAGGAACTGGGCTAAGCTTTAAAACCGTCAGGTCGGGCAATGCCCGGCATGACGGCTTAGAGCTTCGCGAACGCCCGCTCGATATCGGCAATCAGGTCGTCAGTATCTTCCAACCCGATATTGAAGCGAACCAGAATTCCCGCATCCGCCCAATTCCGGCGCATACCCTGGATCCGGTAAGGCATCACCAGGCTGTTCGCCCCACCCCAGCTGTAGCCGATGCCGAACAATTCCAGCGCATCGACGAAGCGGTCGGTCTGCTCTTCCGTATAGCGTGCATCGAACAGTACCGAGAACAGGCCGCCGGCGCCGGTGAAGTCGCGCTGGAAGAATTCGTGGCCGGGGCAATCCTCGAAAGCCGGGTGCAACACCTTCGCGATTTCCGGCCGGGCCTTGAGCCAGGCCGCCACTTTGCGCGCGGCCGCGTCGTGGGCTTCGAAGCGCAGCTTCATGGTCGGCAGGCCGCGCATCACCAGGTAGGCATCGTCGGCGCTGACACCCATCCCCAGGCGCATGTGGGCCAGGGCGATGCGGTCGATCAGCGCCTTCTCGCGGGTGATCACGGCGCCCATCAACACGTCCGAGCCGCCCGACTGGTACTTGGTCAGCGCCTGCATGACGATGTCGACGCCGAGGTCGAATGCGCGCAGGCCCAGGCCGGCCGACCAGGTGTTGTCGAGCGCGACCAGCACGCCCTTCTCTTTCGCGACTGCGCAAATCGCGCGCAGGTCCGGTACTTCCATCGACACCGAACCCGGCGCCTCGGTCCAGATCAGCTTCGTGTTCGGCTGGATCAGATCCGCGATGCCGGTGCCGACCAGCGGATCGTAGTAGCGCGCCGTGATGCCGAAGTCGGCGCTCAGCCAGCGTCCCAGTTCGCGGTTCGGGTTGTAGACGTTTTCGGGCAGCAGGACGTCGTCACCGGACTTCAGCAGGGCCAGGTCGACCATCGAGATCGCGGCCAGGCCGGACGGCGCCAGCAGGCAGTGCGAGCCGCCTTCGATCTCGGCCAGGCGGGCTTCGAGCCTGAAGGTGGTCGGGGTGCCGTGCAGGCCGTAGGTGTAGGCGTTCTTGTTCTTCCAGTCGCCGCTGCGCATGCTGGCGACGTCCTTGAACAGGACCGTCGAAGCGTGGTGGATGGCGCTGGGGAAGGCGTCGAAGCCTTCGGGAGCGCGATAATCGCTGTGGACCAGGGTGGTTTGGAGGGATTTTTTGCTCATCTTCTACACCATATCGTCATCCCCGCGCAGGCGGGGATCCATGCTGAAGCACCAACGTCGAACCGGTTACCCTACCGCGAGCAATTCGAATCCTGCGGCTCAGTATGGGTTCCCGCCTGCGCGGGAACGACGTTCAACTGTTGCGGGTACTAGTGACACGAACAATCAGGCGACGGTCGCCCAAAGATCATGCGCATCCGCCTTGGTCACCACAACCTCGATGAACTCGCCGACGGCCGGCTTGGCCTTGCCCGGCTGGAGCGCACGCTTGATGTGGACCACGCCGTCGATTTCCGGCGCGTCGGCAGCCGAGCGCCCCAAAGCTTCGCGCGGTCCGACTTCGTCGACCAGCACGCGGATCTTCTTGCCGACCTTGGCCTGCATGCGCTTCAGCGAGATCTCTTCCTGCAGCAGCATCACGCGCGCACGGCGTTCTTCGCGCACGGCTTCCGGCACCGGATTCGCCAGTTCGTTGGCGGTCGCGCCTTCGACCGGCGAGTAGGCGAAACAGCCCAGGCGGTCGATCTGCGCCTCGCGCAGGAAGTCCAGCAGGTATTCGAATTCCTCTTCCGTCTCGCCCGGGAAGCCGGCAATGAAGGTCGAGCGGATCACCAGGTCCGGATTCATCTTGCGCCAGGCCAGGATGCGGTCCAGGTTCTTTTCGCCGCTGGCCGGACGCTTCATGCGCTTCAGGACGTCCGGATGCGCGTGCTGCAGCGGAATGTCCAGATAAGGCACGAGGTTCTCGCCCATCAGCGGGATCACCTGGTCGACGTGCGGGTAGGGGTAGACGTAATGCATGCGCACCCACGCGCCGTACTGTTGCGCCATCTCGCCCAGGGCCTCGGCCAGCTGGGTCATGTGGGTCTTGATCGGGCGGCCGTTCCAGAAGCCGGTGCGGAATTTCACGTCGACGCCGTAGGCGCTGGTGTCCTGCGAGATGACCAGCAGTTCCTTCACGCCGGCCTTGAACAGGTTTTCGGCTTCCTGCAGCACGTCGTGGATCGGACGCGAGACCAGGTCGCCGCGCATCGACGGGATGATGCAGAAGCTGCAGCGGTGGTTGCAGCCTTCCGAGATCTTGAGGTAGGCGTAGTGCTTCGGGGTCAGCTTGACGCCGTGGTCCGGCACCAGGTCGATGAAGGGATCGTGCGGCTTCGGCAGGTGCCGGTGGACCGATTCCATCACTTCGGTGACGGCGTGCGGACCGGTCACGGCCAGCACCTTCGGGTGCACCTTGGTGATGATGTCGTCGCCCGCCGCATCCTTCTTGGCGCCGAGGCAGCCGGTGACGATCACTTTACCGTTCTCGGCCAGCGCTTCGCCGATGGCGTCCAGCGACTCCTGCACGGCGGCGTCGATGAAGCCGCAGGTGTTGACGATCACCAGGTCGGCGCCGGCATAGGACTTGGCGGTCTCGTAGCCTTCAGCGCGCAACTGGGTCAGGATCTGCTCGGAGTCGACCAGGGCCTTCGGGCAGCCGAGCGAGACGAAGCCGACCTTGGGCGCGGCAACGCCGGGCGCGGCCGGAGGAATCACGACCGGGTTCGAAGCCGGGGCCTCGGCGGCGGCGGCTGCGGAATCTTGGGTGGCGGAAAGCGGATTGCGGCGGAGTTCAGGCATGTGGATTGCGACGGAAAATTCTGGGCAATCCGCGATTGTACAGGAAGCGGGGGATCAGGAAAACCGAAGGGTCATTTCAAGGCCTGCTGAGTGGCGGCATGGGATCGCTACGCCACACCGTCGTCCCCGCGAAGGCGGGGACGACGGATTTGAGGGCGCGGGCTCTTCGCGCTGTGATGTTACTTCTTGGTATCCGTCGGCACCCCAAACGGGAAAGTCCCGAACATCGCCTTGCTCTGGCTCTGCATCTGCTCCTGCATCTGCAGGAACAGGTTCTTGCTCTGGTCGATGTAGTTGTTCATCATGCCCTGCATCATCGGGCCCTGGATGTTCATGAACTGGGTCCACATCTCGGTCGAGAAGGGTTTGCCCTCAAGGGCGCCGGCGGCCGAGCCGACGAACTTGTTCTGGATGTCGGTGAAGGCCTGGACATTCTTTTCCAGGTAGGAGCCCATCATGCCCTGCATCGCATGGCCGTAGTAACGGATGATCTGCGACAGCACGGCGCTCGAAAACATCGGCGCGCCGTGTGCTTCTTCTTCCAGGATGATCTGCAGGAGGATGCTGCGGGTCAGGTCTTCGCTGGTCTTGGCGTCGACCACCGTGAATTCGTCGGCGTCCAGCACGAGCTGCTTGACGTCGGACAGGGTGATGTAGGAGCTGGTCTGGGTGTCGTACAGACGGCGGTTCGGGTACTTCTTGATCAGGCGTTCGCTACTCTTTTTTCCACTGCTCATCTCAGGTTCCAAATATTGCGCCGCGGCGCTCTGTTATGCGGTCCGCGGACCGGCTAGCCGAGCCGCGGGCGTCTCCGATTCCAAGAGGATATTCTCTAAAATACCACGTTGCGATCGCAGGCGCAGCAATTATTCAACAGGCAACTCACGTATTTTTAAAGCAAGTTGCCCGTCTATCAAGAACTCAGTCGGCACGTGCCTTCACGTAGCGGCCGGGCGCCGGCTCGATCGGCTGGTGGCGTTCATTGCCCGGCTTGGCCGGCGGCGGGACGTCCTTGCCGCCGTTCTCGGCCAGGAATTTCGCCCATTCCGCCCACCAGCTGCCCTTCACTTCCGTCGCGCCGGCGAACCAGTCGGCAGCGCTCCTGGGGCGGTTGCGACCATTGGACTGGTTCACCCAGTGACTGCGTTTGCCTTTCGAGGCCGGGTTGATCACGCCGGCGATGTGCCCGGACGCGCCCAGCACGAAGCGGTTGGCCTTCGGCTTTTTCGGGTTCAGCAGGTTCATCGAGGCGAACGCCGCTTCCCAGGGCACGATGTGGTCTTCCTTCGAGCCGTAGACGAAGACCGGGCAATCGATCTTGCCGAGGTCGACCTGGACGCCGGCCACCGTCAGCGCGCCCGGCACCTTTAGCTTGTTCTCCAGATAGGTATTCCGCAGGTACCAGCAGAACATCGGGCCCGGCAGGTTGGTGCTGTCGGCGTTCCAGTACAGCAGGTCGAAGGCCGGCGGGGTCTTGCCTTTCAGGTAGTTCTGCTGCACATAGTTCCACACCAGGTCGTTCGGACGCAGCGAGGAGAAGGTCGTCGCCAGGTCGCGTCCCGGCATCAGCCCCCCCTTCGCCAGCTGCTGTTCGCGCAGCGCGACCTGGGTCTCATCGACGAAGACGTCCAGCACGCCGTTGTCGGCAAAGTCGAGCAGGGTCGTGAACAGAGACAGGCTGGCCGCCGGCTGGCGTCCGCGCGCCGCCTCGACTGCCAGCGCGCTGGCGGCGATGGTGCCGCCGACGCAGAAGCCGAACACGTTCACTTTCTCCTTGCCGGAGATCTCGCAGCCGACCTCGATGGCCTTGACCGCGCCCTGGTCGACGAAGTCGTCCCAGGTCTTGCTGCCCATAGCCTGGTCCGGATTACGCCAGGACATCATGAATACGGTATTGCCCTGCTCCACCAGATAGCGCACCAGCGAATTTTCCGGCTGCAGGTCGAGGATGTAGAACTTGTTGATGCAGGGCGGCACCATCAGCAGCGGCACCTCGTGCACGGTCGGGGTTGCCGGGGTGTACTGGATCAGCTGGAACAGATCGTTCTCGAATACGACGGTGCCGGGCGTGACGCCGACGTTGCGGCCGACCTCGAACGCCGACTCGTCGGATTGCGAGATCCGGCCCTTCTGCATATCGGCCAGCATGTTCTGCAGACCCTTGGTCAGGCTCTCGCCCTTGGTCTCGATCAGTTTCTGCTGGGCTTCCGGATTCGTTGCCAGGAAATTGGCTGGCGACAGTGCGTCGACAATCTGCTGCACGGCGAAACGGATCTTGTGCTTGTCGCGCGGCGGGGCTTCGACCGCCTCGGCCATCGCCAGCAGGAATTCGGCATTCAGGAGGTAGGACGCGGCGCTGAAGGACGACACCGGGTTCGCCGTCCATTCGGGCGCCGAAAAGCGCTTGTCCTTGAACTCGGGCGTCTTGCCGCTCATGACATCCTGCCACAGGCGGATCGCCTTCTGCAGGTAGTCGTTGCGCAGGGCTTCGAGTTTGGCCTGCGGCAAGCCGGCGCCGAAATCGCCCAGCATGCGCATCACCGGCGCCGCCTGCTGGGCCATGCCGCCGCCAAACGCCGAGGGGTCGGCGAACTTCATCCAGGATTGCCAAACGGAGGGATCGGAAAACTGCGACATCCATGCAGCGCCAGGCTGCGCGGTAGCTACGGGCGTATTCATATCGGCGTCCATTGTTTAGAATCGGGTATTCGAGCGTGCAACAAAGGAAAGTCTTATGTGGATCGTCGCCATCGGATGGATGTATGTCGTGACCCTGATGGCGGCCACCGAGCCTTCCGTGGTTGCCGGCATCATGACCTTCCTGTTTTACGGCGTGTTGCCATTATCTCTCGTTTTCTACCTGACGGGAGCATGGCGGCGCGGCCGGGCGCGCAAGCGGGAAGCTCAACACTCTAAGCGTCCCGATACGCCCGTTACTTAATGTAGATCAAACTCGCTTGACGCCCGCTGCCCGCACCGTCACGCCGGTAGGAATAGAAACGATCGCGTTCCGTGAAGGTACAGCGGTCGCCGCCGTGCACGCGGGTCACGCCGCCGCGCGCCAGCAGCCGGCGCGCCAGCAGCGGCATGTTCGCCAGATGCTTGCCTTCGCGTCCGGGATAAGGCCGGAACCCCTCCTCTGCTCCACCGTCCGGCAGCGCGGCGCGGAAGGCATCCAGCACGTCTGGGCCGACTTCGAAAGCTTCCGGTCCGATGGCCGGACCAAGCCAGGCCGTGATCTCGCCCGCGCCTTGCGCGCGCATCGCGGCTACGGTGGCGCCGAGCACGCCGCCGGCCAGCCCGCGCCAGCCGGCATGGGCCGCGCCCACCACCTTGCCTTCGAGGTCGGCGAACAGCACCGGCAGGCAATCGGCAGTCAGGATCGCGCACACCACGCCCGCTTGCGTCGCGATGCTGGCGTCCCCGGTGCGCACCGGTCCGCCGGGCTGGACCGTGGCGGCATCTACCACCTCGGCGCCGTGGACCTGCGCGATCCAGGCCGGGCGTCCCGGCAGCAGGGCCTGCAGGCGCGCACGGTTTTCGGCGACGGCGTCGGGGTCGTCCTTCACGTGTAGGCCGATGTTGAGGCCGCCGCCGCCATTGCCGTCATCGAAAGGCGCAGCGCTGACGCCGCCCAGGCGGGTGGTCGCCAGCGCATCGATGTTGGCAGGCAGGTCCGGCCAGTCCGGCCGGACCAGGTGCCCGGGATGCAGCCCCGGCATCAGGCCGCTTCCGGCTCTTCGATGCCGGCGCGTTCCAGCAATTCCGCGAAATCGGCGGCGAGCGGCACCACCCACTCCATGTGTTCGCCGGTGGCCGGATGGGTCAGGCCCAGGCGGCGCGCCTGCAGCGCCTGGCGGTGGAAGAAGGACAGCAGGTGGGATTTGCCGTACACGGTGTCGCCGACGAGGCTGTAGCCCAGCGACTGCATGTGCACGCGGATCTGGTGGGTGCGGCCGGTTTCGAGGCGGCACTGCACCAGGCTCACCGGACGGCGGTCCAGTTCGCCCTTCGCCAGCAGCTCGTAGTGCGTGATGGCCGGCTTGGCCATCGGCGCATTCGACACCGCCATCTTGGTGCGCTCGGTCGGGTGGCGGCTGATCGGCGAATCGATGGTGCCGGACAGGCGCGGCGTGCCCCACACGAGGGCGAAGTATTCGCGCTTGACGGTGCGGGCCGCCAGCTGGCGCACCAGGTCGGTCTGGGCTTCGAGGGTCTTGCCGACCACCATCAGGCCGCTGGTATCCTTGTCGAGGCGGTGCACGATGCCGGCGCGCGGCACCGAGACCAGTTGCGGGCAATAATGCAGCAGGCCGTTGAGGAGCGTGCCCGACCAGTTGCCCGAACCCGGGTGCACGACCAGGCCGGCCGGCTTGTTGATCACGAGGATGGACTCGTCTTCATAGACGATGTTCAGTTCCATCGCTTCCGGCGTATAGGCCGTGTCTTCCGGCGCCGGCTGGGGTACGACCAGCACGGTTTCGTCGCCGTAGGCGGTGCCCTTGCCCTTGGCCGGCTTGCCGTCGACCGTGACGTGGCCTTCGTCGAACCATTGCTGCAGGCGGCTGCGCGAGAACTGCGGCACCAGCCCGGCCACGACTTTGTCGAGGCGCTGGCCGCAGTGCGACGGGTCCAGGGTCAGGGTAATCGGCGAGAAGTCGACACCACTCGGCGCCAGGCCGGGTTGTGGTGCGAACTCGGCGTCCAGGTCGTCGTCCAAATCGGGGGCGAGAGGCATTTCCGCCGAATTCGGCGCAGCATTTAATATCACGTTGTTCCCATCGGCTATAATCAGCCGTTCGTTGTATCTCGGTAAAAACTTTCTTGCAAAAAGCTATGCAAAAAAAATTGTCTGTATTGGTTGTGACGGGTGCTCTGCTCAGTTTGTCAGCTTGCGGCTTGTTGCCGGGAAAGTCCGACGAAAGCAAGAACGTGTCAGCATCGAAATTATACGCTGACGCGCGTGAAGAAATGGATGGCGCCCACTACGAAGCCGCCATCAAGCTCTTCGAAAAGCTGGAAACCAACTATCCGTTCGGTACCTATGCGACCCAGGCGCAGATGGAAATCGCCTACGCGCACTATAAAGCCCAGGACCAGGCCGAGGCCCTGGCCGCGGTGGAACGCTTCATCAAGCTGCACCCGAATCATCCGCAGGTCGACTATATGTATTACTTGCGCGGTCTGATCAACTTCAACGACCAGATCGGCTTCATGAGCTTCATCTATTCTCAGGATCCGACCGAACGCGACCCGAAAGCGACCCGCGAAGCCTTCGCCGCCTTCAAGGAACTGGTCGACAAGTTCCCGAACAGCAAATACGCGCCGGACTCGATCCAGCGCATGAACTACCTGATCAACGCGATGGCTTCCTACGAAGTCCACGTGGCGAACTACTACTACCGCCGCGGCGCCTACCTGGCCTCGCTGAACCGCGCCCAGGAAGCCGTCACCAACTTCCCGACCTCGCCGGCGCGCGAGGAAGCGCTGTTCATCATGATCCGCAGCTACGACAAGCTGGGCATGTTCGACCTGCGCGACGACACCCAGCGCGTGTTCCAGACCAACTACCCGAACAGCCACTTCCTGGGCGGCAAGGGCAGCGGCGATGCGCCGTGGTGGAAGTTCTGGGCCAAGTCCGGGCCGCAACCGGCGCCGAAGGATGCTGTGCAGTAAATTGAAACGCCTGCTGATCGCAGGCGTTTTTCTTTTGGCGGCTCCAAAACGTCGTTCCCGCGAAGGCGGGAACCCATACTGAAGCACAGAAATCGGTCGACCTGAACTCTCGCGATCATTCGTCAGATCGCAGCTTCGATCGCTCGGCATGGGTCCCCGCTTTCGCGGGAAAAACAGGGGTTTATTCGACCCGCCGCCTGAACACCCACGCCTTCTCCGTCGACACACTCTCGTCGAACGCATAACCATCGACATCGAAGGCCTTCAATGCCTGCGGGTCGGTAATCCCACGCTCAGCCGCATAACGCGCCATCATCCCGCGCGCCCGCTTGGCGAAGAAGGAGATGATCTTGTACTTGCCGTTCTTCCAGTCCTCGAACACGGGAACGACCAGCGGCACGTTCAAGAGCTTGGGCTTGACCGACTTGAAGTACTCTTCCGACGCCAGGTTCACCAGCGCGGTGGCGCCGTTCGCCGCCAGCGCCTCGTTCAGCGCGCCCGTCACCGTCTCGCCCCAGAAAGCGTACAGGTCCTTCCCGCGCGGGTTGGCCAGCCTGGTGCCCATCTCCAGGCGGTAGGGATGCATCTGGTCGAGCGGACGCAGCACGCCGTACAGGCCGGACAGGATGCGCACGTGGTCCTGCACGTAGTCCAGCGCCCTGGCGTCGAGGCTGCGCGCGTCCAGGCCGGTGTAGACGTCGCCGTCGAAGGACATCACGGCCTGGCGCGCATCAACGTGGTCGGGGTGCCAGCTGGCGTAACGGGTCACGTTCAGCACGGCCAGCGGGTCGGAGATGCTCATCAGGGCGCCGACCTGGGCCGGCGAATACGCCTTCAGCACGCGGATCAGCTCCGCGGCGCGGTCGATGAATTGCGGGGTGGTCCTGCGGTCGGTGGTGGGCGGCGTGTCGAGGTCGAGCGATTTGGCGGGCGAAAGAACGATCAGCATGGGTGAGAAATGCGTACAACAAGTAAAATTGCCGACATGATACCCGCTTCAGCCAAACCCATCGTCATCGATACCAATGTCTGCCTCGACCTCTTCGTCTTCCGCGACCCGCGCTGGGCCGGCCTGCTGGCCGCGCTCGAGAGCGGCGCGGTCCAGGCAGTGACCCGCGCCGATTGCCGCGAAGAATACCTGTACGTCCTGCACTACCCTCACCTGCCGCTCGACGACAGCACGCGCCCGGACGCGGCCGCCCGTTTCGACGCCCTGATCCGTGTGGTGGCGCCGGACAGCCGCGCGATCCGCCTGCCCGTCTGCACCGACCGCGACGACCAGAAATTCCTCGAGATCGCCCGCGACGCCGACGCCGCCATCCTGATCACCAAGGACAAGGCCTTGCTCAAGCTGGCCAAGAAGACCGCGCGCGAAGGCCTGTACCGGATCATGACCCCGGACGCCTGGGTCAAACTCGCCCCTGATATGTGAGAAACGCCATGTCTACACCCATACTTCGATCGCGCCTGCCGGCCGTCGGCACCACCGTCTTCACCCTGATGTCCGCGCTCGCCAACGAGCATGGCGCGGTCAACCTCGGCCAGGGCTTCCCCGACTTCGGCTGCGACCCGCGCCTGCTCGGCCTGGTCGACGAGGCCATGCGCGCCGGCCTGAACCAGTATCCGATGATGTCCGGCGTGCCGCTGCTGCGCGAAACCATCGCCGCAAAAATACAGGCCTTGTACGGCCACGCCTATGATGCCGTGACCGAGATCACCGTCACTGCCGGCGCCACCCAGGCGCTGACCACCGCCATCCTGTGCGCCGTGCATCCGGGCGAGGAAGTCATCATCATCGAACCGGCCTACGACAGCTACCTGCCGGCCGTGCAGCTGGCCGGCGGCGTGCCGGTGACGGTGTCGATGCGGCTAGGCCACAGCGGCTACAGTGTGCCCTGGGACGAGATCGCCGCTGCGGTGACGCCGCGTACCCGGATGATCGTCATCAACAGCCCGCACAACCCGACCGGCTCCATCCTGCGCAAGAGCGACCTGGACGCCCTCGCCGATATCGTCGACGGCACCGACATCCTGATCCTGTCGGACGAAGTCTATGAACACATGGTCTTCGACGGCCAGCAGCACGAGTCGGTCAGCCGCGATCCGAGGCTGGCGGAGCGCGCCTTGGTCGTCTCGAGCTTCGGCAAGACCTATCACGTGACCGGGTGGAAGGTCGGCTACGTGGCGGCACCGGCCAGCCTCATGGCCGAGTTCCGCAAGGTCCACCAGTACAACGTCTTCACCGTGAATACGCCGATGCAGCACGGCCTGGCCGCCTATATGCGCGACCCCAGCCCCTACCTGGAGCTGCCTGCCTTCTACCAGAAGAAGCGCGACCTGTTCCGGGCAGGCCTGGCGAATACCCGCTTCACCCTGCTGCCGGCGGACGGCACCTATTTCCAGTGCGTGAAATACGACGGCATTTCCGACCTGAGCGAATCGGAATTCGCGCAGTGGCTGACGCGCGAGATCAAGGTGGCGGCGATTCCGGTGTCGGCGTTCTACAGCCAGGGCAAGGGGTCGGGGATCGTGCGGTTCTGCTTTGCGAAGCAGGATGAGACTTTGGAGGTGGCGTTGGAGCGCTTGGCGAAGGTGTAAGAAGCATCGTCATTCGCGCGACATGAGCACGTCGTTCCCGCGAAAGCGGGAACCCAAGTTTGCATGCGTTTCGACAACTCGAGCAGAACTTGGATCCCCGCCTTCGCGGGGACGACGTTTCAAGGCAGCGGGCACCGTTACCAGTATGTTGCAGGTAAGCCGCTTAACGTCCCAACTGCTGCAGCCGCCGCTCCACAAACGCCTGCAATTCCGCCGACAAAGTGCCGCTCGCACGCGCCCGCTGGAAGGCTTCCAGCGCCTCCGCATTGCGCTTGTCGGCCTGCAGCGACATCCCCAGTCCCATCCACCACACGCCATTGGCAGGCGCGGTGCGCAGCGCGGCCTGGTACTGCTCGGCCGCCTCGCGGTAGCGCTGTTCGCGCTGCAGGGCGCCGGCCAGGAAGGCGTGATAGTCGGCGTTATTGCCCGCATAGGGCAAGGTACGCGTGAGGGTGTCGATGCCGGAAGCCCCACGTTCGATCTGCAGGCGCGCTAGCAGCATGGCCAGTGCCGGCTGGCGCGGGTCGAGGATCAGGCCGGCCTGCAGATGGCGGATCGCCTCGTCGGTGCGCCTGGCTTCGATCAGCAGGCCGACCAGGGTCTGGCGCGCCGCATCGTGGTTCGGATCCAGCTTCAGCGCCTGCTCCAGCGCGGCGAAGGCTTCCGTCATCCGTCCATCCTGCAGCGCGTTGAGCGCGTGACGGTATTCGCCCTCGGCGCGCTGGACGCCCGATTCCTGGCGGCCCTGGCCGGCGCTGCGCTTGTCCCTGGCGGTGTCGGCAGCGCTTTCGGCGGCGCGCGACGGCGCCGGGGACTTGTCCTCCCGGCGGGCTTCCGTCCTGGCCCTGGCTTTGTCCTTCGGCTTCGCCTCGTGGGTGGCCGCGCGGGCACGGGCCAGCGGGCTGGGCGTGCCTGCCGTCATGCGTGCCTGCAGCTCCGCCATGATGGCCTGGCGTGCGGCGCGGGCTTCGTCGCTGTCCGGCGCATAGCCGTCCACGCTCTTCGGATGCACGCCGGCGGCCGGCGCTGCGTCGAACCTGTCGTCGTGGCGCACGGCCACGGCGGGCGCCGGCGCTGCTGACACGGCCGCAGGCACGCCGGCGACCGGCGCCACGACCGGGACCGAAGTCACACGCGTTTCCGGCGCCGGCACCGCAGCCACGACAGTCGGCTTCACGCCGCTGCGATTCGCCTGGACCTGCGTCCATCCATACCACGAAGCCAGGGCGATGAGCACGGTCGCGCCGGTACCAAGGGCGGCCAGCCTGAGGGTCCGGCCATCGACGCGCTCGCCCAGCCGCTGACGCTCGCGCGCCACCGGCCGGATCTGGAATGGCAAGGACTCGGCGCCCGGCGTGCCGCGCGAGTCGAGGTCCTGGAGCATCTTGTTAATCAGGCTCATCGCAGGCTCGTCATCGTGTGATTGCCCAGCCGACGGTGGCGGCGGCACCGGCCAGCACGGCGCCGATGGCGGCCCAGGGCAGGAAGCGGCGTCCGCCCTTTCCCTTGGTGCTGGTCGCCAGCGTATCCTTCGCGGCTGCGTTTACGTGGGCGCGCGAGATGCTGTGGCCGCCCTCGCCGTAGCACAGCATCAGCGATTTATGTGCCAGCACGTTGACCAGGCGCGGCACGCCGCCGCTGGCCTTGTACAGGCTGGCGATGGCGCCGCTGGAAAACAGGCGGGCGCCAGCAAAGCCGGCCACGCGCAGGCGGTGGGCGACGTAGAAGTCGAGGTCGTCGCGGCTCAGCGGCCCGAGGTGGTAGTGGAAGGTGATGCGCTGGGCCAGCTGGCGGATCGATTCCAGCTCCAGCTTGCGGTTCAGCTCCGGCTGGCCGAACAGCACGATCTGCAGCAGCTTGCGTTTTTCCGTTTCGAGGTTGGTCAGCAGGCGCAGCGCTTCCAGGCTCTCGACCGGGATCGCCTGGGCCTCGTCGAGGCAGAGCAGCACGCGCTTGCCCTGCCCGGCCAGCGCCAGCAGGCGGTCCATGATGGACTTCAGCAGACGGTGCTGGTCGACGTCCTTGTCGAGGGCGATCTCGAGCTCGTCGGCCAGGGCCAGCATCAGGGTGCGCGGCTCCAGGTAGGGGTTCGGAATGTAGGCGGTGACGAAGCTGTCGCCCAGGGTCGCCATGAACTTGCGGCACAGGAGGGTCTTGCCGGTGCCGACTTCACCGGTGATCTTGATGAAGCCTTCGCCGTTGCGCGCCGCCACCAGCAAGGTGTTCAGCGCTTCCTGCGAGCCCGGGCTGCCGAAGAAGAAGCTGGTGTCGGGCGTGATCCCGAAGGGCGGCTCGCGCAGGCCGAAATGGGCCGTGTACATTACCGCATTCCTCGGGTGCGCGGGTCGAGCTGCTCGATGCGGCGGCCGGTGTCGAGCAGGTCGTCGTTCCAGTTGTTGATGCCTTCGACGATGGTCGGCTTGATCAGCACCACCAGTTCGCGCTTCTGGTTGACGCGCTTCTTGGCGCCAAACAGGTTGCCCAGCACCGGCACGTTGCCGGCCACCGGCACCTGCGAATTGTCGACGGTCGAGGACTGGCGCATCAGGCCGCCGATCGCCACCACCTGGCCGTTCGAGCCGCGCACGATGCTGTCCAGCTCCGAGGTCGCCGACGCCGCCAGCGGCAGGTTCAGGTTGCCGGCCGTGCCCAGGCTCACCGACTTGTTCACGGTCGAGACCTGGCTCACCGACGGGTGCACGTGCAGCAGGATGTTGCCGCGGTCGTCGATCTGCGGGGTCACGTCCAGCACCACACCCGAGAAGAAGGCCTGCAGGGTCACGTTCGGCGAGGTGGTGGTATTGCCGGACGCGTTCGCGTTGGTGGTGGTGCTCACGCCGGTCACGTAGAACTCGTCGGTACCGATCTTCAGCACCGCCTTCTGGTTGTTGACCGCTGCCACACGAGGGCTCGACAGCACGTGCACCGTGCCCTGGGTCTCGAGGAAGGAGATCAGGGCCGCGAAATTGCTGGTCTGGACAGCCAGGCCGAACATCGAGCCGGCGGCGCCGGCCGCATTCGACAGCGAGAAGCCGGTGCTGGCCGACAGGCCGGTGCTCGGATCGCTGATGACGCCCGGCTGGCCGCCATTGAAGGGCAGCGGCGTCAGGGTTGAACCCGGCGCCACCAGGCCGCCCGAGACGCGGTTGTCATGACCGCTCCTGATCGAAGCGAAGGACGCCCAGTTCACCCCGCTCTGGAAGCTGTCGTTCAGCTCGACCTCAAGGATCTTCGCCTCCAGGATCACCTGGCGGTCGACCGCCAGCTGGGTCGCCTTCAGGTAGGCGTCGACGTTGCGCAACTCGTCCGGCATGGCGCGGATCACCACCACGCCCGACTGCGGACTGACGACGATGCTGCGCCCGCCCTCCTTCGAGCCGACGATGGCTTCGATGGCCGCCTTCAGGTCGGTCCAGAAGTCGTTGTTCGAGGTGGTACTGACGTCGGTGCTCTCGACCTGGTTCTGGTTCTGGCCGTTGGGGTTGTTCGGGTTGTTCTGGTTCTGGTTGTTGTTCTGGTTGCTGCCGTTGTTCTGGTTGCCGTTGCCGTTCTGGTTGTTGACGGCATTCGCCACCGAGGTCGAGGACACGCGCAGGTTCGACACCCCGCGGCGGCTGCCGACCAGGTAGTTCACGCGGAACATCTTGGTCTGCATGGTCAGCGGCTTGACCGAGATGCGGGTGCCCTCGATCTTGTAGTCGTAGCCGTAGACTTCGCGCACCGCGTCCAGGGTCTCCTCCAGGGTCACGTCCTTCAGGTTGACGGAGATGGCGCCGCTGACGTCCGGATGCACCAGGATGTTGTAGCGGGTGCCGGCGACGATCGAGCGGAAGAACTGCTGGGCGGGAACGTTGTTGAAAGAGACATTGAAGCGCTCTTCCAGCGCAGGGCGCGCCTTCGGCAGCTGGGTCGCGAGGCTGGCTGCAGGCGGCAGCAGGGCATTGGCGACCGCATCGTCGACGGCCGGCGCCGCCGGGCGTCTGGCGGCATCGCGCGCCACTTCATTCTTGATGGCGTCGAAGGTCGTGTTGGCGGGCGGGGTCTGGCAACCGGCCAGCGCCAGCATTGCCGCCAGCAAGGCTGCGAACGGTTTGTTCAGCTGCTTCATTGTCGTCCTCCGCTGCGGTGCGCGGCGCCGGCCGACACGCGGGTCATGCCGCCCGCGCTGTCCTGCACGTACAGGCGCAGCACCTGGCGTTCGCGGCCGCGCTGCAGCTCGACCTCGCTGTCGGCGATGCGGACCACGCGCGCGCCGCGGACGCTGTCGCCCACGCGCACGCCCTGGCCGTCGATCACGGCGATGCGATGACCGCCGGCGGCGCCGAGCATCACCGACTGCAGCTGCGGCGGGACGTCGGCCGCCGCTGCGCCGGGACCGGAACCGGGAGGCGCCTGCAGCGCCGCGGCCGGCGGACGGGTCGGGTCAGGCAGACGCTGGGCCGCTTCCGGAATCGCGGCGGCGGCAGCATTGGCGGCGCCGGCAGCGCCGGCCAGCGCCAACAGCGCCGCCAGGGCCGCGGTCGTGGACAGGGGGGTGGCTCGCTTCATGCTCTTCCTCACAGCTTCATCCATTTCGGGTCCAGGCTCAGGGTGTACAGGGTCAGGGTCAGGCGTACGGTCGGATACTGCTCGACCTGGAGCTGGGCCTTGCCCCAGAACAGCTGGGTGGGCAGCGCTTCGAGCGCCGTCATGTAATCGACCATGTCGAGATAGCTGCCGCGTACCGTCAGTTCGACGCCATGACGGAACAGCAGGTCCGGCTGCTTCGCCGCGATGGGTGCGCCGGCAGCGGCCTTGTCGGCCGGGTCCGCGCCCAGTTCGTTCAGCGAGCCGACCGGCAGGGTCTGCATCGACACCAGCTTCAGGCGGCCGTTGGCGCGCAAAATCGATTCCAGCAGCGGCGCGATGCGCTCGGGCGGCACCAGACCGTTCTGCATGGCGCGCATCTGCTCGCTCATGCGCGCGGTGTCGGCGCGTGTCGCCGCCAGGCGGGTGCGCAGCGCCTGGTCCGGATCGGCCTCGGCTTCCGCGACCTTGCGCCCGATCGCGCTCTCGGTCTCGGCCAGGCTGGCGCGCTGCAGTGAAATCTGGTTCTTCAACAGGTCCTGCTTGCGCTGCAGGGGAGCGAGCAGCGCCGCCTGGCCGAGGAAGGCCAGCACCGCCATCACGGCGGCGAACACCAGCAGGCGTTCACGCTGGCTGAGCGCGTCGATGCGCGCGGCAAGCCGGGACCAGCGCTGCTTCATGGCCGGTCTCCCTTGTCGCCCGCCGCCGCCGACTGCAGGCTGAATTCGACATAGGGGGCGGGGACGCTGCTTTCCTTGCCGTCCGCGCCGGCCTGCTTGAGCGGCGGCGCTTCGCCGATCTGCATGCTGCCGACGGCCTTGCCCTGCAGGACAGGCTCGTTGCGCAGGCGGCCCAGGAAGCCCGGCACCATGGCCGGATCGAGCGCCCTGCCCTGCACGCCGATCTCGCGACCGGCGCCGCCGACGCTGACGGCGGTCAGCCACAGGCCCTCGCGGCTCTGGCGCGCCATCGCGCGGAAGTATTCGGCGTAGCCCTGGGTATTCCCCAGTTCGCCGCGTTCGATCACCTGGGCCACATGCTGCAGCGCCGCGCGCTGCTGCTCGGCCTCGACCATCTGGGCTGCCAGCGCCGGATCGCTGTGGCGCGGCGTGAATTCCGCCGACACGCTTGCCAGCCGCTTCTGCGCGACTTCCAGGCGGCGCGCGACGGTGTTCGCTTCGCCCTGCAGCTGAGCCAGGCACAGCTCGGACCAGGCCCCCATCGCGGCCAGGCCGAGCACCAGCGCACCGGCGGCGATACCCATCGCGCGCGCCGAGAACAGCGTGGTCTGTCTCTGGAAGGCCGGATTGAACAGGTTGATCTGCTGGCTCATCCCGCCGCCCCTTCCTCGCGCAGCGCGGCGCCGATCGCAACAAAGAAGCGCTGCTGGGCCGCCGCACCGAGCAGCTCGGGAACGTACGCGAGGTCGAGCAGCATGCCCAGGTCGAGGGTTTCGACGCGGGTGTAGAGATTACTCGACAGGTATTCTTCCAGGCCCTGGGCGCCGCTCGGCGCCAGCACGAGCCTGGCCACGCCGATGAAGGAGAATTGGCGTTCGAAGTGGTCGAGCGAACGCTGCAGCTCGAGCGTGATCTTGTCGAAGGCCTGGTGCTTGCGTTCGTGGTCGGTATCGAGCAGCTGGGCCAGGGTGGCGTCGATGCGGCGCGACAGATACAGCTCGCCGCGGCAAGACACGGTCAGCAGGCCGCCATCCTCGCCGAAGGACAACATGGCGATGCCACGGCCGTCGGTCTCGAGCATGGTCGACAGGTTACGCTGGGCCATTTCGGGAATGTCGATGGTGCCGAGTTCGACCTTGGCCTGCTGGAACAGGTCCTGGCGCGCCTTGATCGTGCCGTTGCGCGACGCCACCGCGAATACGCTTTGCTGGGGACGCACGGCGGCATTCGGATCGAGCGGGATCTCGACCAGGTCGAAGGTCGCTTCGGCGACCGGGAAATCGAGGATGTCCTTCAGGCGGAAGCGCATCGCGGCCTTGCGCTCGTCGGGCGGCACATTCGGCGCCTCGACCGCCATGATCTGGTAGTCGCCGCCGCCCAGCACCGTGGTGCAGCGGTAATCCTGCGCATGCAAATCCTTGCCGGCCTTTTCGAGGACGTCGGCATTCGCCTGGCCCGGATAGTGACTGGCCACGGTCACCGCCGGTTTGCCGTCGCCGCGGCGCACGCTGGCCGCCACGATGCCGTCGCGTTGCAACACCATTGCCAGCCAGGCGCCTTGTTTCTTTTTTTTCCTAAAAAAACGCATGCGGAGCAATGGTATGGTGACTTTTGAGTGGTTTCGCTAGTCCTTGATTATATTCAACTGTGGTTAAAAGCCGATACCATTTTTTCACTAAGGAAAAATATTCCGAACATTCTTCACAGAACTGACGATTTCCTGTTGTAAGTACACCTCATGGTGGACGGACACTTTCTCCACGTGCGGCGGCAGCAAAAATGATTTTGCGATTAGCGGCCAACTCATGCACACTCGCGGGTGTATTGTTTCTGGCCATTAATTAAATAGTTTGAAGAGATTCGCGGACAGCTTTTTCTCGATGTTCAGGCGCGGGCGCACGGGCGGACCCGCGGCACTGGCGCATCTGTGCGCCTGGTGCGTCCTGGTAAGCGGCTGCCTTGCGGGCACGGCTGCTGCCGCAGCCGATCTCGTCTTCAACGGTGGCGCTGCGGGAAATTGCTCTCTCTCCAGCAAAACCTATACCTGCAATGGCTTCCCGCTGACCACCAACACCGATACGATGACGATCGCCGATGGCTACACGGTCGTCGTCAACAGCAGCGGCGTCAACTTCGACTACAACCAGAGCCTGGCGATGAGCGGCTCGGCAACCCTGAACGTGACCGGCAACCTGAATATCGGCAATATCAAGCCGAGCAATCTGGCGATCAGCAGCGGCAACCTCATCAGTGGCGGAACCTTCACGATCGGCAACCAGGCGCAGTCGATAACCGCCAACATCAGCGCCGTCACCATGAACCTCGGTTCCGGCTCGACGACCAGCATTACCGGCAGCGTCAGCGCGAGCGGCAACGTCTCGATCGGCTCCCACTGCACGATCAACGGCGCGGTGAACGGCAACGTCATCGACACCGACTCGCCGGTGGTCATCAAGGGCAACGTCACGGCCAGGACCAGCTTTACCCTCGCATCCGGCAGCTCGGTTGCCGGCGACATCGTCGCCCCGACGGTCTCCTTGCTGGCTTCGCAAAGCGCGGTCAACGGCAAGATCACCGCCAAGACCTCGCTCCGGCTAGGCGACAAGGTCAACGTGACCGGCGACGTCAGCGCCGGCAACCTCACACTCGACAGTTCCAACGCGATCATCAACGGCAACGCCACGGTCGACCGTGCAACCCTGAACTGGGCCGGCCGCGTCACCAAGATGATCTATTGCACGGGTGGCACGACCAACGGCCAATGCGACTGCGTCACCAACAACAGCGGCTTCCCGGTCAACACGGACCAGGGGCCGCATTGCGCGGTTGCGCCATCCGCCACGCCCATCGACCACTTCCTGATCGTGCACGACGGCAGCGCCAGCGCCTGCACGCCGGAGCCGGTGACGGTCAAGGCCTGCGCCGATTCGGCATGTACGAGCCTCTATACCGGTGGCGTCAGCGTCACCTTGCAGCCGGGGGGCAAGAGCTTCGCCATCGGCTCGAGCGGGGTCAGCATCAACGCGACCGTCAGTCAGTCCGTTCCGGGTACGGCGACGCTGGCGCTCGGTGGGGCCAGCGTAGCGGCCGCCAATGCCCTCCAGTGCAGCAGCACGTCGAACGGCAGCGCGTCCTGCAGCATGAATTTCGATGGCACCATCGGGCTCGGCCTGACCTTGCAGGACCAGTATTCGGCAACCGTCACGCCGTTCACCCTGACAGCCACCGTCTCCGACCCGAAGACGAAATCCTGCGTGCCTGCCTTGGTCGGCCAGCAGAAAACAATACAGCTGAGCTGCGCCTACGGCAATCCGGGTAAGGGCAGCCTGCCGGTCAAGGTGAGCAGCCTCGCCAACGTGGCAAGCAACGACCCGTCGTTCCAGACCCTGAGCGCCGCCGGCGCAAGTACCAGTACCTGCACCGGCAGCGCCCGCGGTTTCCCGATCACCTTCGATAACAACGGCAGCGCGACCTTCTGGATGTACTATGCCGACGTCGGCAAGCTCGGCATCGCCGCCTCGACCTCGGACAATAGCGCGAAGGACGCCAGCGGCAATGTCATCGTCGCGCCATATTCGTTCAGCCTGAAAACCACGTCGCCGACGATCGCGGGCAAGGCCTTCGATGTTACCGTTACTCCTCTCAACGCGGAAGGCGTCACAACCCCCAATTTTGGTCTGGAAGCCACCCCCGAGACCGTAAACTTCAGCATGGGCGCACTCGACACGGTCGGCTGCAAGCTGAATGCGACGGATCTGGGCCAGCTGAGCCTCGTGGACAGCAAAATGACCGGAACCGGCTTCTGGGGTCAGTTCACCTATACGGAAGCCGGCGCCTTCAACATCAAGGCCGAGCAAACCAGCGCCAAGTACCTCGGCGGCGCCAAGCCCCGTCCGGCCGCGGTCCAGACCAGCCTCGGCGCCGCCAGCGGCTGCGGCGCGATCCTCTCGATGCCGGCCTATTTCAAGGTCAAGGAAAGCCGGGTCGCCACTGGCAGGAATTTCTACTATTCCGGCGAGCCGGTCGACGTCACCGTCACTGCCATGAGCGCGCTGGGCAATGTCACGACGCTTTACGACAGCGGCTTCGGCTACAGCAAACCGCTGCTCTTGACCGCCTACGATGCCACCGGCAGCACGCCCATTCCCGCCAGCTCCAACACCACGCCGCCTTTCCCCAATCCCGGCACGCTGTCCGGGCTCGGCAGCTCAAGCGCAGCGCCGCTGCCGGCCAGCGCCTTCGTCAGCGGAGTCGCCACCCTGCCCGCGACGTCGTCCACGCCGCTGGTGTTCACCTTCGCGAACTCGCCGAGCCTGCCATTGAAGATCCGCCTGCGCGCGACGGAAACGGCAGCCGGCGGCGTCAGCTCGAAAGATGCCCCCGCCGGCGGCGAAGACGTCTATGAAGCCCGCAGCGGCCGCGTCACCATCGCCAGCCGCTTCGGCAACGCCAAGGGCGACCTGGCCCTGCCGGTCACCCTGCAGTACTGGACCGGCGGCAGCTGGATCCAGAACACCAGCGATGGGGACGACCTCCATCCGATTCCCACCTCGGCCATCGCGATCCAGCCCGCCTCGCCGCTTCTGCCGCCCGCCTTGACCCCGGCCGGCATCGACCAGAACCGCCAGGTCATCAGCATGACAAAGGGTTTGGGCAGCTTGAGCCTGCACCCCACCGGCGGCACCGGCACCGCGACCGTCGCCATCAACCTCGGCACCGCCACCACGGACACATCCTGCCTGCCCGCCCCGCGTCCCGCCAGCACCGGCGCGAAGATGCCCTGGCTGCGCGGCCCGAACGGCATCTGCGCACCTTCGGCGGCACCGGCCGCAGACCCGGCCGCGCGCGCCACCTTCGGCATCTACACGCCCGAGGCCAAGCGCCTGATCCACACGCGCGAGGTGTTCAATTGAGGGAGCGCGGCTTCACGATGGTCGAGCTGATCGTCATCATGGTCCTGCTGGGCATCATGGCGGCGGTCGCCGTGCCGCGCTTGATCAACAGCGGCGAGCGCGGCGCCCAGGTGTTCGGCGACCAGCTCGTCAGCGGCCTGCGGCTGGCGGCGACCTCGGCGCGCGCGCATCGCCGCCTTGTCTGCGCCAGCCTGGGCCCCAAGGCGCTGACCCTGCGCATCGCCGTGGAGAACCCGGCGAAATCGGCGCCGGCCTGCGCGAACCTGCTGGCGAATGCGCCGGACAGCGATTTCTCGACCTCGGATCCGGACGTGCTGGCCAGCGGTTTGAGCGGCAATCTGTACTTCCAGCCGAACGGCGACATCAGCTCTGACGTCGACGGCAAGACCCTGATCGACACCGCGCAGATCACGATTTCCGCGCAAGGCTCGCCCCAGCGCGTCATCACGCTCGCGGGAGGCACCGGCTATGTCGAATAACCGCGCTCGGGTGCGGATGCGCCGGCGCAGCGCCGGGGTCACCCTGGTCGAGCTGATCATCGCCATGGTCATCATCGCCGCCGCTCTGGGCGGGCTGGTGGCGGCCTTCAGCACCGGCAACCGCGCCAGCGCCGACCCGCTGATCCTGCAGCAGAAGGTGGCGATCGCGGAGAGCCTGATGGGCGAAATCCTGCTCAGGCCTTACGCATTGAACACCACTTTTCCTACTCCCAACGTGCGCGACACGTTCGTCGATGTACGGGATTTCAACGACTATGGAAAAGGCCTGTCCGGCATCCGCGACGCCAAGAACAATCCGATCGCCGGCCTGGAGTCGTACAACGTGCTCGTCAGCGTACCCATGGCCGACGACATCCAGAAACTGCGCGCGGACACACCGAATCTGAAGATCACGATCACTGTCACCTACAAGATGGACGCCAAGCCCGAGGACGCCTTCGTCCTCACCGGATGGCGCACACCCCCATGAACAAGGAACGCGGCTTCACCCTCGTCGAGCTGGTCATCGTGATCATGGTGACCGGCATCATCGCAGGCATCTTCGCGATGCAGTTCGGCCCCGCCCTGCAGAACTACCTGGCGGTAGGCCGGCGCGCCAACCTGACCCACATGGCCGACACCGCCCTGCGGCGCATGGTCGCCGAGATCCACACCGCGGTGCCGAACTCGCTGCGCCTGTTGCCCGCACAAAGCGCGAACGGCGCATCCTGCCTGGAGATGGTGCCGAGCAGCGACGGCGGCCGCTTCCGCACGGCCGCCGATACGCAGTGGGACCAGGACAATCCGGGGAACCCGTCGAAGTGGCTCGACCTGACCCAGCCATCCGTGGCCTTCGACGTGCTCACGCTCTTTACCACCACGCCGGTGCAAGGCGATTGGGTCGTGATCGGCAACCAGAACACTGCCGACGTCTATACGGGCGTCAGCCGAGGCCAGGTCGAATCCGTCACCACCCCGCCCGCCAAGCTCGGGACGTCCCGCATCACACTGCAGGCAGCGAAGCAGTTCCCTTATGGGTATGAGGGCGGCCGCTTCTACATCGTGCCGAATACCCTGCAGGCAGTCACCTATATGTGCAGCGCACCGGCACAGGATGGCAGCCGCACCCTGACCCGCATCGTCGGCTATGGCTTCAGCGGCACCCAGAGCTGCCCGGTCACCACCGGCAGCGACGCGATCTACCCTGGCGGCAAAAGCTCAATCGTCAGCACCAAGGTCGGCAACTGCAACTTCGCCTACGACCCCAGCCAGGGCGCGACCGCGCAGAGCGGCTTCGCGCAGCTGCAACTGACACTCACCGACAACGGCGAAACCGTCACGCTCACGGTCGGCTCGCAAGTGGAGAACATGCCGTGAAACGTCCGCCGATGTTGCGAACACAGGGCGGTTTCGCCTACATCGCCGCCGTCATCCTGCTGGTGCTGATGGCCGGTATGGCGACCGCCATCGTGCGCCTGAACACGAGCCAGGCGAATGCCGCCACCGGCGCGGCGCTCGGTGCGCGCGCCAGCCAGGCGGCGCGGGCCGGTCTCGAATGGGCGTTCTACCAGCTGAAAATGAATAACGCGCAGGGCTGCGCGGCAAAGGAGGACTTGAACGACTTCCAGAAGGACAGCGGCTTTTTGGTCACCGTGCGCTGCAAGCCTACGAGCTACAATGAGGGGCAGGATCCGGTCAGCGGCGACGTGGTAGTCAAGAACCTGTACCAGGTCGAGGCGGTGGCCTGCAACGGCAGCTCGGGGTCGTGCCCTGACAATGGCAGTAGTGCGCAGGTGGACTATACCGAGCGGCGGCGGGTGGCGACGGTGTGCATGACGCCGACTGGCGGGGATTGTTACTAGGGGATCGGGCCAGGAGGACGGGATCGGCAAGCGCCGATCCCGGAACGAAGATTATTCGCAGTCGCTTGCGATGGTCGTGCCCACGGTGACGGTCGGCGCGGCTGTCGCGGTGGCCGGAGGGGTGTACAGCACGTAGCATTTGGTCGCGTTGGCGTTGCCGGCCAGGCTCTTCGGCACCAGGGCGATCTGGCTGCCGGTGGTGGCCGGCTTCACCGTGACGCTGGCGTTTTCGGTAGCGCTGTACGCAGTGTAATCGTTGGTCGAGATGCCGGCTGCGGCGAGGATGCCGCCAGTCGTTCCCATCGGGTAGCCATTCGCCACTTCGATATTCACGCCCTCGACCGGCACCGTGTTTGGTGTCGCAGCGGTCGACACCACGCCAGGGTTGACCAGGATCTTGCCATGGACGATGGCGGCCGCGGAAGATATCGCACCCTTGGCCGCGTTAACGCTGGCCAGGCGAGCATCGCCGCTAAGGTTGGCAAACTTCGGCAGCGCAGTCGCCGCCAGAATGCCCAGGATAACGATCACGACGATCAGTTCGATCAGAGTGAAACCGCCCTGCGCCTGGACCTTGATATTCTTGTTCATCAAACTCTCCGAATGAAGTGAGGTTTTGCGGTTTCGACGCCGCTTGTGGTGGTTTAAGACCGCCTATCCGCTGACTTGATTCAGGGCCAGGCTTTTCTTGCTTGTGCGCAGAAATTCTACCTTGAATCTGAGCAATTTCGATGTGCTGAAGGAAAAACTTTCAGTGTTTTTGGGTAAATACACAAGGGTTCTGTCGCGCGGGTCAAACACCCAGCCCGCAGCGCCGATCTCCTTGGGGTCGGGCGCATAGTATTCGCCCAGGTAATTAGCAGGTTTCCAGGCCAGCAGCTTGATCGGATTGTCGGCTGCCAGGCGCTGCAGGTCCAGGTCGCGGCCGCTGGACATCAGCTGGCTGCTGCGCACCTGCAGCGAGGTGCGCAGCGCGGCCACGACCTGGCGCGCCGCCGTGATCTCGGCCTGCTCGCGGTAGAACTCGAAGCGGTCCAGCGCGACGGCGCTGACGATGCTCGATACCACCAGCACGGCGGCGAATTCCAGCAGCGTGAAACCGCGCTGGGCTTTATGTCGGAATCCCATCTTCATTTGTTGTGCAGGGCAGCTTTGCCCAGGTCCCAGATCGGCAGGAAGATACCCAGCGCCAGCACCAGCACCATCACGCCGAGGAAGGTGATCAGGATCGGCTCGATCTGGCTCGACAGGGTCTTCAGTTCGTAATCGACTTCGCGTTCGTACATCATCGCGATTTCGTCCATCAGGTCGTCGAGCGAGCCGGATTCCTCGCCGACGGCGATCATCTGCAGCACGATCGGCGTGAACACCTGCGCATTGGTGGCGGTGCGCAGGATGCTCTCGCCGCGTTCGACGCCGTCGCGCATCTGCTCGATGCGCATCGCCAGGTAGGCGTTGTCGGCGGTCTGCGACACCACCGTCAGCGCCTGCACGATCGGCACGCCGCTGCGGATCGACAGCGCGAAGCTGCGGGCGAAGCGCGCCATGGTCGCCTTGTGGACGATCTTGCCGGCGATCGGCAGGCGGAGTTTGTAGCGGTCCCAGGCCAGCCTGCCGGCGCCGCTGCGGGTCCAGGCGCGAAAGCCGAAGAACATGCCTGCGGCGGCGACGCCAAATGCCGGCCACCACGCCACCGTGAAACGCGAAAAGCCGATCAGGATCCGCGTCATCAGCGGCAGCTCGGCGTGGAAGCTGTTGAAGACCTTCTCGAACTGCGGAATCACGAACAGGTTCACGACAATCATCGCTACCGCCATCGCAATGATCACGAAGCTCGGATAGCGCAGCGCCGTCTTCACGCGCTCGCGCATGTCGCGGTCGAACTCCAGGTGATCGAACAGGCGCAGGAAGACTTCCTCCAGTCGCCCTGTCATCTCGCCGACGCGCACCATCGCCAGGTAGAAGGGCGAGAAGCACTCGGGGTGGCGACGCATCGCGGTCGACAGTTCGCGGCCGGCGTCGAGCGATTCGCGCAGGTCGCGGATCACGACCGCAAAGCTCTTGTTGACGGCCGACTCCTGCAGTCCGCCCAGCCCGCGCATGATCGGCACGCCCGACTTCAGCAGCGTATAGATCTGGCGGCTGAACAGCTGGACGTCGAGCGAGGTCACCTTCTTGCGCGTCAGGCGCGCCCACAGGCCGTCCTCTTCGCCGCCGGACACGGAGGCCGACTTGCGCGTGGTCGGGCTGATCTCGATCGGGGTCACGCCGCCGCCGAACAACTGGTCGGCGACCGCGCCGGCGTCCAGGCCCTCGAGCACGCCAGCCACCAGTTCGCCGCTTCCGTTGCGGCCTTTGTAGGCAAAGAACGGCACGCTTTAGTCCTCGAGCTGGTTACTGACGCGCATGGCTTCTCCCACCGTGGTCTTGCCCTGCACCGCCAGGCGCACCGCGCTGCGGCGCAGGGTCTCGCCGCGCATCTCCGCATGGGCCGCCTTCAGGAAATGGCCGGGGTCCGGATGGTTGATCGCTTCGTGCACGGCGCGCGTCATCTCGAGCAACTCGTAGACGCCGGTGCGGCCGCGGTAGCCGGTACCGTTGCAGTGCGAGCATCCGCGCCCGTGGAACAGCGGCACGCTCTCGGCGCGGTCGCCCAGTTCCGCACGCAGCCAGGCGCGCTCCGGCGCCGGCGCCGCATACGGCTGGGCGCAGCTCTCGCAGATCACGCGCACCAGGCGCTGCGCCAGCACGGCCTGCAGCGAGCCGCCCACCATGTAGCGCGGCACGCCCATGTCCATCAGGCGCAGCGGCGTGCTGGCGGCATCGTTGGTGTGCAGGGTCGACAGCACCAGGTGACCGGTCATGGCGGCGCGCAGGCCGATCTGAGCGGTCTCCTGGTCGCGCATCTCGCCGACCAGCACGATGTCCGGGTCCTGGCGCAGCGCGCTGCGCAGCACGCGGGCGAAATTCAGTTCGATCTTGTCGTTCACCTGCACCTGGTTGATGCCCGGGAGGCGGTATTCGACCGGGTCCTCGACCGTGATCAGCTTCTTCTCGACCGAGTTGAGTTCCGCCAGCGCGCTGTACAGCGTGGTCGTCTTGCCGGAACCCGTGGGGCCGGTCACCAGCACCAAGCCGTTGGGGCGCTGGACGATGGCGCGGAAGCGCTCGACCAGGCGCGGATGCATGCCGATCGCGTCCAGGCGCAGGTTCATGCCGACCTGGTTCAGCAGACGCATGACGACCGATTCGCCGTACTGGGTCGGCATGGTCGAGATACGCACGTCGATGCGCTGGTTGCGGACCTTGACCGCGAAGCGGCCGTCCTGCGGCAGGCGCTTCTCGGAGATGTCGAGGTCGGCCATCAATTTGAGGCGCAGCGCCAGCGGGGTCGCGATCTTGATGTCGGCCTCGGTCTGCAGGTGCAGCACGCCGTCGATGCGGAAGCGGATCTGCAGGCGGCCGTCCTGCGGCTCGATGTGGATGTCGGAGGCACGCACCTGGGCGGCATCGTCGAACACCGACTGCAGCAGCTTGACCACCGGCGCTTCTTCGAGCCCGGAGTTGGATGCCAGGGCGCCGAAGTCGACCGAGGTGGTGTCGCCCAGGTCCTGCTCCAGCTCGCGCGCCAGACCGGTGATCTCGCCGGTGCGGCGGTAGATGCGGTCGATCGCCTGCAGCACCTCGGTCTCGTTGACCACCGCCAGCTCGATGGTCTTCTTGAGCAGGCGCGCGATCTCGTCGTAGGCGAACAGGTCGGTCGGATCGGAGACACCGACCAGCACGGTCTCGCTGCGGTCTTCCAGCACCAGCGCACGGAAGCGCCGCGCCTGGGTCTCGGGCATCAGCCGGACCACGTCCTGGTTGATGTTGTAGAACTTGAGATTGATGTAAGGGATGCCGAGCTGGCGCGCCAGTGCGCCGGAGATCTGCTCTTCGGTGACGAAGCCGCTCTCGACGAACACCCGGCCCAGCTTGCGCCCGGTGCGCTTCTGGTCACCCAGCGCCGCATTCAGCTGCTCTTCCGACAGGAGCTTCTGTTGCACCAGGATTTCCCCAAGCCGGACTTTTTCTGGCCTCGCCATGACACCCTTTAACGTTTTGTAGGACTAGTCCTTCAATTGTAAAACAGAAAGTCCAAACATTGACTCATGGAATTAAGTTCTGTCGTCCATACGTAACGTCAAGCGTATTCGCCATGTAATATGACCAACACCAAACCGGGGTCAGAGCACTTTTCTCACCAAATTCGGGGTCAGAGCACTTTTTGAGGAAATTGCCCCAAAGACACAATTACTTCTCCGCCCCCTGTATAGCCGGCGCCGCCATCGTGGAAGCGACTGGCTGAGAAGTGAGTAAAGGACATTGCCCGAAAATGTGCTCTGACCCCGAACTTAGCGAATAAAGTGCTCTGACCCCGAATTTTTGATAGATGGAGGACGCATGCGTCGTGCCGTACGCCGGCGGATTTTTTTGATGCGCCATGGCAGCGTTACTTATTTCGATACCGCTGGTAAGCCCTACCTTCCGGAGACTGTGCCGCTGAACGAGGATGGCCGGGCGCAGGCTGATGCGGCCGGTCTTGCTTTTGCTGCTGCCTGTGTGCGCTTCGACCGCGTGATCGTTTCCGGGCTGCTGCGTACCGTCGAGACCGCGGCGCGGGTGCTGGCGGTGACCGGGCAGGCGATCGCACCCGAGACCTGGCCGGAACTGGAGGAGATTCGCGCTGGCCGGCTGTCCACGATTCCGACCGCCGAGCTGAAACGCGCCTTCACCGGGGCTTTCGAGGGCCTGGTGCCGGCCGGACAGCGCTTCCTGGGCGGCGAGTCGGTGGGCGAGCTGATGGACCGCGTCCACCCGGCCATCGAGCGGCTGCGTGCCGATGCGGACTGGGACACGGTGCTGCTCGTGCTGCACGGCGGCGTCAATTGCGCGATCCTGTCGCTGGCGCTCACCGGCCAGCGGCTCTTCCTGGGCGGCCTTGCGCAGGCGCCGGGATGCATCAATGCGCTCGATGTCGGCGATGATGAGCGCGACTGGGTGGTGCGCTGCGTGAACCACAGCCCGCCGGAGCCGCTGCAGCCGCAGGCGCGGGCGACCACCATGGAGTTGTTGTTCGAGCAGTACCGCAAGTCGCGTTAAAAAAGCACGTTCGTTCGGGCTTGCGCTATTATTTAGCGAAAAAAGCAGCTTGCCCCCGCCTGCGCGGGAACGACGGCACTAAGGGAGACACGATGTTCGAAGAGATGATAGGCACCAAGCCAGTATCCGAACGCCAGCGCTTCGACGGCGCAGCCCTCGGCGCCTGGCTTCAGCAGCATGTGGAAGACTACCCCGGCGGCACGCCGGCGGTGGAGCAGTTCAAGGGCGGCCAGTCGAATCCGACCTTCAAGCTGTCCGCCGGCGGGCGTCATTATGTCTTGCGCGCCAAGCCCGGCCCCGCGGCCAAGCTGCTCCCTTCGGCGCATGCCATCGACCGCGAATTCCGCGTGATGGACGCGCTGCACAAGGCCGGCTTCCCGGTCGCGCGCCAGTACGCCCTGTGCCTGGACGAATCGATCATCGGCCGCGCCTTCTTCGTGATGGAATTCGTCGAAGGCCGCGTGCTGTGGGACCAGTCGCTGCCCGGCATGCGCCGCGAAGAGCGCGCCGCCATCTACGACGAACTGAATCGCGTGATCGCCCAGCTGCACACGATCGACTACGCCGCCATCGGCCTGGGCGACTACGGCAAGCCCGGCAACTACTTCGCGCGCCAGATCGAGCGCTGGACGAAACAGTACCAGGCATCCCAGCTTGATCCGATCGAGGCGATGGACAAGCTGATCGCCTGGCTGCCGCAGCACATCCCGCCCGGCGACGATACGTCCATCGTGCACGGCGACTACCGTCTCGATAATATGATCTTCCACCCGACCGAGCCGCGCATCCTGGCGGTGCTGGACTGGGAGCTGTCAACCTTGGGCCATCCGGCTGCCGATTTTTCCTACCACTGCCTCAGCTGGCATATCCCGCCCGGCAAGTTCCGCGGGATCGCCGGCCTCGACCTACCCGCCCTGGGCATTCCAAGCCAGGACGAGTACATCGCCGCCTACAGCCGGCGCACCGGCCGCACGATCCGCCGCGAGGATTTCGACTTTTATCTCGCCTACAACCTGTTCCGCCTGGCCGGCATCATGCAGGGCATCATGAAGCGCTATGTCGACGGCACCGCTTCCAGCGCCCAGGCGCTCGAGAACGGCAAGGCTGCGCGGCCGATGGCGGAGATGGCCTGGCAGTTTGCGATGCGCAGCCGCTAAAAGCGCTGAGAGCCTGCTTGCTGAGCTTGCTGAACCTGGGTTCCCGCCTGCGCGGGAAACAACATACTGGGAACACTTATGGACTTCGACTACTCCACCCGCTGCAAGGACCTGCAATCCAGGCTGCTCGCCTTCATGGATGTTCACATCTACCCCAACGAGAAAGCCTTCAAGGAAGAAGTCGACCGCAACGGCCAGCAGCAGGGGAACCGCTGGATCCCGACCGCCCTGGTCGAGAGCCTGAAGCCGATCGCCCGCCAACAGGGCCTGTGGAACCTCTTCCTGCCGCGCTCCGAACGTGCGCCCGAGGGCCTGGCCAACCTCGACTATGCGCCGCTGTGCGAGATCATGGGCCGGGTCGCGTGGGCGCCCGAAGTCTTCAACTGTTCCGCGCCCGACACCGGCAATATGGAGACGCTCGAACGCTACGGCACCGAGGAACACAAACGCCAGTGGCTCGAACCGCTCCTGAACGGCGAGATCCGCTCCGCCTTCGCGATGACGGAACCCGACGTCGCCTCCTCCGACGCCACCAATGTCGAAACCCGCATCGAAAGAGACGGCGACGACTACCTCATCAACGGCCACAAATGGTGGATCTCGGGCGCCGGCGACCCGCGCTGCAAACTCTTCATCGTGATGGGCAAGACCGATCCGGCGGCGGCCCGCCACCAGCAGCAGTCGATGATCCTGGTCCCGAGCGATACGCCCGGCATCACGATCAAGCGCCCGCTGCCCGTGTTCGGTTACGACGACGCTCCCCACGGCCACTGCGAGATCCTGTTCGAGAACGTCCGCGTGCCGGCGTCGAACATCCTGCTGGGCGAAGGGCGCGGTTTCGAGATCGCCCAGGGCCGCCTGGGACCGGGCCGCATCCACCACTGCATGCGCGCGATCGGCGTCGCGGAGCGTGCGCTGGAACTGATGTGCAGGCGCCTCGACAGCCGGGTCGCCTTCGGCCGCAAGATCTCGGAACAGGGCGTCTGGCGCGAACGCATCGCCGAAAGCCGGATCCGCATCGATACCGCGCGCCTCCTGACCCTGAAGACGGCATGGCTGATGGACACCGTCGGCAACAAGCAGGCCCAGTCCGAGATCGCCATGATCAAGGTGCTGGCCCCCACCGTGGCCCAGCAAGTGCTGGACTGGGCGATCCAGGCGCATGGCGCGGCCGGGGTCTCGGACGACTTCCCGCTGGCCTACCAGTGGGCCGGCAACCGCACGCTGCGCCTGGCCGACGGTCCGGACGAAGTCCACCGCAACGCGATCGCCAAACTGGAGCTGGCAAAATATAGCTGATAACATCGCTTCATGGCGGCGCATGGGCTCCGCGTAGCAGGCGGGGTTTGCGGTGCAGCTGTTTCAACGACGTTTTCTTCCTTCGATCCGCTCACGGCTGATCACGCTGGTATTCGCCTGCGCGCTGCCGATCCTGCTCGGCTACTTCACCTTCGCGCGCGATGCCGACCGCCGCGAGGCCCAGCACGTGGTCCAGGATGCGCAGATGATCGCGCGCGCCCTGGCGGCGGCCGTCGACCGCGACCTCGACAGCGGCGAGACCGCCGCGCGCGCCCTCGCCAACCAGCCCAGCCTGGCGGCCGGCGACCTCGCCACCTTCCATGCCGTCGCGCGCCGCCTGCTGCGGCCGGAATTCCCCGTCTACGCCTTCGTGCTGAGCGGCGCCGACGGCCGTGACCTGCTCGACACCCGCCATCCCTGGGGCACGCCGCTGACCACCAGCGGCAACGAAGCCGACGTCCGGCGCGTGTTCGAGACCGGCGATGCGGTCACATCCGGCCTGCACCGCGGTAACGCCACCCAGCCCTGGGTGATCTCGATCGCGGTGCCGGTCTGGCGCGACGGCAAGGTGGCGTATGCGCTATCGGTCGAGCAGCGCCCGCGCCGCATCGTCGGACTGCTGGCCGGCCAGCAGCTGCCCGTGGGCTGGGATGCCTACGTCTACGACAACCACGGCCGGATGGTGGCGCGCAGCGGCGAGGCGGTGCGCGGGATCGGTTCGCCGATTCCACCCGAGCTGCGCGATGCCCTGCTGCGCAGCCCGAGCGGCAACGTGACCCTGTCGCGCCCGGGACAGGGAATCTTCAACGCCGCCTATGCCGGCACGCCCCTGCACGGCTGGACCGTCACCATCGGTTTTCCGCGCGACGCCGCGCGTGACCTGCTGGGCCGTTCGCCCGGCGCGACCCTGGCCGGCATCGGCTTCCTGATGGCGATCAGCCTGCTGCTGGCCTGGGGCATCGGCGGCTCGATCGCGCGCGACGTCCGCGCCCTGACGGAACCGGCGGCCGATCTCGGACGTGGCCGCGCGCTTCACATTCCTGTGCTGCGAACCCAGGAAGCCGCCACGGTGGCGCGCGCGCTGCGCAAGGTCGAGGGCGACCTGCTGCAATACCGCCAGGGCCTGGAAGCCCTGGTGGCGGCCCGGACCAGCGAGCTGCAGCGCTCCAGCGCCCTGCTGGCCAATGTCTACGCCAGCGCGCCGGTGGGCCTGACCTTCCTCGACCGCGGCCTGCGCATCATCATGATCAACGACTACCTGGCGGCGGTGAACGGGATCCCGATCGCGTCCCATATCGGCCGCACCCTGCCGGAACTGTTCGGCGAGCGCGGGGTGGCGATCGAGGCGCATTACCGCCAGGTCCTGGCCAGCAAGCGTCCGCTGATCGACGTCGAGGACAGCGGCGAGCCGCCGGCCGAACCGGGCGTGATGCGGCACTGGATCTCCAGCTACTATCCGGTCTACGATGCCGACGGCGAGATGGTCGGCATCAATGCGGTGGTGCTCGACATCACCGAGCGCAAACGCCAGGAAGAACGCAACCGCGACAACGAGGCCCTGTTCCGCGCCCTGTTCGAAGGCGCCGCCGACGCCCACGTGCTGGTGGCCCTCGGCGCCGGCTACCTGAGCGCCAACCGGGCCGCGGTGGAGCTGTACGGCTGTGCCGATCTGGCCGAGCTGCTGCAGCTGTCGCCGGCCAGCGTCTCGCCCGAATTCCAGCCGGACGGCCGCCGCTCCGAGCAGCTCGCCCACGAATACATGCGGCGCGCGATCGACACCGGCTTTTGCCAGTTCGAGTGGATCCACATGCGCCGCGACGGCACCCTGTTCCATGCCGACGTACTGCTCAACAGCGTCGAGATCGGCGGCAAGGGCATCGTGCACGGTACCGTGCGCGACATCACGGCGCGCGTCCAGACCGACGCCGCCCTGCGCGCCGCCAGCCAGCGTATCGAGCAGAACGAACGCATGATCCGCACCGTGACCGACCACCTGCCGGCCCTGGTCGGCTACTGGGACGCCCAGCTGCGCTGCCAGTTCGCCAACCGCCCCTATCTCGAATGGCTGGGCCGCCCGGCCGCCGAGGTGATCGGCCATACGGCCCAGGAGCTGCTGGACGATGCCCAGATGGCCCAGGTCCGGCCCTACCTGGACCGGGTGCTGGCCGGCGAGCCGCAGTTCTTCGAGCGCCAGCTGCAGCGCCGGGATGGCGCCGAGCCGATCCAGGCCTGGGGCAGCTATATCCCGGACTTCGACGATGCCGGCCAGGTGCGCGGCTTCTACATGCTGCACTCGGACGTGACCGAGCTGAAACGCACCCAGTCGCGCCTCGAGGACGCCCTGCACGCCGCCGAAGCGGCCAGCAGCGCCAAGGGCCAGTTCCTGGCGAATATGAGCCACGAGATCCGCACGCCGATGAACGCCATCATCGGCCTGGCACGCCTGCTCGAAGAGGCGAAGCTGGAACGGCGCGAACGCGCCTACGTGACGCGGATGCAGATGGCGGCGAGGTCGCTGCTGTCGATGCTGAACGACGTGCTCGATTACTCGAAGGTCGAAGCCGGCCAGCTGGTGCTGGAACGCACCGGCTTCCGCCTCGACGAGGTGCTGGCCAGCGTCGCCGTGCTGGGCACCGCCGCCGCCTGGCACAAGGGCATCGAGCCGGTGTTCGCGGTGGCGCCGGACGTACCGCCGCGCCTGGTGGGCGATCCGATGCGCCTGCAGCAGGTGCTGCTGAACCTGGTCGGCAATGCGATCAAGTTCACCGAACGCGGCGAGGTCGTGCTGTCGATCGGGCTGGCCGACAGCAGCGACGGCCGGGCCGAACTGGCCTTCGAGGTGCGCGACACCGGCATCGGCATCGCGCCGGAGCAGCAGCAGCGCATGTTCGAAGCCTTCTCGCAGGCCGACAGCTCGACCAGCCGCAAGTACGGCGGCACCGGCCTGGGACTGGCGATCAGCCGCCGCCTGGTGGAGCTGATGGGCGGCGACCTGCGCGTGGACAGCGTGCCCGGCAAGGGAGCCCGGTTCCGCTTCTCCGCCTGGTTCGGGCTGGACGGCGGCGCGGCGCCAGCGCTGGCGGCGCCCGGCGATGCCAGGAGCGTGCTGGTGGCCGACGACAACGCCAGCAGCCGCGAAGCGCTAGCGCAAGCCCTCGAAGGCCGCGGCTGGGACGTCGAACGCGCGGCCACCGGCGCCGAGGCCCTGGCCCTGCTGCGCGGTACGCGCCGCTTCGACCTGGCCTTCATCGACAGCGCGATGTCCGACCTCGACGGCGCCTCGGTGCTGGCTTTCGCGCGCAGCGACGGCGCGCTCGCGATGCCGCGCTGCGCCCTGCTGGCGGCCGATCCCGAGCGCGAGCGCCTGGATGCGCTGACGGCCGACCTGAAAGTCGACGCCGTGCTCGGCAAGCCCTTCACCCCGGCCACGCTGGAGGACGCGCTGGCCGAGCTGCGTGACGGCCGGGCGGCGGGCGAGAGGGGGCCGGCGGCGCCATCGCTGGTCGGCCGCCTGAGCGGACTGCGCGTGCTGGTGGCCGAGGACAACCTGCTGAACCAGGAAGTGGCCAGTTTCGTGCTCCAGCACGCCGGCGCCGAGGCCGACTTCGCCGGCAACGGCCAGCAGGCGATCAGCATGCTGGCCGACGGCAGCCGCCACTACGACGCCGTGTTGATGGACCTGCAGATGCCGGTGATGGACGGTTTCGAGGCCGCGCGCGCGATCCGCGCCATGGGTTATGGAACGCTGCCGGTCCTGGCGATGACGGCCAACGCCATGGAGGAAGACCGGCGCCGCGCCCTGGAGGCCGGCATGGACGGCTACCTGGCCAAGCCGATCGACGTCGACGAACTGGTGCAGGTCTTGCGGCGCCGCACCGGCCGCGGCGAGGACGGCCAGGCGGACCCGGTCGGCGCGGCGCCGGTGATGTTGCCGGGCCTGCTGGCCGGCATCGACCTGAAGGCCGCCCTGCCGCGCTTCGGCGGCAGCTTTGCGAGCTTTGCCGCCGTGTTCAGGCGCTTCGAAAGCTCGCAGGGCCCAGTGATCGGCGAGGTGCGCGCCCTGCTGGCCGCCGGAGACCGGGTCCGCGCCGGCCAGCTGATCCACCGCCTGCGCGGGGTCGCGGCCAACCTCGGCGCCACCGAACTGGCCAGCCGCGCGCTCGACCTCGAACAGGCGCTTCGCTTCGAGGACGAGGCTGCGCTGGCACTGCGCCTGGCGCGGCTGGAAGGCGCGATGACGACCGTGCTGGAAGCCGCGCGCGAGCTGCCGGCCGAGGCGTCCTCCGCGCCGCCGCAGGCCGGCATTGCCGACGCCGGCCTGGAACGGCCGACCGTCCAGGACGAGTTGGCGCATTTACGCGATTTGCTACAAAATAACAACATGAAGGCGATGGCGCAGTTCGAGTCGCTGCGCCCGGCCCTCGCACGGCTGGCGCCGCAGGCCCTGCCGGCGCTGTCGGAGGCGGTGGCCACACTGCGCTTCGAAACCGCGGCCGCGCTGGTGGAGCAACTGGCAGGGACACTGAGGATCAAGGAGGAGGATGCATGAGCTGGACCGACATGGCCATCAACGGTCGCATCCTGGTGGTCGACGACGCGATGGAAAACATCCAGATCCTGCACGCCGCCCTGCAGGACGAGCACGAGGTGCTGTTCGCGATGGACGGTCCGCGCGCGCTCGAGATCGCCCGCACCCAGCATCCCGACCTGATCCTGCTGGACGCCGTCATGCCCGGCATGGACGGCTATGCCCTGTGCCGCGAACTGTTCGCCGCGCCCGAGACCAGCGACATCCCGGTGATCTTCGTCACCGCCCTCAAGTCGCCGGAGGACGAGACCCGCGCCCTGGGCGCCGGCGCCGCCGATTTCATCAGCAAGCCGGTCAACGCCGCCGTGGTGCGCGCGCGGGTACGCACCCAGCTTACCGTCAAGCGCCAGCGCGATGCCCTGCGCGAACTGATCCTGACCGACGCCCTGACCGGGGTCGCGAACCGCCGCGCCTTCGACGAGCGCCTGGAGACGGAATGGCGGCGCTGCGGCCGCGCGCAGCTAGCGGTGTCGCTGCTGCTGGTCGACATCGACCACTTCAAGCTCTACAACGACCATTACGGCCATCCGGCCGGCGACGCCACCCTGGTGCAGGTGGCCGGCGCGATGCGGCGCGCCGCCGGCCGCACCCAGGACCTGGTGGCGCGCTACGGCGGCGAGGAATTCGCGATCCTGCTGCCCCAGCTCGACGAAGTGGGCGCCACCGGCGTCGCGCGGCGCCTGATGCACGAGCTGGAGGTGCTGGACCTGCCGCACGCGGCCTCGCCCACCAGCGCGCGCCTGACGGTCAGCATCGGCATCTCGTCGATGGTTCCGGGCGAGCACAGCAGGCCCGCCGACCTGGTCCAGGTGGCGGACGCCCTGCTCTACCAGGCCAAGGCCGGCGGCCGCAACCAGTACCGGACCAGCGCCGGCTGACGGGGCCTCAGGCGGCCGGACGCCGTTTGAACATGCCCATGCCCTCGACCGTGCAGACGGTCTCGCCGTGCTGGTTGATCGCGACCCACTTCGACCACACCACGCCGCGGTCCGGCTTCGTGTTCGAGGCCTTGACCCGGGTGGTCTGGTAGTGCACGTTCAGCGTGTCGCCGGCGCGTACCGGCGCCAGCCAGCGCACGCTGTCGAGGCCCGGCGAACCCATGCTGGTGGACTTCGCCAGCAGGCCGTCGACCACCATCCGCATCATCATGCCGCAGGTATGCCAGCCGCTGGCGATCACGCCGCCGTAGATGGAGTGCGAGGCCGCTTCCCTGTCGACGTGGAAGGGCTGCGGATCGTAGGCCGAGGCGAAGGCGATGATCTCCTCTTCGGTCACGGCACGGGTGCCGAGGTCGATGTCCTGGCCCGGGAAGAAGTCTTCGAAATACCAGTCGATGCTGTTTTCGGCACTCATGGCGCCTCCGCTGCCGCCGCCTGGCCGGTGAAATCCGGCTGCGCCATGAAGCGCGCCAGGTGGTGGTCCGAATCGCCCAGCGTCAGTTCGATCGTGCTCAGGCGCTTGAAGTAATGGGCCGCCGCCAGTTCGTCGGTGACGCCCATGCCGCCGTGCAGCTGGACCGCCTGCTGGCCGACGAAGCGCGCCGCCTGGCCGACCCGGTACTTGGCTGCCGACACCGCCTGCCGGCGCGCGGCCACTTCGCCGCCGCGCAGGCGCACGGCCGCCAGCAACGCCATCGAACGGGCCTGCTCGAGGTGGATGTACATGTCGGCCATGCGGTGCTGCAGGGCCTGGAACTTGCCGATCGGGACCCCGAACTGCTGGCGCGTCTTCAGGTACTCGAGGGTGGCGGCGAACAGCGCGTCCATCGCGCCCACGGCTTCCGCGCACAGCAGGCCGGCGCCGTAGTCGAGGGCCGCTTCGAGCAGCGGCCAGCCGGCGCCGGGCTGGCCGATCGCGGCCGCGGCGTCGACCCGCACGCCGTCCAGGCGGACGTCGGCGGCGCGCTGCCCGTCCAGCATGCGGTATTCGGTGACGTGCACGCCTTCGGCATCGGCCGGTACCGCGAACAGGGCGATGCCGTCCTCGCCGCGCTGCCCGCCGCCGCTGCGTGCGGACACGACCAGCATCCCGGCCTGGGCGCCGTGCAGCACCACTTTCTTCTCGCCGCTGAGGCGCCAGCCCCCGCCGTCGCGTTCGGCGCGGGTCGCAATGTCGCGCATGTCGTGGCGCGACTGGCGTTCGCCCAGCGCGCAGGCCAGCTTCAGTTCGCCCGCCGCGATCCGTTCCAGCAGGGCCCCGTGGCCGCCGCCCAGGCGCAGGAATTCGGCGCCCAGCACGGTGGCGAAATAGGGTTCGACCACCAGCCCGCGGCCCAGCTCCTGCATCACGACGAACATGTCGACGGCGTCGCCTGAAAAACCGCCCTGCTCTTCCGGCACCGGCAGCGCGGTCAGGCCCAGCTCGGCCATCGTGGCCCATGCCTGTTCCGAGGTGCCGGCGGACGAGCGCACGATCTCGCGGCGCGCCTCGACGCCGTAATCGCGCGCGATCCAGCGCTTGAGGGCGTCGGCCAGTTGCAGCTGCTCTTCCTTGAATGCGAAGTCCATGCTCATTTTCCTTACAAGCGTTCCTTACAGGCCCAGGATCATCTGGGAGATGATGTTGCGTTGGATCTCGTTCGACCCGCCGTAGATCGAGGTCTTGCGATAGTTGAAGTAGTGGGACAGCAGCGGCGCGGCGAAATCGTCGTCGAAGACGCTGTGTTCGCGCTCGCCCTCCAGGTAGGCTTCGTCGAAGGGCAAGGCCATCGGGCCGGCGGCTTCGACCATCAGTTCCGTGAGGCGCTGCTGGATCTCGGTGCCGCGCACCTTCAGCACCGAGGCTTCCGGTCCCGGCGCCTTGTCCGCTTGCGCCAGCACGCGCAGCACGGTGGTTTCGAGCGCCATCAGTTCGATTTCGAGCTCGGCCACCCTGGCGCCGAACAGCGGATCCTCGATCAGCGGACGGCCGTTCTTCTGCTCGCGGCCGGCCAGGCGCTTCAGGCGCGCCAGCTCGCGCTTGGAGCGGCCGACGGCGGCGATGCCGGTGCGCTCGTGGCCCAGCAGGTATTTGGCGTAGGTCCAGCCACGGTTCTCCTGGCCGACCAGGTTGGCCGCCGGCACCCGCACGTTGTCGAAGAAGACCTCATTCACCTCGTGGTCCTCGTCCAGCATGATGATGGGCCGCACGGTGATGCCGGGGCTGTGCATGTCGATCAGGAGGAAGGAGATGCCCTCCTGCTTGCGCACACCCGGATCGGTGCGCACCAGACAGAAGATCATGTCGGCGTGCTGGGCCAGCGTGGTCCAGGTCTTCTGGCCGTTGACGATGTATTCGTCGCCCTCGCGCACGGCGGTGGTCTTCAGCGACGCCAGGTCGGAGCCGGCGCCCGGTTCGGAATAGCCCTGGCACCACCAGTCCTCGCAGGACAGGATGCGCGGGAGGTAGGTGTCCTTCTGCGCCTGGCTGCCGAAAGCCATGATCACCGGCGCCACCATGTTCACGCCGAAGGGCATGATTTGCGGCGTGCCGGCGCGCGCGCATTCTTCCTCGAAGATGTGGCGCTGCGCCGGCGTCCAGCCGGGACCGCCGTATTCCTTCGGCCAGCCCGGCGCCACCCAACCCTGGCGCGCCAGGATCTTGTGCCAGCGGACGTAGTCGTCCTTGCCGAGCCGCAGGTGGTTGAGCACCTTGTGCTGCAGGTCGGACGGCAGCTCCGCCTCCAGGAAGGCGCGTACCTGGTCGCGGAAGGCCAGGTCTTCGCTCGTGTAATTCAGGTCCATGGGGTCTCCTCGTTGTTCTTTGCGGCGCGCCAAAAAAGCACGATCGTTCCAAAGATTGTACCCGAATTTGCTCAGCCGTTTGGACGAAAAAAAAGCGGGCCGCAGCCCGCTGGAGAGGTGTTGCCTGCGCTCCTGGATCAGCGCGCGCGACGACGGCCGAGACCGGCGACGCCCAGCAGGCCGGCGAGCATCAGCGCCACGGTCGACGGTTCCGGCAGGTCGGTGGCGTCGGCCAGGTTGCCGCTGCCATTACCGTTACCGTTACCGATGCCGATGCTGATGTCGGTGTTACCGCCGATGCCACCGTTGCCGCCGGAGCCACCGATACCGCCCTCGGTCGAGGTATTACCGTTGCCGGTCAGCTTGTCGGTGCCGGTGTTGGCGCCGGTTTCGGTGGGCGCACCGGTGTTCGGGGTGGTGATGCCACTGTTGGCACCGCCATTGTTACCGGCCTGGGCGCCGCCGCCGGCGGTGGAGTTGCCGGCGCCGGAATTGCCGCCCGAGTTGTCGACGATCTTGTAGCCGTCCGGGGTGGCCACCACCGACATGCCGTCGCCCGCCAGGGCGGCCGCCTTGGCGGTGCTCAGGCCGGTCACATAGACACCGTCGATGCCTTGGCGCAGGGATACCTTCATGTCGCTGCCGACGCTGGCGCTGACTTTCTGGTACAGGGCCTGGACCAGGGCGTCGCTGCCAGCGCCGCGGTTGACCCCGGCGATCACGCTCGAGTCACCCACTGCGCCGGCAACATTGCTGCCGTTGACGATGCCGGCGCCGCCCGCTGCCGGGATGACGTCTGCATGCGCCACGCATGCACCGGCCATCAAGGCTGCCCCGATGAGATAACGTATTGTCATTTCGCGCTCCTTACTGAATGTTAAAATTATGATTACTACAATTGCTGARTAACCATAACACGAATGCAAGAAGGGCAAATTTCAATTGAAACGCATAAAAAAAGGCTGCTCCCTAGGGAACAGCCTGTTTTTTGGGCCTTGTCGGAGTAGTCCGACAGCAAAATCAGATATTACCTTATCAATAACGACTCAGTTGCCGCTTTGTTTCAATCCTGACATGTATGGCATGGTGCGCGATGCCATACGCGTATCGGCCTTCAGCATGCCGGCCTCGTCGGCCAGGATATGGGCGGCTTCCTGCAGGTAGACGTCCTTGGCATTCTTGGCGGCCTTCTCGGCGGCGATTTCCGCCGCCAGGCTGCGCTCGTCACCCTGCAGGCCGTCGTCGGCACGCGGCGCGCCCTTCAGCACCACATTGCTCTTCTTCGGCGCGGTCGGGTTCGGCGCCTTGGCGCGCTGCTCCTTGCTGCCCGGACCGGCCACCGGCTCGTCGGCCTTGCCCGGGTCCTGGGCGTCCGCCAGGCGCGATTCGCGCAGGCGGGCCTTGGCTTCCTGGTTCTCGCGTTCCTTGCGGCGCACCGCTTCGTTCAGCGAGATGATGTTATCCTTGCGCAGCTTCAGGGCTTCGGCGATGTCCTGCTCGATATCGCGGAATTCCTTGTCCTTGGCGACCCGGGCATCGTGGCGCTTCTGCAGCGGCGTGATCAGTTCCTTCAGGTCGCCGGCAGGCAGGTAGGTTGCCGGCTTGATCTGCACCCAGGGCAGCGCATTGTCGTAGGACGACTCGCCGAAGTTCTCGGCATCGGAGGTCACCGGCAGCTTGATGTCCGGCGTCACACCGCGCAGCTGGGTGGTGCCGCCGTTGATACGGAAGAACTGGGCGATGGTCATCTTCAGCTCGCCGTACTTCATCTTGTCGTTCTGCGAGAAGCGGTCGAGGTTGATCAGGGTCTGGACCGTGCCCTTGCCGAAGCTGGGCTCGCCGATCACGATGCCGCGGCCGTAATCCTGGATCGCGGCGGCGAAAATCTCGGACGCCGAGGCCGAACCGCGGTTGATCAGCACGCCCATCGGACCGTCCCAGGCCAGGCCGGCATTCGTGTCGCTCTCGACGTCGATGCGACCCTCGGCGGTGCGCTGCTGCACCACCGGACCCTTGTCGATGAACAGGCCGGTCAGTTCGACCGCCTCGATCAGCGAGCCGCCGCCGTTGTTGCGCAGGTCGATCAGGACGTTGTCGACCTTCTCTTTCTTGAGTTCGCCCAGGATGCGCTGGACGTCGCGGGTTGCGCTCTTGAAGTCCTTGTCGCCCTTGCGGCGGGCCTCGAAGTCCTGGTAGAAGGTCGGCAGCGAGACGATGCCGATGCGGCGCTTGACGCCGTTTTCTTTCACTTCGATGATCTGCTTCTTGGCCGACTGTTCTTCCATGCTGATCTTCTGGCGCACCAGCGGGATCGTGACGTGCTTGCCGTCCTGGCCGGCGTCGGCCGGCAGCACGTCAAGGCGCACGGTGGAGTTGCGTTCGCCGCGCACCAGCTGCACCACGTCGTCGATGCGCCAGCCCATCACGTCGGTGAACGGGCCATTGCCCTGGGCGACGCCGACGATGCGGTCGCCGACCTTCAGCTTGCCGGACTTGTCGGCCGGGCCGCCGGGGACGACCTCGCGGATCACCGTGTAATCGTCGCGCGACTGCAGCACGGCGCCGATGCCGTCCAGCGACAGGCGCATCATGATGTCGAAGTTCTCGGCCGAGCGTGGGCCCAGGTAGTTGGTGTGCGGCTCGATCGCGGTGGCGTAGGCGTTCATGAACATCTGGAACACGTCCTCGTTGTTCAGCTTCTTGAGGCGGTTCTGGTAGCCCTCATAGCGCTTGTCGAGGGTCTCGCGGATGCCCTTGTCGTCCTTGCCGGCCAGCTTCAGGCGCAGCCAGTCGTTCTTCACACGCTTGCGCCACAGGTCGCGGGCTTCGTCCTCGTTCTTCGCCCACGGGGCTTTCTCGCGGTCGATCTGCAGGGTTTCGTTGGTGGTGAAATCGAAATTGCCCTTCTGGACCAGTTCGCGCGCATAGGCCATGCGGTCGCTGAAGCGCTGCTGGTAGACGTTGAAGATCTGGAACGGCAGGGTCAGGTCTTCGTTGTTGATGGCGTCGTCGAACTTGGTGCGGGCCGGCGCGAACTGGTCGAGGTCGGCCTGGGTGAAATACAGCTTCTCGCTGTCGAGGGTCTTGAAGTAGTTGTCGTAAATCTTGGCCGACATCACGTCGTCCAGCGGCATCGCCTTGTAGTGGTAGCGCGCCAGCACGCGCGATGCCCACAGCGCCGCCTGGGTCTGGGCAGCGGTCGGCTTCAGCGGGCCCGCGTTGGTCTGGGCCGCATTGGTCTGGGCCGCGTTGGCCTGCACTTTTTCCGGCTGCGCCGTGACGACGTGGGCGGAAAAGGCCAACGCCAGCGCAACCATCAACATCTGCTTCTTCATTGTTCGTTTCTCCGGGCGGATTCTCTCGTGCGACCAATTCTACAGGATACCAGGGCGACGTAGAGTCGGCCTGCACGCATATTCAGCCGAGCTTAAGTCTGCGCCACCCAGCGAAGCTCAGGCTTTTACAAATTGAAACAGACTCGGTCGGAACCAGAACATGGCGATCGCTGTCACCATGATAATCACCAGCCAGGGCCAGCTGCGCGCGGCCAGCCGCCAGTCCACCGGGGACGGCCAGAAGGACAGGAATTGCGGCGCCAGCAGAAGGGTCAGGGCCAGGTCGGCCGGACCGAAGCTCCAGGCGCCGCGGGTGCGCCACCAGGCCACCGCAAGCGGCACCAGCAGCACCAGCAGCGGCGCCAGCGCGGCCGGGGCCGCGTTATACCAGCGCAGGTTGGCGAAGGTGACCGAGCCCAGCTCCCAGGTGCGTCCCTGGCGGCGCGGGATGATCGAGAAGCCGGTCGGGTCGGCGCCCAGCAGCAGGCCGACCGCAAAATGCGCCAGCTCGTGGCACAGGGTGCCGACCGCGCTGAACACGAAGAACAGCGGATGCAGCGAGGTCACCATCCAGATCAGGAAGGCCAGCGCCAGCGAGGGCACCAGGTAGAGCAGGATGTCGGCCATCCCGGCGCTTCCCTCAGCCCTTGTAGAAGCAGCGCCCGCAGGCCTGGCGGTAGCTTTCGTTGCCACCGATGCTGACCTGCTCGCCTTCGCGGATGCGGTGGCCTTCGGCGTCGACGCGGATATTCATGGTCGCCTTCTTGCCGCAGGTGCAGATGTTCTTGATTTCCTCGATGTCGTCGGCCAGCGCCAGCAGGTAGGCCGAGCCGGGGAAGGGATCGCCGCGGAAATCGCTGCGCAGGCCGTAGCAGATCACCGGCACGCCGCGTACCTGTGCCAGGCGGTGCAGCTGCACCACCTGCTCCTTGGTCAGGAACTGCGCTTCGTCGACCAGCACGCAGGCGACGTCCGGGGCGCTGGCAAGGAAATCGGTGTCCTGGTCGAACAGGCCGACTTCGCGCTGCGGCCCCAGGCGCGAGGTGATCAAGCCGACGCCGTAGCGGTTGTCGATGGCGGCCGTGTACAGCTGGACTCCCTGGCCCTGCTCTTCGTAGTTGTGGGCCACCTGCAGCAGCGAGGTGGATTTGCCGGCGTTCATCGCCGAATACCTGAAATAGAGTTTTGCCACTGCGCGTTCCGCCTGTGTCCCACTGGACTTGTTAACTTGCAAAATTATAGCAAGCGGACCGCCAATGGAAAACCGCCCGGCACCAGAATCGGCCTCCGGGCGGCGCCCAAGGCGCAGCGCTCAGCGACTGCGGCGGCGCATCAGGCCGACCAGGCCCAGCCCCGCCAGCAGCATGCCGTAGGTGGCCGGCTCCGGCACCGCCAGCACGACGTTGTTGGCGGTCGGCCAGACGCCGACGCCGCCGTCGGTGGCGATCGTGACCGCCGCCAGCGGCACGGTCGATACGAAACCGAGGAAGTCGGTGGTCGCGGCGCCGGCCACTCCATAGCTGAGCGCGCTGCCGTCGATGGCCGTGAGGATCAGGTTGCCCGTGGTGTACTGGCCGAGGACGTCGGAGCCGAAGAAGTTGCCGCCGAAGGCGCTCACCCCGCCGCTGAAGTTGGAGAACACGATCGGGGCAATCGGCGTGTTATTCGACAGCCAGAAATCGCCGCCGTCGCCGCCCGCGCCGTACAGGCCGGTGGCCGAGTAGGCGTTATACGTATAGGCGCCCGCGCTGCGGGTCAGGGTTTCGCCGTACAGCGTGACCGTCAGGTCGTCGTAGGTGTCGACGCCGGGCGCCTGCACCGCGGCCAGGAACTCGGCCTGGCTGGTGTAGACGGTGATGTCGGCCTGGGCGGCCGCGGCCGCGCACAGCAAGGCCGCGGCGCAGAAGGGTTTCAGCAGAGACATTTTGGTAGGCACGATTGCACTCCTGTTGTCGAGACATCGATCGGACAGCCTTTGGGCTGGCATCAGTAGATATCAGGAATACAAGCCATGTTGCAATCGTGCCAACAGCCGTTTTACGCCCACCTTGCGGTGCATAAAAGTGCGCGCAGGGGCGGCTCAGAACGTCTTACTGCCCCGGGTGATACTTGCGCTCGAGTTGTTTCTCGATGTCCTCTTTATAGAAGAGGACGTCCTTGAACTGGCCGCGGCTGTACATCTCGGCCTGGTCGTTGAAGTGCGGTGACTTCGGATCGCCGCTTTCCCCGCCCGCCAGGATGCTCTTGGCGCGCAGGCGCGGACCGAACTCCACGGCGGCGACGAAGCTGTTGCCGCGGTCGCCGTAGATGCGCCTGGTGGTCTGCTTGGCCGTCATGCCGAAGGAGGCCAGCGAACCCCAGTTGGCCGAGCTGAAGCCGACCGGGATGCTGGGCTTGCTGTCGTCGTAGTGCTGGTCGACCTCGCCGCTGATGCGCTGGAAGCGGTTGATCTCGCCCCAGGGCGTCTTCCAGCTGCCGAAATCGGCCTGCAGCTTGTCGGAGGCACGCGCCAGCGACGCCAGGCGTTCCTGGGCGCTCAGGCGGGTCTGGATGAAGTCGACCACCGGGGTTTCCTGGGCGCGGGCGCGCTGGGCCGCCTGCTTGACCATGTCCTGGCCCCAGTAGACCGCCAGCGAGGTCGGGACCGAGTCCACAGCCCAGCGCAGGTCCCAGGCGCGGAGCAGCGCCACCTGCTCGGCCAGGCGCGCCTTGAGGGCGTCGCCCTGCGGCAGCGCGTCCCAGTCCCTGACCAGGGCCGGCACCAGCGGCTCGAAGGCGGTCAGGTAAGGATCGTAGGCCTTGCCGATCAGGCTGTCGAGGGTCAGGTCCTTCGCGTCGTGCAGCACGCGTTCGGCGTGCACGCCGCGGGCGTTCTGCGGCAGCGACCACATATATTTCGGGTAGGCCTTGCAGTCCGGGCTGCTGGCGCCGAAGCCGGTGCAGGGCCAGTTGTTGGTGTTCGAGATATAGCCGCTCTTCGGATTGAAGACGGTGATGGTTTCCTTCACCTCGTGCAGGCCCTTCCACTCGGTGGCCGGATCGCTGCCGTCGACCGGATGGGTCCAGTCGAAGCGCGGATCGCGGCGCGGGATGAAGTTGCCGTGGAAGTAGGCGATATTGCCGTCGGCATCCGCGTACACGGTGTTGTTCGAGGAGTTGGTGCGCAGGTCCATCACCTTCAGGAAGGCGGCGTAGTCGCGCGCCTTGGTGCGGCCATAGGACTGCTCGAGGGCGTGCACCGGATTGTCCATCATCCTGACGGCCACCCACTTGCCGCCCTCTTCCCGGATCACCGGGCCGTGGTGGGTGAAGTAGGCGGTGACGCTGCGGCTGGCCATGCCGTCCGCGGTCCTGTACGGCAGCACGATGGTCCTGCTGCGCACTGGGCGTTCTTCGTTGCCGTACTTGTAGTAGAACTTGCCGTCGCGCTCGGCCACGGTTTCCAGGTATTCGTCGATGACGTCGCCGCCGCCCGAAGTATGCATCCAGCCGAGACGCTCGTTGAAGCCCTGGTAGATGAAGAACTGGCCCCAGGTCACGGCGCCGTAGGCGTTCAGGCCTTCCTCGCTGACCATGTGGACTTCGGGACGGAAGTAGAACGAGGTGTGCGGGTTAATCATCAGCAGCGCGTGCTTGCCGGCGCTGAGCCGGGGCGCGATCGCGAAGCCGTTCGACCCCTGCGGCTCCTTGTCGAAACCCTTGCCCAGGTCGGCCATGGCGAATGACATGGCAAGCGCGGGCGCCGGCCGCTTTTCATAGAAGGCTTCGAGCTGTTTCAGGTTGATCGACTCGATGTCGCCGCCGATGCTGCCCTCGCTGAAGCTGAGCGCCATCCAGGGCTCGAAGCGGGTCAGCAGCTTCGGCTTCACCTGGGGATGGCTGGCCAGGTACCAGTTCAGGCCATCGGCCCAGCCGTTCATCAGCTTCTTCAGCCAGGCCGGGCTGGCCGCATACTTGGCCTTCAGGTCGGCCGGGTCGATGTAGAGCTTCATGCGCAGGTCGCGCCAGAGCGCCGATTCTCCCTCGACCTCGGCCAGGCGTCCCATCGCATTGATGTAATTGAGTTCGACCCGGTTGAAGTCGTCCTCGGCCTGGGCGAACACCATGCCGAACACCGCGTCCGCGTCACGCTTGCCGAACACGTGGGGGATGCCCCACTTGTCGCGCAGGATGGTCACGCGCCGGGCGGCCTTCTTCAGGCGCGCCAGTTCGGCGGGCGAGAATTGGGCGACAGACTGCGCGGCGGACTGCACCGCGGCTTTCGGCGCGGCCGCAGTGGCAGCGGTGGCAGCAACCGCGGCCGGCGGCAAGGCAGCCAGCACGGCCAGGCTCAGGGCGGTCGAGGCGAACAGGCGGGAAGTCTGCATCAATGGTCTCCTGGGGATGTCGTTATCGTTATCGTTATGCTTGCCGCCCGCGCTCAGGCCGCGCCGAGGTGCACCAGCTTCTGCTTCAGCACATCGTTCTCGCCGATCAGGGTGGCGACGCGGTCCTTCAGCTCGGCCACCTGGGCCTTGAGGGCCTTGATCTGGTCTTCGGGCGTCTCGAACTCGGCCTCTTTCTTCGGCTTGGCGGCGCTCTTCTGCTCGCGCACCTGGCGCGCGGCCTGCTGCAGCTCCTTCTTGCCGCCGGCGACCGCCGCCACCTGGGCTTCCTTCGGCAGCGAGGCGACGTTGGCGGCGGAGCTGATCGAGATGGCGCCGCTGCGCACCGCGTCCACCAGTTCCGGCGCCGCGGTCTTCTGGATGCGCTCGATCTGGCTGATGGTGTTGGCCGACACGCGCGCGGCGCGGGCCACCTCCTGGCGCGTGTTCCACGGCGGCGCGAACGGGACGGCCTGGTCGGCTTCGGTCTGCAGGTCGTCGTCGGTCTTTTGCACCACGCGCGCGGCCAGGATCTCCTTCTTGCGCAGGGCCATCAGGCCGCGCTGGAAATCGGTGACGCTGCGGCGCGCCAGCTGGTTGTCGATCATCCACAGCTTGACGTCTTCGATCGAGTCGAAATTGTCGTTCTGGACAGTCCGGAACGGGATCTCGTGCTGGGTGCAGATGGCGTAGCGGTTATGGCCGTCGATCAGCACGTCGCGCCACAGGATCAGCGCCTCGCGGCATCCTTCGGTAAGCAGGCTGCGTTCCAGGGCTTCGTGTTCGGCGGGAGTGAGGGGGTCGACGTAGCTACGGAGTTCGTCGTTAATCGTGATATTCAATTCTGGTCCTTGCAGCAACAACTGGACCCGCATGCTACCACCTTGCATGCTTCTTCAAAAGCAAGGACTGCGTTGACGACGAGGCATCATTAACATAAGCTTAATGATTTTCAGCGTAAATACCATGACGACCCGGCCCGACCACCGCATGCATACGGCGCCCGCCTCGAAGGGGCGGCTGGCGCTCGCCTTCCTGCTGCTGTTCACCGCCTACCAGTTGCCCGAGGGCCTGGGCGGCCACATCCTGCACAGCTTCCCGGTCCAGGCCGCGCTGATGATCGCCTTCCTGCCGGTCGCCTGGCTGGTGGGCCGCTGGCTCGGCCACCCCGGGCTGGGCGCCTGGTACCTGGGCTTGCGGCCGGGTTGGGGCCTGCTGCTGGTGGTGGCCTTCGCGCTGGCGCTGCTGGCCAAGATCACGGCGCTGGCCGTCGGCAGTGGCGCCGGCATCTACAGCATCGCCTTCCCGCCGGGGCTGACGGCCGGCGCGATATTGCTGTCCGTGCTGACCCTGCTGCCCGAAACCTTCATCCCCTCGATTGCCGAGGACATCGTCACCCGCGGCTTCCTGATGCGCGCCCTGCCCGCGCTGTCGCGGCGGCGCCTGTTCATCGTCTGCTCGGCCCTGCTGTTCACCCTGAATCATATTTACCGCTTCCAGGAAGGCGCGCTCGAACTGGGCCGGATCTTCTGCTTCGGCCTCGCCTATGCGGCCGCCTTGTACTACAGCCGCTCGCTGTGGGCCGCGGTCGGGCTGCACTGGGGCTGGAATTTCGCCGGCCAGCTGGGCGACCGGGTCGCGAACATCGAGCTGCTGGATCCGCTGCTCGGGCCGGCCCTGTCCTCGCTGACGCATCTGGCGATGCTGGGCGTGGTCATGCTGGCCGCCGGCCGCCGCCCGCGCCCGGGTTCGACGATCTTGCCTGTTTGACTTCGAATCGCCCCCGCGGCGGGAGCGGCTGTGCTAGAATTCGGCGCCCGCCTGCAAGGGCTATTCACACTACGCCGGTGTGACGAAATTGGTAGACGTAGCGGACTTAAAATCCGCCGGGGCAACCCGTACCGGTTCGATTCCGGTCACCGGCACCATCAGGATCTAGCCGATCCGCTCTCCCAACCATCGCTGGAAGTCGCCAACCATGTCGCCGTCGAGCACGTGGCCGGCCGCATACTCGCGGTATTCCAGCGGCACCCCCAACTCCTCCAGCAGCGCACGCGCCTTGTGGGCGAAATGGATGCCGAGGGTCTGGTCGCCCACGCCGTGGCTGACGAAAGCCTGCAGCCTGCCCAGCCGCGGATCGCTGCGGTCCACCAGCGGCAGGATCTCGGGCAGGATGCGGCCGCTGAGCAGGCCGAAACCGGCCACGCTGCGCGGCGCCGTCAGCCCGACACTGGCGCTCATGATGCCGCCCTGGCTGAAGCCGGCGATCCAGGTCTTTTGCGGGTCGACGCCATGCGCCACCGGCAGCTCGCCGATGAACCGCAGCAGCTTGAGCCTCGACTCCTCGGCCTGGTCGGGGTCGATGGCCGGTCCGGTGGGCGTGAACTTCACCTGGAACCAGCCGAAGCGGCCGGGCGCGAACACCAGCGGGCCGCGCAGCAGGATCACGGCCAGGCGCGGATCAATCCGGCGCGCCATCTCGACGAATCCCGACTCGTTGGCGCCGACGCCGTGCAGGAGCAGCAGGCAGGGCGCCTTGTCCTGGCCCGCTTGCGGCGGGCGGATGCGGTAGGCGAGCCCGGACGCCGGGTCCGTGTGGAGTTCAGCGAGCGTGTCTAACATATCGTTCCTTTTCATACTCATTATTCGAAAGCGTAGGCGTCCATGGCGAGGATCCCATGCTCGTAACTGGCGTGGATCTGCCTGGCCCTGGCACCGGGCCCCGCCGCGCCCATCGCCACGAACAGCGGCAGCAGGTGCTCGTCGGTCGGATGGTTTTCGGCGGCGAAGGGCGCGGCGCGGCGGTAGTCCAGCAGCGCGGCCTGGTCGTCGTTCTCCAGGCGCGCCTTCATCCAGACTTCGAACTCCGCCACCCAGTGCGGCACCGGGGCATCCAGGTGCTGGCCGCGGAACTCGTACAGATTGTGCGTCAGCGAGCCGGATGCCAGCACCAGCACGCCTTCCTCGCGCAGCGCCGCCAGCGCGCGCCCGATTTGTTCGTGCACCGCCGGGCTGGCGCCGCGCACCACCGACAGCTGGGCGACGGGGATGTCGGCGTCCGGATACATCAGGCGCAGCGGCACCCAGGCCCCGTGGTCCAGGCCGCGCTGCGCGCTGCGGCCGACCGCAATGCCGGCCGCCTCGAGCAGCGTGGCGGCGCGCTCGGCGGCTTCCGGCGCGCCCGGGGCCGGATAACGCATCTCGAACAGGGCACGCGGAAAGCCGCCGAAGTCGTGGATGGTCTCGGGCTGCGGCGCCAGGCTCACCGCCGGGCTGTTGGCGGTCTCCCAGTGCGCGGAGACGACCACGATGGCCCGCGGCCGCGGCAGGGACTTGCCGAGCTCCTGCAGGAAGCGGCGCGCGGGACTGTCCTGCAGCGCCAGCATGGGCGAGCCATGGGAAACGAATAGTGTGGGAAGCCTGTTCATGTCTTACCTCGTTCGATCAACAGCCTCCAGTGTAATCTTCCCGATCGCTGGAATAAACGGGTCCAAGCTCACAATACTGTTCCTGAAAGTGGAACAATTGCCAGTTTAATCGCCCCAGACCGGCGCGGCAAACACCTCGGAGAGGAAATCGATCGCCACTCTCACCTTCGGCGCCAGGAATTTCCTGGACGGGTAGACCGCGTAGATGCCGAGCGTGTCCGCGCGGTAGTCCGGCATGATCTCCTTCAGCCGGCCCTCCGCCAGGTCGGCCCCGACCAGGAAGCTGGGCTGGAGGATGATGCCCTGGGCCTGCAGCGCGGCGGCGCGGCAGGTGTCGCCGCTATTGGTCCGCATGCGCGGCGACACCTTCACCGTCACCTCGCCGGCGGGTCCGGCAAAGCGCCAGTGCTCGCCCGCCGAGAACAGGCTGTACGAGATCACGTCGTGCGCCGGCAGCTGGTCCGGGCGCGTGGGTTCGCCGCGCGCCTGCAGATAGGCGGGCGAGGCGCACAGGACCAGCCGCGTCGACGCCAGCTTGCGGCCGACCAGCGAGGATGCCGGCAACTGCCCGATGCGCACCGCGAGGTCGATACCTTCGTCGACCAGGTCGGCCACCCGGTCCGACAGCGTGACGTCGAGCGCCAGGCCCGGGTGGCGCGCCATCAGCGCCGGCCACAGGGGCGCCAGGTGCATGAGGCCGAAGCTGACCGGAACGTTTGCCTTGAGCAGCCCGCTCGCCTCGCCGCTGCGCGAAGTGATCTCGGCCTCGGCTTCGTCGAGGTTTTCCAGCAGCTCGCGGCAGCGGGCGTGGAAGACCTCGCCTTCCGCCGTCGGCGACAGCCTGCGCGTGGTCCGGTGCAGCAGGCGCACGCCCAGCCTTTGCTCGAGCTCGGCCACGTAACGCGACACCGCCGCCTTCGACATCGCCAGCGCGTGCGCCGCACCCGTGAAGCTCCCGGCCTCGACCACGGCCGAGAACACCTTCATTTCCTGGAATTTGTCCATCATCTCGGCAAGTGAAACAATTTGGCCGATTCTACGACGATTATCCCGACATGCCTCAAGAACCGTGGAGCACGACGCGATTACGGCCTTCGCGCTTGGCCCGGTAGAGGGCGGCATCGACCTGGGCCAGCAGTGCCTCCGGCGAAGACGGCTCGTTGCCGGCGAAGGTGGCCGCACCGATACTGACGGTGGCCTTGCCGCCGGCCTGCGCCGGGTCGGGTGGCGCGCTCTGCTCGACGGCGGCGCGGATCCGCTCGGCGACGGCAGCGGCGCCGGCCAGGGATTGCTGCGGCAGGATCACCGCGAACTCTTCGCCGCCGTAGCGGGCCGCCAGATCGTAGACCCGGACCTGTTTCGCCACGATCGCGGCCACCCGCTGCAGGCATTCGTCGCCCGCCGGATGACCGTAGCTGTCGTTGTAATGCTTGAAGTGATCGACGTCGAGCAGCAGCAGGGACAGGGGATGGCCGTTCCGGCGCGCCTGCTCCCATTCCCTGTGCAGGGTCTCGTCGAAGCAGCGGCGGTTCGCGATGCCCGTCAGTCCGTCGCGCATCACCAAGCGTTCCAGCGCCAGCTGCGCTTCCTTCTGCACCGTCATGTCGCGCCAGGTCTCGAGCACCCCGAACAGCTGTCCTGAACTGCTGTAGACCGGGCCGGCATCCATCACCAGGAAGCGCCGCTCGCCGGTGCGCGGCATGTCGCACCACCCCGCTCCGCTCACGGTGCCCCGCTGCTGGCCGTCGTCATAGACCCGGTACAGGGTCTTTGCGTCCTCGATGCGGCCGTTCAGGATCAGGTCCGCCAGCGTCGGCCGCGCCGCATGGTAGAAGCCCAGCGAGTGATTGGCCGTCCCCACCATCTCGGCCGCCGGAATGCCGGTCAGGCGCTCGCAGGCATGGTTCCAGATCGCCACCCGCCCCTGCGCGTCGAGCACGAACGCCGGAACGACCAGCTGCACCAGCAAGGCGGCGGCGAAGTCATGGATGCCGTCTTCCGGCGAAGGCGGCACCTGCCGGTTCGGTACTTCCTTGCTCATATTGCTTTCCATGCGGCAATTGCGGGAGGGAAGGCAATGTAGTATGAACGGAGGCGTCCCGTCAACAAAAGACCGCCGATCGGCGGGATCTGTTGTCCGGCGTCCGCGGCGGGCGCCGCGCTCAGGACTCTTCGTCGCCCGCCTCGAGGGGAGCGAGAATGTCGTTGACCGGCGCATCGGGGGCCACGTTGAGCGCCCGCAGCGTGTCCTGCGCGACCGCCGCGAATACCGGCGCCGCCACCGTGCCGCCATAGTGGCCGCCGGCCGAGGGCTCGTCGATCATGACCGCAACGATCACGCGCGGCGCCGACGCCGGCGCGAAGCCGACGAAGGCGGCGACATAGGTATTCGTATAACGGCCGCCGACCGCCTTGTGGGCGGTGCTGGTCTTGCCGGCCACGCGATAGCCCGGAATCCGGGCGCGCGGCGCGGTGCCCCCGGGTCCGGCGGCGCGCTCCATCATGCCGCGCACGGCGTTCGCGGTCGCGCCCGAGATCACCGGCTGGGCGGGCGGCGCGGCGTCCGCCTTCAGCAGCGTCACCGGGACCACGTCGCCGTCGCGCGCGAACATCAGGTAGGACTGCGCCATCTGCATCAGCGAAGTCGAGACCCCGTGGCCGTAGCTGATCGTGGCCTGCTCGATCGGCTTCCAGGCGGCGTAAGGCCGCAGCCTTCCCGCCGCGCTGCCGGGGAAGCCGAGCGCCGGCGCCTGGCCGAAGCCGGCCCTGGTGAGCAGCGCCCACATCTCGCGCGGCGCCATCCGCAGCGCCAGCTTGGCGGTGCCCACGTTGGAGGATTTCTGCAGCACTTCCGCCACTGTCAGGGCGCCGTGGCGGCTGGCGTCGTGGATCGTCGCCCGGCCGATCGACAGGCTGCCCGGCGCGGTCTCGACGATGGTGTCCGGCGTCGCCAGGCCGCTCTCGAGGGCCTGGGCGATGGTGAAGGGCTTCATCACCGATCCCGGCTCGAAGGTGTCGGTCAGCACCCGGTTGCGTAGCTGGGCGCCGGTCAGGCGGCCGCGGTCGTTGGGGTCGTAGTTCGGCAGGTTGGCCAGCGCCAGCACCTCGCCGGTGCGCACGTCGAGCACCACGATGCCGCCGGCCCGGGCCTGGTGCTTTTCCAGCGCCGCCTTCAGGTGCGACTGCGCGATGTGCTGGATGTTGCGGTCGATCGACAGCGTCAGGTCCTTGCCGTCGCGTGCCGGGCGCGTCGTGCCCATGTCCTCGAGCAGGTGGCCGAGGCGGTCCTTGAGCACCCGGCGGCTGCCGGCGGCGCCGGCCAGGCTGGCCTGGTGGGCCAGTTCCATGCCTTCCTGCCCGGCGTCCTCGATGCTGGTGAAGCCCACCACGTGGGCGGTCAGCTCGCCGTAGGGGTAGTAGCGCTTGTATTCCCCGCGCGTCTCGATGCCGCGGATGCCCAGTCGCAGGATGCGCTCGGCGCTATCCTGCTCCACCTGACGCTTCAGGTAGACCAGGCTGCGCGGCGAAGCGAGCTTCGCGTCCAGCTCCACCCGGCCCAGGCCGAGCAGCCGCGCCAACGCGTCCAATTGCTGCGGAGCGGCGCCGCGCACCTCGTCGGGCACCGCCCATACCGCCTTGACCGGCAGCGACATCGCCAGCACATGGCCATTGCGGTCGAGGATGCGTCCGCGACTGGCTGCCAGCTCCTGAGTGCGCACCTGCCGCGCCGCGCCCTGCTGGCGCAGGAACTCGTCGGAAACCAGCTGCAACCAGACCGCGCGCCCGGCCAGCACGGCGAATGCCGCGAACATCAGGAACAGCACCAGGCGCGAACGCCAGGCCTGCGGATCTTGGCAAACCGGGCGCATGGTTCAGTGGTGCTCGCCGAGCCCGTCGTCGAAGGAACTGAGATCCGCTTCCAGCACCGGCAACGCCAGCGCGAAGCGGATCGCCAGCAGGCGCAGGGCAAAGCCGGTCCCGATGGCGCTGAAGGTGGCGAGCCCGGCACCGACGCCGCCGTGCAGGAGACCGACGTACAGCATGCCGGTCACCAGCGAGACGGTGGCGTACAGGTCGCGCCGCAGCACCAGCGGCACCTGGTTGCACAGGACGTCGCGCAGCAGGCCGCCGAACACCCCGGTGGTCATCCCCATCAGGATCACGACGACCGGGTTGGCGCCGGTGGAGGCCGCGATATCGCAGCCGATCACGGTAAACGCCACCAGCCCGAGCGCATCCATCCACAGGAAGGCGGTCTTCAACCTGTGCATACGGCGCGCCAGCAGGGCGGCGACAATCGCCGCGCCGACCGTGAAGGCCAGGTATTCGGGATGCGCGACCCAGCCGAGCGGATAGTGGCCGAGGATGATGTCGCGGATGGTGCCGCCGCCGAGGGCGGTGACGGTGCCCACCACGCACAGGCCGAACAGGTCCATGCGCCGCCGCATGCCCATCAGGGCCCCGGACGCCGCTTCGGCGGCGATGGCGACCAGGTAAATCGTGTGAAGCAGGGTCATTCAGGGTCCGCTATGGGCGACTGCAGGAAACGCGGCCATGGTACGATCGGCACATCCATGTGTCCAATGCATTATTTTTCTGAATGTCATTCATTCTTTGCATAACGTGAACATCAAGCAGCTCGAGCACCTGTTGGCCCTGGCACGCACGCGCTCCTTCAGCCGGGCGGCGGAACAGCTGTTCATCACCCAATCGGCCCTGAGCCGCAGCATCCAGGCCCTCGAAGAAGAACTCGGCGCGCCCCTGCTGGACCGGATCGGCAAGCGCAACGAACTGACGCCGCTGGGCAAGGACGTGGTGGCGCGCGCCGAGCGGCTGGTGCGCGATGCCGGCGAGCTGCGCCGCAGTGCCGAGCTGTTCATGCAGGGCGAAGGCGGGTCGATGCGGATCGGCATGGGCGCCAACCCCGGCGCCATGCTGATGACACCCCTGCTCTGCCATATGGCGCAGGCGCATCCGAAAGTCCAGGTCGCCATCACGCGCGGCCCGACCGAACTGCAGCTCATGCAGTTGCGCGCCAACCGCCTCGACGCGCTGATCGTCGATGCCCGCAGCGTCGCGCCGTCCGCCGACCTGCGGGTCGACATCGTGGGGGAACTGCGCACCTGCTTCGTCTGCCGCGCCGATCATCCGCTGGCCCGGCTGGCCAGCGTGACGCTGGCGCAGGCGCTGGCCTACCCGATCGCGTCGGCGCCCTTGTCGGACGAAATTGCCCGCCTGCTGGCCGAACTCTACGGCCCGCAGGCCGACCCGGAACACATGACGACGCTGCAGTGCGAGGACGTGGGCAGCCTGATCGGCGCCGTCGAGCGCTCGCAGGCGGTGTTCCTGGGACTGGCGGCGGCGGCGCGCGAAGGCATCGAGTCGGGCCGCCTGGTCGAACTGCCGGTGCGGCCCCGGCTCGAGGCGAATGCGCGCTTCGCCTACGTCACCCTGGCCGGCCGCACCGAGGCCCCGGTGATGGCGGTATTGCGCGCCTTCGCCGCCGAGCGGCTGCGCGATTGAGCTCACGCCGGCGCGGCGGCAGTGCCTTTCCCCAGCCAGGCCAGCGCCGCCACCACCAGGGTTTCCACCCCGGTCTCCAGGGTCGGATGGATCACGGGCGCGAAATAGGGACTGTGATTGCTCGGGATCTTGTTGATCTCACCTGACGCGCTGGCCGCCGCATAGGTGTCCGGATCGGTGCCGCCGACGAACCAGAACACGGCCGGCACCTGCCAGGCCTGGCCGAAGGAGCCGAAATCCTCGCTGGCCGAGGTGGGGCCGGTCCGATGCACGCGGGCGGCGGGGAAGTAGTCGCGGAAGCTGTTGCCGACGCGTTCGCCCGCACTATCGTCGTTGACTCCCATCGGATAACTGTCCAGCGTGGTGATCTCGGGCGGCCGCGGGGCGCCGGAGGCCGCCGCCTCGGCGTTGGCGATCCGCGCGATGGCGTCCAGCACACGCTGGCGCACCTTGGGGTCGTAGCTGCGCACGTTCAGCTTGATGAGGGCTTCGTCCGGGATCACGTTTTCCTTGGTGCCGGCCTGCAGCGAGCCGACGGTGACGACCGCGGCCTCGTTCGGCGACAGCTCGCGCGCGACGATGGTCTGCAGGCGCATCACGGTCGCCGCCGCCATCACCACCGGGTCGATCGACGCCTGCGGCATGGAACCGTGCGCGCCGCGGCCGAACAGGCGGATCTGCAGGCTGTCGGCGGCCGAGGTGATGGTGCCGGTACGCCCGCCGACCTCGCCCGCCGACGCCACCATCACGTGCTGGCCGAGGATGACATCGGGCTTCGGGAAATGCTTGTACAGGCCGTCGTCGAGCATCGCGCGCGCGCCCTCGGCGGTTTCCTCGCCCGGCTGGAACACGGCCGCCAGCGTGCCGCTCCACGCCGCGCGTCCCTGCGCCAGCAGGCTGGCGGCGCCGGCCAGCCAGGCCACGTGCATATCGTGGCCGCAGGCGTGCATCACCGGCACCGTGCGGCCCTCGCGGTCGACGGCATCAAGCGTGCTCGCATACGGCAAGCCCGTCATTTCCTTGACCGGCAGCGCGTCCATGTCGGCGCGCAGCATCACGGTCGGTCCGGGACCGTTGCGCAGCACCCCGACCACGCCGGTGCCGCCGACGCCGGCCGTCACGTCGTAGCCGGCCGCGCGCAGGTGCTCGGCGGCCAGTCCGGCGGTCCGGTGTTCCTGCATCGACAGTTCGGGATGCGCGTGGACGTCGGTGTACAGCGCTTCGAGCGCCGGCAACATTTGCTTCAGGGGGGCAAGCACCTGGCCGGCGCCTTGCCCGAGGCGATTTTCCATGACGACCCCCGGAATCCGCACCGGAGCTCCGGCGCAGCTCCAAGTATAGACAGGGGCGATTCAGCGTGGCGCGCGCACAAAACCGCCGACCCGCGCGAGATCCACGGTCAGCTTGAGGCCGAGCACCAGCGGATCGCCGATGTCCCGTCCCGCGGTCGCGAAGCCGCGGGTGGTCGGATGGATCTCGTACTGGATGTTGGGGGTCAGCATGACGCCCGGCATCAGCTCGGCCCGGTAGCCGACCTCGAGCGTGTACTCATGGCGGTCGGGAGCCCCGGTGCCGCCCAGGAGCGCGCGTTTCTCGGCCAGGAAGCGCCCCAGCGAGCGGCTGTAGCGGGTGTCGGCCACGCCGACCATGAAAGCATCGTGGGGGCGCGACGCGAAGGTGCCGCTCTGCACGATGCCCAGCTTGAGCGCCGAGGCGATCGGCTCGCCGCCGCTGAAGCTGCGCAGCACGCTCCCGAACACGGCCAGGTTGGCGCTGCCGTGCGGATCCGTCCTGGCGATCACCTTGCCGGCCGTGAGATAGGCGCCCGAACCGTAATGCATGACGGCGTGCCCGCCGCCTTCCCGTGCATACGACTGCCCCTGCGCGTTGTAGTAGACGTCGTTGCGCGGCGCATGCAGGTACCAGCCGCCCAGCCGGACATAATGCGGCTTGTCCTCGTCGGCCAGGCCGGTCTCGTGGCCGGCCTCGAACAGCCAGTTGCGGCCGGTGTAGCGGGTCTTGTTGAAGTCGAACAGGTGGGCGTCGGGGCTGGTGACGTTGGTGTCGCTCATGAACAGGCCGGCCTGGGCATAGCCATGGCCGGAACGTGCCACCGCGCGCGCCGCCCAGGTCGCGAGCGGCGCGTTGACGGTGCCGCTGTCCTGGCCCAGGCCCCAGATCGCGCCGCAGAACGCGTGGTTCATGAACTCGCAGGCATAGGGCGAACGCGCGAAGTAGGCCGAGGCGCCCATCAGCCCGGCCTGCAGCTGCAAGGTGGCGGTCTTTCCCAGAGGCAGGGTCTGTTCGAGCGACAGGTCGGCGAAGCGCACGAAGGGAAACGGCGCGTAGTTTTCCTGGGTGTCGATGCCGCCGCCGATGTAGTCCTCGTTGAGGCCGCGCGACTTGATCGCGATGACGTTGGCATGCAGGATCGCGCCGCGCCAGCCGGCCGCCTTGCCGAGGTCGACGTCGGCGCCGCCGAGCAGGTAGTGGGACACCGCAGCGCCCCGCTCCAGGCCACCGGACACATTGCCGGCCGTCTCGTTGACGTACAGCGCGCGCAGGGTGACGCCGTGCGCGGCCAGGGTATCGACGGCGGACGCCGGCGCTTCCGCGCGGGCCGGATGCGCCCAGGCCTGGGCGAGTGCGAGTGCGAGCAGGGAAATGACAGGCAGTTTCATGGTTCAGTGCAGCTTCAGCCGTGGCGAGGTGCGGCGGCTGATCCGGTCGCTCAGGATCAGCAGCGCGGTGCGCAGCATGCCGCCCAGGGTCAGCTGGTGCATGCGGTACAAGGAAACGTAGAACAGGCGGGCCAGCCGCCCTTCCACGCGAATGCTCCCCATCAGGTTGCCCATCAGGTTACCGACCGCGCTGAAGCGCGACAGCGACACCAGCGAACCGTAGTCGCGGTAGCGGTAGTCCGCCAGCGGGCGCCCGGCGATCCTGGCCTGGATGTTGCGCGCCAACAGCGCCGCCTGCTGGTGGGCCGCCTGGGCGCGCGGGGGCACGTTGCGCCCGCTGCCGTCGCCGAGCTCGCAGGCAGCGCAGTCACCGAGCGCGAAGATGTCGTCGTCGCCGGTGGTCTGCAGGGTCGGACGCACCACCAACTGGTCGATGCGGTTGGTCTCCAGGCCGTCCAGCCCGCGCAGGAAGGCCGGCGCCTTGATCCCCGCCGCCCACACCTTCAGGGTCGCCTCGACCAGGCCGCCGTCGGCGGTGCGGATGCCGTCGGCGGTGACTTCCGTGACCCGCGCGGACGTGATGACGGCAATCCCCAGGCTCTGGAGTGTCCGGTGCGCCTCCTGGCCGATGCGCTCGCCTAGCCCCGGCAGCACCCGCTTCGCCCCGTCCAGCACGGTAATGCGGACATTCTCCGGGCGAATCGCGCTCAGCCCGTAGGCGGGCAGCTCCCGGGCCGCGTTGGCCAGCTCGGCGGCCAGCTCGACGCCGGTCGCACCGGCGCCGACGATGGCGATGCCGAGCCCGGCGTCCGTGGCGGCGCTGGTCTGGGCCCGCAGGTAATGGCCTAGCAGCTGGCGGTGAAAGCGCCCGGCCTGCTCGGGAGTATCCAGGAAGATGCAGTGCTCGGCCGCGCCGGGCGTGCCGAAATCGTTGGCGACGCTGCCGACGGCGATCACCAGCGTATCGTAGGCGATCCCGGCGTCGGGTACGGCGGCGCCATCGTCAAGCACCTGGCTCAGGCGGATCATGCGGTGTGCGCGGTCGATACCCGTCAGGCGCCCATGCAGGAACCGGAAGTGGTTCCACTTGGCCTGGGCGACGTAGTTCAGCTCGTTCGCTGGCACATTCAGCGAACCCGCCGCGACCTCATGCAACAAGGGCTTCCAGACATGGGTCAGCTGGGCGTCCACCAGGGTGACGGCCGCCCGGCCGCGCTTGCCGAGCGTGCGTCCGAGGCGGGTCGCGAGTTCGAGCCCGCCGGCGCCGCCGCCGACGATGACAATACGATGTGACATGGATACTCTCTTTCGGATGAAGCGGGATGAGGCGAATGGCGGGCCGCCTACGCGGCGGCGCTGCGCGGACGGCGTCCGAGGCTGCGCAGCGCCAGCGCGAGGCCGAGGCCGACCACGCAGACCGCGATGGCCACCAGGAAGGCCTTGCTGAAGTCGCCGCCGTTGAGGGCTGCCATCGAGGCGCCCAGGCGCGGGCCACAGAAGGCCGCCAGTGCATAGCCACAGAACATGATTCCGTAGTTCTCGCCGAAATACCGGAGGCCGAAGCGCGCCGCCACCAGCGACGGGAACACGCCCATCACGCCGCCGAAGGCCAGGCCGATGCCGCACATGCCGACGATGAAGCCGCTGACCGAGGTCGACGCCGCCAGCACGCCCAGCATGGCGGCGACCAGCACGAAGATGAAGACCAGCGTGTTTGCTCCGCCGATGCGGTCAGACACCGCGCCCCAGAAGAAGCGCCCAAGCGCGTTGCTGGCGGCGTACAGGCCGACGCAGGCGGCAGCGACACCGGCGCTGATGTGGAACATGTTCTGGCCGATTTGCGATGCGTTCGCGGCGATCATCAGGCCCGACATCGCTCCCGAGGCCAGCAGCGCCAGCAGCAGGTAGAACACCGGCGTCGCCAGCATCGCGCGCCAGTCCAGGCCGCCGGATGCGGCGCCGGACTGCGGCGGCGTCCAGCCGGCCGGCCGGAAGCCCGGCGGCGCGGTCTTCGTCAGCAGGCCGCATGCCAGCGCCACCACGAAGAAGCCGATGCCGAGGATGCGCAGGGCCGACAGCACGCCGCCGGAGGCGATCAGGGATGCCGCCAGCGGCGCCGTGACCAGCGCGGCGGCGCCGTTGCCGGCAGTGACCAGGCCGGTTGCAAGGCCGCGCTTGTCCGGGAAATAGCGCGCCACGTTGCCGAGCGCGCCGGCATAGGCGAGCGAGATGCCGACTCCGCCCAGCACGCCGTAGCCGAGGTAGAGCGCACTCAGGCCGGGCACGTATGCAATGATCAGGAAGGCCAGGCCGAACATGCAGCCGCCCAGCATCATGCTGGCGCGGGCATAGCCGCGGTCGACCCATTTGCCGGCCAGGATCATCGGGATCGGGCATACCGCGGTGTTGACCGTGAAGGCCAGCGTGACCTGGGCCACGCTCCAGCCGCGCGCGGCGGCGAGCGGGCCGGAGAACACGCTGAACGCATAGATCGAGCCGGTGCACATCAGGGTCAGCACCGCGGTAGCCAGGTACAGCCAGCGCTTGCCGTTCGGGATCGAAGGCTGGGTCATGTCAGGCGGCCGAGGCACGTTTCCACTTCAGGGCGGAGTTCACGGTCTTGCCCTGCGACTGGATCGGGCTGGCGGTGCCGAGATACAGGTAATCGCCCTCGATCTTCACCACGCGCGGCTGGGTCTGGCCTTTCCAGTTCGGGAACAGCGAAATGAACATGCTGTGGGTGAGCGACTGCAGTTCCTCGTCGACGTGGAAGGGCCCGGTATAGGCGATATAGGAACTGGCCTCGGCCTCGTATTCCTCGGGGGTGCCCTTGAACCAGTCGCCGGAAGCGAAGGGCGTGCGCTGCGCATGGCACAGCTGGGCCGACATGAAACCGTCCGGGGTGTACATGATGATGCCCTGCGGCGTTTCGCCGAACGGGTAGAAAGGCGCCGAGCCGTCAACCGGCTGTTCGACGTAGGAGACGAGCTTCCAGGCGCCGATCAGGCGCTCGCGCAGAGAGGCGGTGGTGGTGGTGGTGGACATAGTGGTTCTCCTTTTCAGCTTGCGGTCTGGATGTCGTTATCGATCGGCAGCATCTGGCCCGAGATCGACTTGCCGGCATCGGAACTGATGAATACGGCCAGGGCGGCGATGTCGCGCGGGTCGACAAAGCGCTGCAGCGACTGGATCGCCATGGCGGCACGGCGTTCTTCCTCCACCGGACGGCCGCTGACGGCGGCGCGGCCGGCCAGCACGTTTTCGATGCGCTCGCCGGCGACGGCGCCCGGCAGGATCGCGTTGACGCGGATGCCGTCGGCGCCCAGTTCGCGCGACAGCGACTTGGTGAAGCCGATCAGCGCCCATTTGCTGGCCGAGTAGGCGCTGCGGTTCGGGTAGCCGAAGCGGCCGGCCACCGAGGACATCACGATGATGGAACCGGCATCCGACTGCTTCAGGTAGGGAATCGCCAGGCGGGTGACGTTGAAAGTGCCGTTCACGTTCACCTGCATCACGCTGTCCCAGGCGTCGGGGTCGAAGCTTTCAACCGGCGCGGTCGGACCGGAAATGCCGGCATTGTTCACCAGCACATCGAGGCCGCCGAGCGCCGCCGCCGCCGCCGGCACCATGGCCTCGATCTGGCTGCGGCTGGACATGTCGCACACGGCGGTATGGATGCGCCCGGATTCCTTCGCCAGCTCGGCGAGGCCGGCGGCGTTCAGGTCGACGACGTACACCTCGGCGCCCTGAGCGACAAAGGCGCGCACGATCTCACGGCCGATCCCGGAGGCACCTGCGGTGACGAGTACACGTTGGGTTTTCATGGCTGAGTCCTATATAAGAGTGACCTAGCCACTATAGGCCTGCGTCACCTATAATTGAAATCAAACAAAATCATAGGACGTATAACCAGCATGGATATCAAAGACATCTCGTCGGTCGACCTGAACCTGCTGGTATCGCTCGACGCGCTGCTGGCCGAATCCAACGTGACCCGCGCGGCCGCGCGGCTGCACATCAGCCAGCCTGCGCTGTCGGCCCAGCTGGCGCGGCTGCGCCAGCTGTTCGGCGATCCGCTGCTGCTGCCGGCGGAGAGCGGGCGCGGGATGACGGCCACGGCCCGCGCGCTGGCGCTTCGGACCCCGCTGCGCAAGGCGCTGGCCGACCTCGGCGCGGTACTCGGCAGCGAAGCCGGCTTCGACCCGCATACGGCACGGCGCACCTTCCAGGTGGCGCTCGGCGACAACGCCACCACTCTGGTCGGCGTTCCGCTGATCGAACTGCTGGGCTGCAGTGCCGGACCGGGCGTGCAGATCGCGATGAGCATGACGGAGCCGGGGGCGGCCGCAACCCTCCTGGAGCAAGGCGAGATCGACCTCCTGATCGACGCGCAGCGCGCGATTCCCCAAAGTGCGAAGGTGCGTGTGTTGCTGACCCAGCCCTTCGTGATGGCGCAGCGCAAGGGTCATCCGCGCGGCACCGGAACACTCGACTTCGAAACCTACCTGGGACTGCGCCATGTGGTGGCCTCGCCGCTGCGCGGGCCCTTGCACGGGTATATGGATGAAACCCTGGAACAGCTGGGATACCGGCGCAACCTCGCGCTGTCGGTGCCCCAGTTCGGCATGGTGCCGGCTGTGCTGGACAAATCGGACTATGTCTCGACCCTGCCGGCCGGCCTGCTGGCCGGGTACGCGGACCGGCTGGATATGTTCGAACTGCCCTTCGATGCGCCGCCCTTCGCGCTGGCGATGGCCTGGCATCCGCGCAACCACAAGGAGCCGGGGCTCGAATGGCTACGCGGCCTTGCCGCGAGGGCGGCCGGGATTTCCGTGGCGGCCTGAATCAGGCCCACTCGATCGCCGGGCCGGCGTCAGAGGCCTTCCTTCTCGTAGTGCAGGCCCATGTCGTCGTAGATCGAGTACACCGCCGCCAGCATGTTTTCCAGTTCCGGCGAGCGGTCCATGTGGCGCACGCTGAACAGGACCGGCGAAAAGGCGTGCTTGTCCTCGATCGCGCGGTAGGCCACGTTCCGGTGGTGCATCCCCTGCACGCTTTCCGGCACGATCGAGATGCCCTGGCCGGCGGCCACCAGCCCCATCGCGATCTGCAGTTCGCGCACTTCGGTCACGTGGTCCGGCATCAAGTTCGCCTCGCTGAACGCTGCCAGCACCTGGTCGGCAAAGCTGGGCCGCGGCGCCTTTGGATAGACCAGCAGCGGTTCGTGCAGCAGGTCCACCAGGCGCAGGCCTTCCTGGCGCTGCGCCAGCCGGTGGCCGGACGGCAGCGCCACCACCATCCTTTCGTCACGCAGCCGGATCCGGCGGATGCTCGGATCCTCGCTCTTGATGCGGCCGAAGCCGACGTCGATCCGTCCCTCCTTCAGCGCCTTCAACTGGTCCACCGTGGTCATCTCCTGCAGGGTCACCTCGACCTCGGGATGGCGCTCGCGGTAGCGGCGGATGATGTCGGGCAGCAGGCCGTACAAGGTCGAGGCGACGAATCCCACCGACAGCGTGCGTTCCAGCTTGCCCACCCGCTGGGTCATCGCCTTCAGGTCGCGCACCTGGTCCAGCAACGGCTTCGCATGCGCCAGGAAGAACTGTCCGGCCTCGGTCAGTTTCAGGGGCCGCGAACCCTTTTCGATCAGCGCCACGCCCAGGTATTCCTCGAGCTGCTGGATCTGCCGGCTGAGCGGCGGCTGGGCGATGTGCAGGCGCTCGGCCGCGCGCGTGAAATTCCGTTCTTCTGCCACCGCAACGAAATACCGCAAGTGTCGCAATTCCATAACCATACCTTACAGGTATTAAAGGGATACCAAAACGGTGTTGGACGGCCATTATTCGCAGGAATATCGTGTCATCACCTCAGCGCATTATACGAAATAAATATGATTCAAACTATTGAAACCATCCTCGTCGACGTGCCGACGATCCGGCCTCACAAGCTGTCCGTCGCGACGATGAGCACCCAGACCCTGGTGCTGGTGCGCGTCCTTTGCGGCGACGGCATCGAAGGCTGGGGCGAAGCCACCACCATCGGCGGCCTGAACTACGGCGACGAAAGCCCGGAAAGCGTGAAGGTGAACATCGACACCCACATCGCGCCCCTGCTCGTCGGCATGGACGCGCGGCAGCCGGCCAAGGCCATGGCGAAGATCCGCAAGATCATCCAGGGCAACCGCTTCGCCAAATGCGCCCTCGAGACCGCCCTGCTCGACGCCCAGGCGCGCCGCCTCGGCGTGCCGCTCTCGGAACTGCTGGGCGGCCGGGTGCGCGATGCGCTGCCGGTGGCCTGGACCCTGGCCAGCGGCGACACCGCCAAGGACATCGCCGAGGCCGAGCACATGCTCGAGATTCGCCGCCACCGCATCTTCAAGCTGAAGATCGGCCTGCGCAGCGTCGCGGACGACGTCAAGCACGTGCTGGCGATCAAGCGCGCCCTCGGCGAGCGCGCCAGCGTGCGGGTCGACGTCAACCAGGCCTGGAGCGAACTGGTCGCGGTGCGCGGCATCGCGGCGCTGGAAGCCGGCGGCATCGACCTGATCGAACAGCCGGTGAAGGCCGTCAACGCCGGCGCCCTGGCCCGCCTGAAGCAGCGCTTCGACGTCGCCATCATGGCCGACGAGGCCCTGCATGGCCCGGACGACGCGCTGGCGCTGGCGCGCATGGATGCTGCCGACGTCTACGCGGTCAAGATCGCCCAGTCCGGCGGCCTGCTGCCGGCGCTGGAAGTGGCCACCGTGGCGCGCCTGGCCGGCGTCGGCCTGTACGGCGGCACCATGCTCGAAGGCGGGATCGGCACCGCCGCCACCGCCCACCTCTGCGCCACCTTCCCCGAACTGGCCTGGGACACCGAACTGTTCGGCCCCCTGCTGCTGACCGAGGAAGTCCTGCGCGAGCCGCTGGTCTACCGCGACTACATGCTGCAGGTCCCGAGCGGCCCCGGCCTGGGCGTGGAGATCGATATCGAGAAACTGCGCCGGATGCAGCGCAACTGAGACACCCAAGGAGACCTTGATGCTGTTCCATGTACGAATGAACGTCAACATGCCGCCGGCGATGCCGCCCGAGCAGGCCGCGAAACTCAAGCAGGACGAGAAGGAACTCGCCCAGCGCCTGCAGCACGAAGGCAAGTGGCGCCACCTGTGGCGCATCGCCGGCCAGTACGCCAACGTCAGCGTTTTCGACGTCGGCAGCGTGGAGGAGCTGCACGCGCTGCTGACCTCCCTGCCGCTGTTCCCTTATATGCAGATCGAGGTGATGCCGCTGTGCCGCCACCCGTCCTCGATCCGCAGCAACGACCAGTAAGCCCATAACACGAAGGAGACCGCAATGAATCACGCAGACATCGACACCCTGGTAAAGAACTGGATCGTGGACGCCGCAAGCCGCCCCGCCAACCCGCGCGTGCAGCAGGTCGTGCAGCGCCTGCTGGGCGACCTGTGCAAGGCGATCGAAGACCTGGACATCACGCCGACCGAGTTCTGGCACGGCATCGCCTACCTGTCGGCCGCCGGTGCGGCCAACGAACTGGGCCTGCTCTCCGCCGGCCTGGGCCTGGAACGCTTCCTCGACATCCGCGCCGACGAGGCCGAACAAAAGGCCGGCCTCGAAGGCGGCACCCCGCGCACCATCGAAGGCCCGCTGTACGTGGCCGGCGCGCCGGAGAGCGTGGGTTTCGCCCGCCTCGACGACGGCAGCGAGTCCGACCGCGCCGAGACCCTGTTCATGCAGGGCACGGTGTTCGACCAGGAAGGCAAGCCGCTGCCGAACGCGAAGGTCGAAGTCTGGCACGCCAACCTGCTAGGCAACTACTCGTTCTTCGACCGCACCCAGTCCGACTTCAACCTGCGCCGCACCATCGTGACCGACGCCGACGGCCGCTACCAGTTCCGCAGCATCATCCCGGTCGGCTACGGCTGTCCGCCGGACGGCACCACCCAGCAGCTGCTGGATCTTCTCGGCCGCCACGGCCAGCGCCCGGCCCACATCCACTTCTTCGTGAGCGCACCCGGCCACCGCAAGCTGACTACCCAGATCAACATCGACGGCGACGAATACCTGTGGGACGACTTCGCCTTCGCCAGCCGCGAAGGCCTGGTGCCGGCCATCGCCCGCATCGACGATCCGGCCGCGATCGATGCCAAGCGCCTGGACAAGCCTTTCGCCTCGATCGATTTCGACTTCCACCTGTACCGCGACACCGAAGCCGCGCCGAGCACCATCGTCGAGCGCAACCGCGCCGCCGCCTGAGGACCCGCCATGATCCCGATCCGTCCCGTCAACGCGTTCAAGCCCAGGAGCCTGGACGACTACCTGGTGGAGGATGCCGCCACCGGCCAGTACCGCCTGCACCGCAATGCCTTCACCGACGAAGGCCTGTTCGAACTGGAGATGCAGCACATCTTCGAAGGCAACTGGATCTATCTCGCCCACGAGAGCCAGGTCGCGAACGTCAACGACTACTACACCACCCACATCGGACGCCAACCGGTCTTCATCGCGCGCAACCGACAGGGTGAGCTGAATGCCTTCATCAACGCCTGCAGCCACCGCGGCGCCCAGCTGTGCCGCCACAAGCGCGGCAACAAGGCGACCTATACCTGCCCGTTCCACGGCTGGACCTTCAACAACAGCGGCAAGCTGCTGAAGGTGAAGGACCCGGAAAGCGCCGGCTACCCGGAATGCTTCAACAAGGAGGGCTCGCACGACCTCAAGAAGCTGGCGCGCTTCGCCAGCTACAAGGGCTTCCTGTTCGGCAGCCTGAACCCGGAAGTGCCGCCGCTCGACGAGTTCCTGGGCGAAGCCGGCAAGATCATCGACATGATCGTCGACCAGTCGCCGGAAGGGCTGGAAGTGCTGCGCGGCTCCTCCACCTACACCTTCGACGGCAACTGGAAGCTGCAGGCCGAGAACGGCGCCGACGGCTACCACGTCACGGCCGTGCACTGGAACTACGCCGCCACCACCAGGCACCGCAAGGACGAACAGGCGCGCGAGGACAAGGTCCGCGCCATGGATGCCGGCAACTGGGGCCGCCAGGGCGGCGGCTTCTACGCCTTCGAGCACGGCCACATGCTGCTGTGGTCGCAGTGGGCGAATCCGGAAGACCGGCCGAACTTCGGGCGCCATGCGGAATACGCCGAAAAGCACGGCAAGCCGATGGCGGACTGGATGGTCGAGCGCTCGCGCAACCTGTGCCTGTACCCGAACGTCTACCTGATGGACCAGTTCAGCTCCCAGATCCGGGTGCTGCGTCCGCTGTCGGTGGACAAGACCGAGGTGACGATCTACTGCATCGCGCCGAAGGGCGAATCCGACGAGGCACGCGCCCACCGCATCCGCCAGTATGAAGACTTCTTCAACGTCAGCGGCATGGCGACCCCGGACGACCTGGAAGAGTTCCGCGCCTGCCAGCAGGGCTATGCCGGCGCGGCGATGGCCTGGAACGACATGTGCCGCGGCGCCACCCACTGGATCGCGGGCGCCGATCCGGCCGCCGGCGACATCGGCCTGCGGCCGGTGATGAGCGGCGTGCGCACCGAGGACGAAGGCCTGTACACGGTGCAGCACCGCTACTGGCTGGACGTCATGAAGAAGGCCATCGACGCACAGGGAGAGACGAAATGAGCGCGGTCGCCATGCAGGACATCCTCGCCTTCCTCTACCGCGAAGCCCGCCTGCTCGACGACGAGCAGTGGGACGAGTGGCTGGAGTGCTACCACCCGGACGCGCGCTTCTGGATGCCGTCCTGGGACGACGACGGCAAGCTGGTCACCGATCCGCAGCGCGAGATCTCGCTGATCTTCTACCCGAACCGCCAGGGCCTGGAAGACCGGGTGTTCCGGATCAAGACCGAGCGCTCCAGCGCGACGATTCCCGACACCCGCACCAGCCACAACATCGCCAACGTGGAACTCGAACGGGTCGACGGCGGCGTGCTCACCGTGCGCTTCAACTGGCACACGCTGAGCCACCGCTACCACACGAACCATAGCTATTTCGGCATGTCGCGCTACGCGATCGATTTTTCCGGTCCGCGTCCGCAGATCCTGGACAAGTACGTCGTCCTGAAGAACGACTACATCAGCCAGGTCATCGACATCTACCACATCTAAGCAACGCACCATGCAAAGCAGGAGCCGATCATGACGCATACGATCGCGCTGCAGTTCGAAGACGGAGTCACCCGCTTCATCAGCTGCAACGACAACGAAAAACTGGCCGACGCGGCCTACCGCCAGAAGGTCAACATTCCCCTCGACTGCCGCGACGGCGCCTGCGGCACCTGCCGCGGCCTGTGCGAGTCGGGGCAGTACGAGATGCCGCCCGAAAGCTATATCGAGGACGCGCTGGACGAAAAGGATGCCGCCGCCGGCTACGTGCTGGCCTGCCAGATGCGGCCGACCTCCGACTGCGTGGTGAAGATTCCCGCCACCTCGGGCGCCTGCCGCACCGGCGTCGCGGAATACCAGGGCAGGCTCGCCGCCGTCGAGCAGCTCTCGCCCTCGACCATCCGCTTCTCGGTGGCGCTGGACCAGCCGGATCTGCTGGACTTCCTGCCGGGCCAGTACGTCAACGTCACGGTGCCCGGAACGAGCGAGACCCGCTCCTATTCCTTCAGCTCCGCGCCCGGCGCGGCCCTCGCCAGCTTCGTCGTGCGCAACGTGCCGGACGGGCTGATGAGCGGCTACCTCGCGCAGCGCGCCGCGGCCGGCCAGCAAGTCTCCTTCAGCGGTCCCTTCGGCAGCTTCTACCTGCGGCCGGTCCAGCGTCCCCTGCTGATGCTGGCCGGCGGCACCGGCATCGCGCCCTTCCTGTCCATGCTGGACGTCCTCGCCGCCAAGGGCTTCACGCAGCCGGTGAGGCTGGTCTACGCGGTGACGAACGACCACGACCTGGTCGAACTGGCCCACCTGGACCGCATCGCCGCCGCCCATCCGCAGTTCGAGTACCTGACCTGCGTCGCCGCGGCAAGCAGCGGCCACCCACGCAAGGGCTATGCCACCGCCCACGTCGAGGCGGGCTGGATGAACGGCGGCGACGTCGACGTCTACCTGTGCGGCCCGGTGCCGATGGTCGAGGCGGTGCGCGGCTGGCTGGAAACCACGGGCGTGAAGCCGGCCAACTTCTACTTCGAGAAATTTTCCGCCAGCGCCGCCGCCGGCCAGGGAGTCGCCGCATGATGCATCCCGACCGTTTCAAGGACCAGGTCATGGTCGTCACCGGCGCCGCCCAGGGCATCGGCCGCGGGGTGGCGCTGGCCGCCGCCCGCGAAGGGGCCCAGCTGGTGCTGGCCGACCGCTCGGCGCTGGTCAACGAAGTCGCGCAGGAGGCAGTCGCGCTTGGCGCGCAAGTCGTGGTAGCCGAGGTCGACCTCGAGACCTGGGACGGCGCACAAGCCTTGATGGCGCGCGCGCTCGACGACTACGGCCGGATCGACATCCTGGTCAACAACGTCGGCGGCACCATCTGGGCCAAGCCCTACCAGGAGTACGAGGAGTGGCAGATCGAAGCGGAGATCCGGCGCTCGTTGTTTCCCACCTTGTGGTGCTGTCGCGCCGTGCTGCCGTCGATGATCTGGCGCCAGGCCGGCGCCATCGTCAACGTGTCCTCGGTGGCGACGCGCGGCATCTACCGCATCCCGTACTCGGCGGCCAAGGGCGGCGTCAACGCGCTGACCGCCAGCCTGGCCTTCGAGCATGCCGGCGACAACATCCGCGTCAACGCGGTGGCCACCGGCGGCACCGAGGCACCGCCGCGCAAGGTGCCGCGCAACCCGGAGCCGCTCAGCGGACCGGAGCAGGCGTGGTACCAGGGCATCGTCGACCAGACCGTCGCCACCAGCCTGATGCACCGCTACGGCAGCATCGACGAGCAGGTCGGTGCGATCCTGTTCCTGGCCTCGCGCGAGGCTTCGTATATCACCGGTACCGTCCTGCCCGTGGCCGGCGGCGACCTTGGCTGAGGAGATCGCATGCCTTACGCACACCTCGATGACGGCCGGCTGTACTACCGGACCGACGGCGACCGCAGGAAACCCTGCCTCCTCCTCTCGAACTCCCTCGGCACCGACCTGGGCATGTGGGACGCGCAGACCGCGGCGCTGGCCGAGGATTTTTATGTGGTGCGCTACGACACCCGCGGACACGGTGGTTCCGTGCGCGGAACCGGTCCGGCCGGCATCGCGCGCCTGGGCCTGGACGTGCTCGACCTGCTCGACCATCTCGGCATCACGCGGACGCACTTCTGCGGGATCTCGATGGGCGGCTTGACCGGCCAATGGCTCGGCATCCATGCGCCGCAGCGCGTCCACAAGCTGGTGCTGGCGAATACCGCCGCCCGCATCGGCAACCTGGATGGCTGGGCGACGCGCGCCGCGCTGGTCCGCGTCGAAGGCATGGGCGCCGTGGCGGACGGCGCCGCATCGCGCTGGTTCACCGCCCCCTTCATCGCACGCCAGCCCAGTGTGGTCGGCCACCTGATCGGGCGCCTGCGCGAACAGGACGCCGAGGGCTATGCCGCCTGCTGCGATGCGCTTGCCCGCTGCGACCTGCGCGAACAGGTGCAGGACATCGCCAGTCCGACGCTGGTGATCGCCGGCCGCCACGATCCGGTGACCACGGTGGCCGACGGCGAATGGCTGGCCGCCCAGGTGGCTGGAGCGCAGCTGGCGGTGCTCGACGCCTCCCACCTGTCCAGTATCGAGGCGGCGGAGGAATTCACGGCGCTGCTGCGGCGCTTCCTGCCGGCGTAAATACGGACACGAATGGCTGTGCGATGGGCCGGCCCGGCTGGCGTTTTTTGCTAGAATCGCCAGCAAAGCCTACCCGACTCCTGGCAGGCGCGGCCCATTCGATCCCATGCACTACACCCTAGCACCGCGCACCTTCCTGTTCAGCCACTACTTCTACACCGGCCTGCGGATCGCCACCGGCATCGTCGGACTGACCTACCTGACCTACCTCGCCGCCGACCTGCCGGCCGCGATGGCGGTCGCCATCGGCGCGCTGTGCACCAGCCTGATGGACATGCCCGGCCCGCTGCGCCACAAGTTCAACGAGATGCTGGCCGGCGTGCTGTCATGCTCCCTGGTGGCGCTGCTGGTCAGCCTTTGTTCGCCGGTGCCCTGGCTGCTGCGCAGCGTCATCGTGCTGGTCTCCTTCCTGGCCAGCATGATGGTGGTCTACGGCAGGAAGGCGATGCCGCTGCAGTTCGTGGCCCTGTTCGTGATGATGCTGTCGAGCGAGGCGGCGGCCACGCCGTTGCAGGCGCTGCGGCACGGCGGCCTGTTCCTGCTGGGCGGCGCCGGCTACATGGCCTATGCGATGGTGGTCGTGTGGATCCTGCGGCGCCGTCTCAAGCAGCAGGTGCTGGCCGAAGCGCTGTACGAACTGGCGGCCTATACCAGCAACAAGGCCGGCTGCTACGACCTGGCGAATCCGCTGCCGGCGCAGTTGGAAAAGCTGGTGCGCCAGCAGAGCGTGCTGGCCGAGCGCCAGCAGGCCTCGCGCGACCTGATCCTGCGCGGCCGGCCCAGGCCCGACGAAGCGGTGCTGGTGCAGGTCCATTACGCCATGTTCGACCTGTACGAACTGGTGCTGTCGACCCACACCGATTACGCCCTGCTGCGCGAGTACTTCGCCGATGGCCCGGTCCTGCCGCTGCTGGGCGACCTGATCGGCAAGGCCGCGCGCGACATCGAATCGGTCGCCTATGCGATGACGCGCAACCGGCCCTCCTGGGCCGCCACCGACTACCGCGCGGAACTGCGCGCGCTCGAGGAGGCCCTGCGCACCCTGCCCCCCGGCGAAGGCCCGGCCGGGGGCGCCCAGGCCGTGCTGCGCGCCACCTCCAACAAGATCCGCGAGCTGATCGCGATGATCGCGCGCCTGCACGCGGCCAGCCAGGCGCCCCATGGCAAGCTGCCGACGGCACGCGACGCCGACCTCACGCCCCTCCTTACCCAGCAGCGCTACAACATCGGCATCCTGCTGTCGAACCTGCGCTGGACCTCGCCGACCTTCCGCTACGCGCTGCGGGTGGCGATGGCGATTTCGGTCGGACTCATGTCGGCCGAATGGCTGCCCTACAAGACGCACGGCTACTGGACCGCGCTGACCATCGCCGTGGTCCTCAAGCCCAGCTTCAGCATCACCCGCCAGCGCCGCGCCGACCGCCTGACCGGCACCCTGATCGGCTGCATGCTGACCGCCGTGATCCTGCACTTCGTCCACGCGCCGGCCATCCTGTTCGGCTTCCTGTTCGTCGCCACCGCGGCCGGACCCACCTTCCTGTACGTGAAATACCGCTACACGGCGATCGCCGCCAGCGTCCAGGCCCTGCTGCTGATCGGCCTGACGGTGCCGCACGGCGGCGGCGCCATCGGCGAACGCCTGCTGGACACCGTGGTCGGCACCCTGATCGCCACCTTCTTCAGCTACGTGCTGCCGAACTGGGAATACCAGAACCTGCCGCTGCTGGTGGACGCGGTGCGCGAGGCCAACCGCAAATACGTGGACGCCGCCGGCGAACTCCTGCGGCGCCGCAACGGCGACGATTTCCACTACCGGATCGCCCGCAAGCGCTTCATGGACAGCCTGGCGGCCCTCAGCGCGGCGCTCGGCCGCATGCTGGACGAGCCGGCCGGCAAGCGGCGCGCACCGGCCGAACTGGCCCGCTTCACGGTGCAGAACTACCTGCTGGTGGCCCACATGGCGGCGCTGCGCCTGCTGCTGCAGCGCTACGCGGAGAACCTGCCGCGCGCCGAGGTCGATGCCGCGCTCGAACGCATGTTCGCCGAAGTCCGTGCCACACTCGGGGAAGCACCGCAGGCCGGCCTTGCGCCTGCCGGCGAAGCGACGGTCTGGATCGCGGAATGGCCGGGCTGGGCGCCGTTGCAGCGAAGGCTGCGTTTGCTGCAGGAGGATGCGGCCCAGGTGGCGCTATGCGGCGACGCGATTGGACAGGTTCTTGAAACATCAACCGGTGCGCCATGACCACTACTCCTTCCATCCGCTCCGCCTTTGCCCCCACCGGCAAGCTGCGAGCCGCCATCAACCTAGGCAACCCGATCCTGGCCTGCCAGGGCGAGGATGGCGGCGCCCGCGGCGTATCCGTCGACCTCGCCGGCGAATTCGCGCGCCTGCTGGGCGCGGAACTGGAACTGGTGGTCGTCGATGCGGCCGGAAAGTCGGTCGACGCGGTCGCCTCGGAGCAGGCCGACATCGGCTTCTTCGCCATCGACCCGCTGCGCGGCGCGAACATCGCCTTCAGCGCCGCTTATGTGCTGATCGAAGGCTGCTATCTGGTGAAACAGGATTCGCCGCTGAAGGCGAACGAGGAAGTCGACGCCGAGCCAAACCGCGTCGTGGTCGGCAAGGGCAGCGCCTACGATCTCCACCTGAGCCGCACGCTGGCGCATGCGCGGATCCTGCGGGCGCCGACCTCGCCCACCGTGGTCGACACCTTCATGGAACTGGGGGCGGAAGTCGCGGCCGGGGTGAAGCAGCAGCTGGAAGCGGATGCGCGGCGCTTCGGCGGGCTGCGCCTGCTTGACGGCCACTTCATGGTCATCCAGCAGGCGATGGGCACGCCGAAGCGCCGCGGCGCGGAAGCCGCCACCTTCCTCGCCCGCTTCGTCGAACACATGAAAGCCAGCGGCTTCGTGGCGGCCGCCCTCGCCCGCCACCGCATCGACGGCGCCTCGGTGGCACCGGCCGCGGCGTGACCAAGCACTAGAAGTGGTACTGGGCCTTGACCATCGGCGTCCTGGCCGTGGCGCCGGGAATCGTGTTGCTGTCGTTGCCGAACTTGTTGCGCCAGTACTGGTAGGCGATACCGGCGCGGAAGCGCTTCGGCTTGGTGTCGAGCAGCGCGCCGACGTCGAGCATCAGCTGCATGTCGATATTCGTCTCGGGCTTGGTACCCCGGCCGAACTCGTTCTGGCCCTTGGCGGCGATGAAGTTGGCATAACCTTCGAAGGACAGCCTGGTGGCCCCCAGCGGGAAGGCCCAGACCGCGCCCAGCATCGGGTGCGGATCGTAGTGGTAGCGCGGCGTGCTGACCTGGGTGAAGCTGCTGTAGGGCGCATTGCTCTCCCATAGCTGATACACGCCGACGTTGAGCAGGCCGGGCACGTCGAACATCAGGGTCGGCCCCAGCACCAGCATGCGCTTCTTGGAGTTGTAGCCGGCGTCGGTCTTGGTGTTGACGTCGAAGCCGCCGGTCAGGCCCAGGTCGCGCACCGGGCCGAAGCGCACCGGCGCACCGGTGAGCTTGCCCCATTCGAGCGTGTGGCGGTAGACCACGTAGAACTCCTGGGCGCCGGAGCTCGCCCCTTTCGACGAGGGATCGGTCTTGTCGGACAGGAGGATGTCCAGGTTGACGAAGTTACTGCCGTACTTGTAGCCGCTGGCATGCGTGAACTGCACGATGTCCTTGCGGATGTCGTTGGCGTTGAAGGGCTCGGCGAAGCGGGTGCCGGTGCGGTAGGCGATCGAGGTATCGCTCCAGTCGGCGGCCATGCTTGACGCCGCCGCGCCGGCCATCAATGCGAATGTCAGTACCGCGCGCTTCATGCCTTGCTCCCTTGTGCCATCGGTTCCACTTCCTCATGCGATTCTTCAGGTATGCCTCGGGTGCCGTTGAAGAACAGGTTCAGCGCCACGGCGGCGAGCGCGGTCAGCAGGATGCCGGATTCCAGCAGCGGATGCAGGCTGTGCGACATCTGCTGGGCCCAGCGCGGCGCCACCAGCGGAATCAGGCCGAAGCCGATCGACAGCGCCACGATGTAGAGATTGAAGCGGTTGGTCTTGAAATCGACCCGGGTCAGGATGCGGATGCCGGCGGCCGCCACCATGCCGAACATGACCAGGCCGGCGCCGCCCAGCACGAACTGGGGAATGGCTTCGACCAGCGAGGCCATCTTCGGCAGCATGCCCAGCACGATCATGATGATGCCGCCCGCCACGCAGACCCAGCGGCTCTTCACGCCGGTCACGGCCACCAGGCCGACGTTCTGCGAAAAGCTGGTGTGCGGGAAGGTGTTCAGCACGCCGCCCAGCAGGGTGCCCAGGGCGTCGGTGCGCAGGCCCGCGGCCAGGCTCTTGCGGTCGATCTCCTTGCCGGTCATGTCCGACAGGGCCAGGAACATGCCGGCCGATTCGATCATCACCACCATCATGACCACGGTCAGGGTGAGGATCATGACGATGTCGAAGGTCGGCATGCCGAAGGCGAACGGGGTCACGATCTCGAACCACGGGGCCTTGCCGACCTTATCGAAGTGCATCTTGCCGGCACTGTAGGCCACGCCGCAGCCGGCCACGATGCCCAGCAGGACCGAAATATTGCAGATGAAGCCGCGGCCGTACTTCACCAACGCCAGCACCACCAGCAGCACGAAGCCGGCGATCGCCAGGTTGTCTAGCGATCCATAGGACGGGTTCGGCGTCATCGGCACCGGGCCGGCCAGTTTCAGCGCCGGCGCCACCGCCTGTTCGGGGGCCACCGCGGCGGCAGCGGCGGCAGTCGCCCTGGCATCGTCGACCATCACGGCCAGGCGCGCCACGTCGACGCTCTGGGCCGCCGAATCGGGGCCGCCCATCGCCCAGCCCACTCCGACCCGCATCAGGCTGACGCCGATGACCAGGATGATGGTGCCGGTGACGACCGGCGGAAAAAAGCGCAGCATGCGGCTCATCAGCGGCGCGATCAGGATCGCCAGCACGCCGGCGCCGATGCCGGCGCCGAAGATCGCCCTTGCCCCGTCGACGCCGGGGACGGCATTCGCGATCGCCACCATCGGGCCGACGGCCGCGAAGGTCACGCCCATCATGACCGGCAGCTTGATGCCGAACCATGGAGACAGGCCGAGCGACTGGATGAGGGTTACCAGGCCGCAGCAGAACAGGTCGGCCGAAATCAGCATCGTGACTTCCGCCGGCGAGAGTTTGAGGGCGCGGCCCACGATCAGGGGCACCGCGATGGCGCCCGCGTACATGACCAGCACATGCTGCAGCCCCAGGGCGGTCAATCTCCCGAGGGGTAGTCTTTCATCCACCGGATGGCGGCTCTGGTGTTTCATGCTTGTCTCCTGATTATTATTGACGTACGTCCGAAACCAAAGAATGCATGCTGCTGGCCATCCCGGATGTTTACTCCACCGGGGCGCCCTCTTCGTACCAACGCTTCAGCAAGTCCCGCTCTCCGGCGGTGATCTGCGTGGCGTTATTCAACGGCATGAGTTTCAGTACCACGGCCTGCTGATACATCTGTTGCGCGTGCCGCTTGATCGATGCGGGATTGTCGAAGGCCAGGCCCTTGCTCTGCACCTGGGCCGAGTGACACATCACGCAGCGCTGGTCGATCACGCCTTTGACTTGCTGGAAGCTGACCTGGTGGGCGGTGGCGCCGGCCGCGGCGGCGGTGGCGGCAGGAGCGGCGGCGGCAGGCGCGCTGGCGCCCATCGGCGCTTCGGCTTCCGGCGTCGGCACCAGCCAGACGGCCAGCGCCAGCAGGGCGGCGACGCCGCCGACCGCGTGTTCCCAGGGGACGCGCTTGCCCAGCACGAGGGCCTTGTGGCGCGCCACGAAGCTGTGGCGGATCAGGGCGCCGGCCAGCATCAGCAGCACCAGCACGAACCAGTTGTTGCGGCCCGAGTACAGCCAGCCGTAGTGGTTCGACAGCATCGCCACCAGCACCGGCAGGGTGAAGTAGGTGTTGTGCACGCTGCGCTGCTTTGCGCGCCAGCCGTAGATCGGGTCGACCGGCTGGCCGGCCTTCAGCTGGGCCACCACCTTGCGCTGGCCCGGGATGATCCAGAAAAAGACGTTGGCGCTCATCGAGGTCGCGAGCATCGCGCCCACCAGCAGGAAGGCGGCGCGGCCCGCGTACAACTGGCAGGCCAGCCAGGCCGCGAAGACGACGAAGACGAACACGCAGGCGCCGACGATCAGGTCGCCGTTCTTCCTGCGACCGAAGGCGCGGCAGATGATGTCGTAGACGAACCAGAAGGCGGCCAGGAAGCCGAGCGCGGTGGCGACGGCGGCGCCGGACGACCAGTCGTGGACTGTCTTGTCGACCATGAAGGTGCCCGCATTGAACAGGTAGAGCACCGTGAACAGGCCAAAGCCGGACAGCCAGGTGGCGTAGCTCTCCCAATAGAACCAGTGCAGGTTCTCGGGCATGGCCTTGGGTGCGACCAGGTATTTTTGCGGGTGGTAGAAGCCGCCGCCGTGCACGGCCCAGAGTTCGCCGTCCACGCCTTTTTCGACGAGGTCGGGCGCGGTGGGCTTGTGCAGGGAGTTATCGAGGAAGACGAAGTAAAAGGATGCGCCGATCCAGGCGACCGCCGTGATCACGTGGGTCCAACGCAGCAACAGGTTGGCCCAGTCGAGCAGATAGGTTTCCATAGAGCCTCAAGCGAAAAGAGAGTACGGCAAAGCTCCGTACTGTCCCATCACCACAGCGGGCTCTGTGAGGGGCAAATCATCGCAACCATCGGCAGGGATCACTTCCGCCTGCCGATGCGCTCCGCGGCGACGCAAACAACTGTATACGATTCTTTTATGTTTGGATATAAAAATCTTATCGTGCGTTGAAAGCGCTACGAACCGCGGTAAGTCGAGTAAGCCCAGGGGCTGACCAGCAACGGCACGTGGTAGTGGCCGTTGGCGTCGGCGATGCCGAAATCGATCGGCACCTCGTCGATGAAGGCCGGCTCCGGCAGCGCGACGCCACGTCCGCGGAAGTAATCCGCCACCGAGAACACCAGGCGGTAGCGCCCGGCCGCCATGGTAGAGGCGTCCAGCAGCGGACCGCCGTCGGTGCGGCCGTCGGAATTCAGGGTGAGGGTCTTGATCGTGCGCGCGGTGGCGCCGTCGATCGCCTGCAGGCTGACGCGCATGCCGGCGGCCGGGCAGCCGTGCATGAGGTCGAGCACGTGGGTGCTGAGGTGTCCCATGGTTCTCCTTTGAGATAAGGGTGCATGCAGGATTGCATACACTTTCTGTTTTCATTTTTAAAAAAAGTGTATACACTTCAAACACGATGTCAACTATTTATTCGATTGCCGAACCATGACCCGCTCCCGCCCGCCGCTCAAGATCGTCCCGCCCCAGCTCGACGTCCCGGCCTCGTCCGGCGCCGAGCTCGAGGTCGGGGATGCGCCCACCAGCGCCACCCAGCGCATCGTCGACTCGATTACCAATGCGATCGCCGAGCGCCGCCTGATGCCCGGCACCAAACTGTCCGAACAGAAGATCGGCGATATCTTCGAGGTCTCGCGCACCGTGGTGCGGCAAGCCTTCAACCAGCTGAGCCGCGACCGCCTGGTGGTGCTGGAGCCGGCCAGGGGCGCCTTCGTCGCCACCCCGACCGCCGAGGAAGCGCGTGACGTCTTCGAGGTGCGCGCCATCCTCGAAACCGCCGTCACCAAACAGTTGTGCGCGACCATCACCGACGAGCAGATCCGCCAGCTGCGCGTCCACCTCGAACAGGAGCGCGCCGCCGTCAACAATGCGGAAGTGCCCGGCCGCACCCGCCTGCTGGCCGACTTCCACATCGTGCTGGCACGGATGCTGGGCAACCAGGTGCTGGAGCAGATGCTGAGCGAACTGCTGACCCGTTCCTCGCTGATCGCGCTGATGCGCCAGTCCTCGCAGTCGGCGGAGGAATCGCACGGCGAGCATGTGGCCATCGTCGATGCCTTCGAGCGGCGCGACGTGCGCGCCGCCGTGCGCCTGGTCGACAAGCATCTCGGCAACGTCCAGCGCAACCTCGACCTCGATCCGCAGCGGATCGACCTCGCGAACATCCTGAATCACTGAAAGGGACTCCATGAGCCAACACTACCCACGCGACCTGAAGGGCTACGGCCCCAAGCCGCCGCATGCCGAATGGCCCGGCCAGGCCCGGGTCGCCGTGCAGTTCGTCCTGAATTTCGAAGAAGGCGGCGAGAACAGCGTGCTGCACGGCGATGCCGGCAGCGAGCAGTTCCTGTCCGAGATGTTCAATCCGGCGGCCTTCCCCGACCGCCACCTGAGCATGGAAGGCATCTATGAATACGGCTCGCGGGTCGGGGTCTGGCGCATCCTGCGCGAATTCGAACAGCGCGGTCTGCCGCTGACCGTGTTCGGCGTCGGCATGGCGCTCGAGCGCTGCCCGGACGTCGCCGCCGCCTTCAAGGACCTGGGGCACGAGATCGCCTGCCACGGCTGGCGCTGGATCAGCTACCAGAACGTCGACGAAGCCACCGAGCGCGAACACATGGCGCTCGGGATACAGGCCATCGAGCGCCTGCTAGGGGAGCGCCCGCTCGGCTGGTACACCGGTCGCGACAGCCCGAACACGCGGCGCCTGGTGGCCGACTACGGCGGCTTCGAATACGACAGCGATTATTACGGCGACGACCTGCCCTTCTGGATGCGGGTGCGCCGCAGCGACGGCGAACAGGTACCGCAGCTGGTGGTGCCCTATACGCTGGACTGCAACGACATGCGCTTCGCCCTGCCGCAGGGCTTCTCGCACGGCGATCCCTTCTTCGCCTACCTGCGCGACGCCTTCGACGTGCATTACGCGGAAGGCGCGGAGCGTCCCACGATGATGAGCATCGGCATGCACTGCCGCCTGCTCGGCCGGCCCGGCCGTTTCCGCGCGCTGCAGCGCTTCCTCGACCACGTGCAGCAGCATGACCGCGTCTGGGTCGCGCGCCGCATCGACATCGCGCGCCACTGGAAACAGGCCCACCCCTACGACCCGGCCACCGCCTTTCCCTGGGAGTAAACATGCTGACCCTCGAACGACTCAACGCCGCCGACGAGGCGGAATTCACCGCCCTGCTCGACGGCGTCTACGAACACTCGCCCTGGATCGCCGCGCGCGCCTGGCAACAGCGGCCCTTCTCCAGCCTGGCGCAGTTGAAGCTCGCTCTGGTCGAGGCGGTGCGTAGCGCGCCCGGCGAAGCCAAGCTGGGCCTGATCCGAGCCCACCCGGAACTGGCGGGCAAGGCCATGGTGTCGAAAGCGCTGACGGCGGAATCGACCAATGAGCAGAACAAGGCCGGCCTGACCGATTGCACGCCGGAGGAATTCGCCACCATCCAGCAGCTCAATGCCGACTACAACGCGAAATTCGGCTTCCCCTTCATCCTCGCGGTGCGCGGCCCGCGCGGCGCCGGTCTCCCGAAGCGCGAGATCATCGCCACCTTCGCCCGCCGGCTGAACAACCAGCCCGACTTCGAGCTGTCGGAGGCGCTGCGCAACATCCACCGCATCGCCGAGATCCGCCTGAACGACAAGTTCGGCCACGAACCCGTGCTCGGCAACCTGGTGTGGGACTGGGCCGAGGAACTGGCCGTGCACAGCGACCCCGGCTACGCCGAACGCGGCGAGCTGTGCGTCACCTACCTGACCGACGCCCACCGCGCCTGCGCGGCCCAGCTGGCGCGCTGGATGCGCGAGGACTGCGGCTTCGACGAGGTCCGCATCGACGCCGTCGGCAACGTGGTCGGTGTCTACCACGGCGCCGACCCGCGAGCCAGGCGCCTGATGACCGGCTCCCATTACGACACGGTGCGCAACGGCGGCAAGTACGACGGCCGCCTGGGCATCCTGGTACCGATGGCCTGCGTGCGCGAACTGCATCGCCAGGGACGCCGCCTGGGCTACGGCATCGAGGTGGTCGCCTTCGCCGAAGAGGAAGGCCAGCGCTACAAGGCCGTGTTCCTGGGCTCGGGCGCCCTCACCGGCAGCTTCGACCGCGGCTGGCTCGAACAGGCCGACGCCGACGGCGTCACGATGCGCGCGGCCATCGAGCAGGCCGGCCTGAAGGTGGACGACATCGCGGCCCTGAAGCGCGACCCGGCCGGCTACCTCGGCTTCGTCGAGACCCATATCGAACAGGGTCCGGTGCTGAACGACGCCGACCTGCCGCTGGGCGTGGTCACCTCGATCAACGGCAGCGTGCGTTTCTTCGGCGAGATCGTCGGCATGGCCAGCCATGCCGGCACCACGCCGATGACGATGCGGCGCGACGCCGCCGCCGCGGCCGCCGAACTGGTGCTGTACGCCGAGGAGCGTGGCGCGCTGGTGCCCGACCTGGTCGCCACCTTCGGCATGCTGGAAGTGCCGAACGGCTCGATCAACGTGGTGCCCGGACGCTGCCGTTTCAGCCTCGACGTGCGCGCCACCACGAATGAAGTCCGCGACGCCTGCGCCCGCGACATCCAGGAAAAACTGCGCGGGATCTGCGCCCGCCGCGGCCTGCAGTACACGCTCGAAGAATCGATGCGCGCGGCGGCGGCACCCTGCGACCCGGTCTGGCGCCAGCGCTGGGAACGCGCCGTCGAGACCCTCGGCCTGCCGGTGTTCCGCATGCCCAGCGGCGCCGGCCACGACGCCATGATGCTGCATCGGATGATGCCGCAGGCCATGTTGTTCCTGCGCGGCCTGAACGCCGGCATCAGCCACAACCCGCTGGAATCCATCACCAACGACGACGCCGACCTGTGCGTGCGCGCCTTCTCCACCCTGCTCGACCAACTTGCCACGGACCCGACATGACTACCAACACCGCTGCCCCTTACGAGAACCTCGACGCCTGGATCGACGCCCACTTCGACGAGGAGGTGCGCTTCCTGCAGGAGCTGGTGCGCGTTCCCACCGACACCCCGCCGGGCAACAATGCGCCGCACGCCGAACGCACCGCCGAACTGCTGCAGGGCTTCGGCTTCGTCGCCGAACGCCATGCGGTGCCGGCGCCGGTCGTCGAGCAGGCCGGCCTGCAGACCATCACCAACCTGGTGGTGCGCCGCCAGTACGGTCACGGCCGCACCATCGCCCTGAACGCCCACGGCGACGTGGTGCCGCCGGGCGAAGGCTGGACCCATCCGCCCTACGGCGCCGAGATCGCCGACGGCAAGCTGTACGGCCGCGCCGCCGCGGTCAGCAAGTGCGACTTCGCCACCTTCACCTTCGCCACCCGCGCCCTCGAAGCGCTGGGCGCCCCGCTGAAAGGCGGTGTCGAACTCTACTTCACCTACGACGAGGAATTCGGCGGCGAACTCGGTCCGGGCTGGCTGCTGGACCAGGGACTGGTCAAGCCGGACCTCCTGATCGCGGCCGGCTTCAGCTACCAGGTCGTCACCGCCCACAACGGCTGCCTGCAGATGGAAGTCACGGTCAACGGCAAGATGGGCCACGCGGCGGTGCCGGAGACCGGCGTCGACGCCCTGCAGGCCGCGACCCGCATCCTGGTCGCCCTGTACGACCAGAACCGCATCTACAAGCAGACCCGCAGCCAGGTGAAGGGCATCAACCACCCCTACCTGAACGTCGGCCTGATCGAAGGCGGCACCAACACCAATGTGGTGCCGGGCAAGGTGGTGCTCAAGCTCGACCGCCGCATGATCCCGGAAGAGAATCCGGCGGAAGTAGAAGCCTCGCTGCGCAAGCTGATCCAGGAAGCGGTGGCCGGCTTCCCGGGCATCGGCATCGAGATCCGCCGCCTGCTGCTGGCCAACGCGCTCAAGCCCCTGCCGGGCAACCAGCCGATGGTGGACGCCCTGTCGCGCCATGCCAGCGCCGTGTTCGACGAGCCGATCGAGGCCGCCGGCACCCCGCTCTACACCGATGCCCGCCTGTTCGGCGAGCGCGGCATTCCGGCCGTGCTGTATGGCGCCGGCCCGCGCACGGTGGGCGAAAGCAATGCCAAGCGGGCGGACGAGCATATCGACCTGGAGGATTTGCGCCGTGCGACCAAGGTGATTGCGCGGGCGTTGTTCGACCTGCTGGATTAAAACCGTTGTCCCGGCACCCCACGTCGTTCCCGCGAAGGCGGGAACCCAAGGGGTCTCAGGTCATCCCCGCTTTCGCGGGAACGACGGCGTTAAATCACCTCGCGCACCCGCGCCACATGCAGCAGATTGGTGCTGCCCGCCCGACCCGACGGGAATCCCGCCACCACCACCACGTCGTCGTCCGGTCCGGCCAGCCCATGCTGCACGGCCGCCACCGCCCCATCGGCCACCATGCCGCCCAGGGTCCTGGCTTCCTCGAAAGGCAACGGATGCACGCCCCAGGCCAGCGCCAGGCGGCGCGCGATCGCCGGATTCGGGGTCAGGGCCAGGATCGGCGCGGCCGGGCGTTCGCGGCTGGCGCGCAGGCAGCTCGCGCCGCTCGTGGTGTAGGCCACGATGGCCGCCGGCGCCAGCAGGCTGGCGACGCGCCGCAGGGCGCAGCAGATCGCGTCCGCGGTGGTCGCTTCGGCCGGCGTGTGGCTGGCGTCCAGGCCGATGCGCCAGCGCGGATCCTTCTCGACCTCGCGGATCACGTCGTCCATCACCGTCACCGCCTCGACCGGATACTGGCCGGACGCCGACTCGGCCGACAGCATCACCGCATCCGCGCCCTCATAGATCGCGCTGGCGACGTCCGACACCTCGGCGCGGGTCGGCACCGGCGCCGTCACCATCGATTCCAGCATCTGGGTGGCCACCACCACCGGGCGTCCGGCCGCGCGCGCCGCGTGCACGATGCGGCGCTGCAGGACCGGCACCTGCTGCGGCGGCAGTTCCACGCCGAGGTCGCCGCGCGCGACCATGACGCCGTCCGACAGCGCAACGATCTCGTCCAGCGCATCGATGGCGGCCGGCTTTTCCAGCTTGGCCATGAGCCAGGCGCGGTCGCCCACCAGCGCGCGCGCCTCGCGGATATCGTCGGGGCGCTGCACGAAGGACAGCGCGACCCAGTCGACGCCCAGCTCCAGGCCGAAGGCGAGATCCGCGCGGTCCTTGGCGGTCAGCGGCGAGATCGGCAGCACCACGCCCGGCACGTTGACGCCCTTGCGCTCCAGCAGCGGGCCGCCGACCAGCACCGTGGTCTCGGCATGGTCCGGACCGCAGGCGTCCACGCGCAGGCGCAGCTTGCCGTCGTCCAGCAGCAGCTCGGTGCCGGGATGCAGGGCCGCGAAGATTTCCGGATGCGGCAGCTCGGCGCGTGCGGCGTCGCCGCTTGCCGGGTCGAGGTCGAGCCGGAAGCGCTTGCCGGCCTCCAGCATCGCCTTGCCGCCGGCCAGGCGGCCGACCCGCAGCTTCGGGCCCTGCAGGTCCATCAGGATGCCGATCGGGCGCCGCAGTTCGCGCTCCACTTCGCGGATCGTGGCGTAGCGCGCGGCGTGGTCGGCATGGCAGCCGTGGCTGAAGTTCAGGCGGAACACGTCGGCGCCGGCGACGGCCAGCGCATGGATGCGCTCGTAGGTGGCGCTGGAGGGGCCGAGGGTGGCGAGGATGCGGGAACGGCGTTGACGTAGCATGGCAAGTCCTGTCGAAAAAGGCAGGTACAGCGCTGCTGCGCCGCGCCTGCCAATGGAGGAAAGCGGGTGCCGCTTGGGCAGCTTACACGAGCAGTATCGCCCGGAAGTCGTTTACATTGGTCAGTGTCGGCCCGGTGACGAGGGCGTCGCCGAGCGCGCCGAAGAAGGTATGGGCATCATTATCGTCCAGGCTGTCGCGCGGCGGCATTCCCTTGGCCCAGGCGCGCGCCAGGGTATCCGGCGCCATGAAGGCGCCGGCCACTTCTTCCGCGCCGTCGACGCCGTCGGTGTCGGCCGCCAGCGCGTGGATGCCGGAGGCGCCGTCCAGCGCCAGCGCGAGGGCCAGCAGGAACTCGACGTTGCGTCCGCCCCGGCCCTGGCCGCGCAGGGTCACCGTGGTCTCGCCGCCGGACAGCAGTACGCAGGGCGCGGCCAGCGGTTGTCCATGGCGCCGCGCCTGCAGCGCGATGCCGGCCATGACCTTGGCGACTTCCCTCGCCTCGCCCTCGATGCTGTCGCCGAGGATCAGCGGGGTGACGCCGGCCTCGCGCGCCACCGCGGCCGCCGCTTCCAGCGCCATCTGCGGCGAGGCGATCATGCGGGTGCTGACCTTCGCCAGGCGCGGGTCGCCCGGCTTGACGCTTTCGCCTCCACCGCTTTCGAGCAGGCGGCGGGCGCCGGCCGGCAGCTCGATGCCGTAGCGTCGCACGATGGCCAACGCGTCAAGGCAGGTGGTCGGGTCGGCCACGGTGGGACCGGAGGCGATGTCGATCGGGTCGTCGCCGGGCACGTCCGAGATCAAGAGGTTGACGACGCGCGCCGGATGGCAGGCCGCGGCCAGGCGCCCGCCCTTGATGGCGGACAGGTGGCGGCGCACGCAATTCATCTCGGTGATGCTGGCGCCGCAGGCCAGCAGCGCGCGGCTGATGGCCTGCTTGTCTTCCAGCGTGATGCCGTCGCCCGGCAGCGGCAGCAGGGCCGAACCGCCGCCCGAGATCAGGCAGATCACCAGGTCGTCGGGCCCCAGGCCGCGCACCGTCTCCAGCATCTGCCGCGCCGCTTCGAGGCCGGCGGCGTCCGGCACCGGATGCGCCGCCTCGACGATCCTGATGCGCTCGCATGGCACGGCATAGCCGTAGCGCGTCGCGACCAGCCCGCTGAGCGGGCCGGGCCAGTGGCGCTCGAGGGCCTGCGCCATCGCGCTCGACGCCTTGCCGGCGCCGATGACGATCGTGCGTCCCTTCGGCGGCTGCGGCAGGCATGCGGGGATGCGGCGCGCCGGCTGGGCGGCGTCGACCGCGGCCTGGAACATGCGCCCGAGCAGCCCGCGCGGATCGGTGAACGTCGCCGACTCCATCAGGCGTCCTGGGCGACCGCGAAGTTGGACATGATCTCCAGCGCGCGCACCATGGCCGAGTGGTCCCAGTTGCCGCCGCCGTGGGCCGCGCAGGTGTTGAACAGTTCCTGGGCGGTGGCGGTGTTCGGCAGCGCCACGCCCAGTTGGCGTCCGGTGGCCAGCGCCAGGTTCAGGTCCTTGCGGTGCAGGTCGATGCGGAAGCCCGGCGCGAAGTTGCGCTTGACCATGCGCTCGCCGTGCACTTCGAGGATGCGCGAAGAGGCGAAGCCGCCCATCAGGGCCTCGCGCACGCGGGCCGGGTCGGCGCCGGCCTTGGCCGCCAGCAGCAGGGCCTCGCCGACCGCCTCGATGGTCAGCGCCACGATGATCTGGTTGGCGACCTTGGTGATCTGGCCGTCGCCGTTGCCGCCGACCAGGGTGATGTTCTTGCCCATCAGCTGGAACAGCGGACGCACGCGGTCGAAGGCCGCCTCGCTGCCGCCCACCATGATGGTGAGCGAAGCCGCCTTGGCGCCGACCTCGCCGCCCGACACCGGCGCGTCCAGGTACTCGCAACCGAGTTCCTTGATGCGGCGCGCGAAATCCTTGGTGGCCACCGGCGAGATCGAGCTCATGTCGACCACGACCTTGCCGCGGTCAAGCCCATCCTTGAGGCCCGCCGCCACGCCATCCGGCGCGAACAGCACCTCTTCCACCTGCGGGGTGTCCGGCACCATGATGATGACGATGTCGGCTTGCCGGGCCACGTCGGCGCTGCTGCCGCAGGCGCGCGCGCCGGCGTCCAGCAGGCTGGCGGGCGTCTCGCCGTGGGTGTAGGTGTACAGGGTGTGGCCGTTGCTCGCCAGGTGGCCCGCCATCGGGGCGCCCATGATGCCCAGGCCGATGAATCCGATCTTTGCCATGTCGTTCTCCTCGTGTGTTCTCTGTTGTTCGTGTGGGTTCAGCCGGCCAGCGCCTCGATCCAGCCCAGGCCTGCGCGGGTATCCGCGGCCGGCTTGTACTCGCAGCCGATCCAGCCCTCGAAGCCGAGCTTGTCGATATGACGGAACAGCCAGGGGTAGTTGATCTCGCCGGTGCCGGGCTCGTTGCGGCCCGGGTTGTCCGCCACCTGGATGTGGGCGATGCGGCCCAGGTGCCTGGCGATCGTGTTGCCGAGCTCTCCCTCCATGCGCTGGGCGTGGTAGATGTCGTACTGCAGGAAGAGATTGTCCGAGCCGACTTCGTCGATGATGGCGATGGCCTGCCCGGTGCGGTTCAGCCAGAAGCCGGGGATGTCGCGATTGTTGACCGGCTCGATCAGCAGGCGGATGCCGGCTTCCTTCAGCTTGACGGAGGCAAAGCGGACGTTGTCGACGAAGGTCTGGTGCACGCGCTCGGGATCGGCGCCGGCCGGGGCGATACCGGCCAGGCAGTTCAGCTGCTTGCAGCCGAGCTCGCGGGCGTAATCGATGGCGCGGCCGACGCCGTCCTGGAATTCGCCCGCGCGCCCGGGTATGCAGGCGATGCCGCGTTCGCCCTTGTCCCAGTCACCGGCCGGCAGGTTGTGCAGGACCTGGGTCAGCTGGTGGCGGTCCAGCCGTTCGGCCAGCGCGCCGGCCTCGAAGGCATAGGGGAAGAGGTACTCCACACCCTTGAAACCGGCATCGGCGGCGGCCTGGAAGCGGTCGAGGAAGGGGATCTCGTTGAACAGCATGGTCAGGTTGGCTGCGAACTTCGGCATGTTCTTCTCTCCTTCAGGCCTGGGTGTGGGCGATGGCGGTGGGCGCGTCGGCGATGCTGACGGCCAGCGCTTCGAATTCGTTGACGGCGTCGATCTCGGTTCCCATCGCGATATTCGTGACGCGCTCCAGGATGATCTCGACGATCACCGGCACGCGGTGCTCGCGCATCCAGTCCCTCGCCTGGGCGAAGGCCGGCTGGATGTCCTCGGCGCGGCGCACGCGGATCGCCTTGCAGCCGAGGCCTTCGGCCACCGCCACGTGGTCGACCCCGTAGCTCTCCAGCGCCGGCGCGTTGATGTTCTCGAAGGCGAGCTGCACGCAGTAATCCATGTCGAAGCCGCGCTGGGCCTGGCGGATCAGGCCGAGGTAGGCGTTGTTGACCACCACGTGCAGGTAGGGCAGCTTGAACTGGGCGCCCACGGCCAGTTCCTCGATCATGAACTGGAAGTCGTAGTCGCCCGAGATGGCGACCACCTCGCGCTGCGGGTCGGCGGCGCACACGCCCAGCGCGGCCGGAATGGTCCAGCCCAGCGGGCCGGCCTGGCCGCAGTTGATCCAGTGGCGCGCCTTGTAGACGTGCAGGAACTGGGCGGCGGCGATCTGCGACAGGCCGATCGTGCTGACGTAGCAGGCGTCCGGCCCGAAGGCGCGGTTCATCTCCTCGTACACGCGCTGCGGCTTGAGCGGTGCGTCCTCGAAGTGGGTCTTGCGCAGCATGCTGCGCTTGCGGGCCTGGCACTCCTCGACCCAGGCGCCGCGGTCGGGCAGGCCGTCGATCAGCTTGAGGCCGCGCGCCACGTCGATCAGCAGGTCGAGCGCGGCGCCGGCATCCGACACGATGCCGAAATCCGGATCGAACACGCGGCCGATCTGGGTCGGCTCGATGTCGATGTGGACGAACTTGCGCCCCTTGGTATAGACGTCGACCGAGCCGGTGTGGCGGTTCGCCCAGCGGTTGCCGATGCCGATCACGAAGTCGGAGGCCAGCATGGTGGCGTTGCCGTAGCGGTGGGAGGTCTGCAGGCCGACCATGCCCGCCATCAGCGGGTGGTCGTCCGGAATCGCGCCCCAGCCCATCAGGGTGGGAATCACCGGCACGCCGACGATCTCCGCGAATTCCTGCAGTTTGGCGGCCGCGTCGGCATTGATCACGCCGCCGCCGCAGACGATCAGCGGCCGCTCGGCCGCATTCAGCATCGACAGCGCCTTTTCGGCCTGGGCGCGGGTGGCGGCCGGCTTGTAGACCGGCAGCGAAGAATAGGTCTCGACGTCGAACTCGATCTCGGCCATCTGGACGTCGAACGGCAGGTCGATCAGCACCGGGCCCGGACGGCCGGACCGCATGATGTGGAAAGCTTGCTGGAACACGCGCGGCACCAGGGCCGGCTCGCGCACCGTGACCGCCCACTTGGTGACCGGCTTGGCAATCGATTCGATGTCGACCGCCTGGAAGTCTTCCTTGTACAGCCGGGCGCGGGGGGCCTGGCCGGTAATGCATAGGATAGGTATCGAATCGGCCCAGGCGGAGTAGAGTCCGGTGATCATGTCGGTGCCGGCCGGGCCGGAAGTGCCGATGCACACGCCGATGTTGCCAGCCCGTGCGCGGGTATAGCCCTCGGCCATGTGGGAAGCGCCTTCGACGTGGCGCGCCAGCACGTGCTCGAAGCCGCCGCTCTTCTTCATCGCCGAATACAGCGGGTTGATGGCCGCGCCCGGCACGCCGAACACCTTGCCCACCCCTTCCCTGCGCAGCACCGCCGCTGCCGCATCGATTGCCCTCATACGGGCCATAGTCGCCTCCCTTGCCGTGGATTGATCGGATGATGGAATCCAGAATAGCGACAAAGCCGGGACTGTTGAATTGCTGCTACCATCGAGTCTGTCGATACTTGAAGTATGGAGTGCGCCACCGATGGACCGCTATACCGAAATCCGCAGCTTCGTGCTCGTCACCGAGAAGGGCAGCTTCGCCGCCGCCGCCCTGGTGGAGGGCGTGACCCCGGTGGTCATGGGGCGGCGCCTCGATGCGCTCGAACAGCGCCTGGGCGTGCGCCTGATGCACCGCTCCACGCGCGGGCTCACGCTGACGGCCCTGGGCGAGCAGTTCATCGAACCCTGCCGCCAGTTGCTGCGCGACTTCGACATCACCGAGAACAGCATCAGCGAGGGCCGCAGCACGGTGCGCGGCCACCTGGTCGTCTCGGCGCCGGCGGCCTTCGGGCGCTCGCATGTGGCGCCGCATGCGCCGGCCTTCCGCGCCATCCATCCGGATCTCAAGATGTCCTTCAATTTCACCGACAGCGTGGTCGACCTGGTGCGCGAGGGTTACGACATGTCGATCCGCATCGGCGAAGTACAGGACCCGAACTATGTGGCGATCCCGCTGTTCCCGAACCGGCGCGTGGTGTGCGGCACCCCGGCCTACTTCGAGCGCCACGGCATGCCCGCGGCGCCGGAAGACCTGGTGCGACACAACTGCCTGGCCTTCAACCTGCAGGGCGGCCAGCAGCGCGGCTGGACCTTCCAGCGCGACGGCAAGCTGTTCGCGGTGCGCGTCGACGGCGACCTCGCCTGCAACGACGGCGAGCTGTTGTTCGGCTGGGTCAAGCAAGGGCTGGGCATCGGCTGGCGCTCGACCTGGGAGATCCAGGCCGAGCTGAAACGCGGGGAACTGGTGACGGTGCTCGACGAATTCGCGGTGCACGACTATCCGATCCAGGCCGTGTATCCGCAGCAGCGCTACCTGCCGGCGAAGATCCGGCATTTCATCGACTACCTGAAGGCGATCTACAACCGGCCGGGCTATTGGGAAGGACCGGGAGCGGCCGGCGCCTGAGCCGACGGCGGCTGGGCCAGGGTCTCGAGCCGCTGCGCGATGGTCGCCGGCGACAGCTCGCCGGCGCGGCGGTCGACCAGCCGGCCGCGCGCATCGAAGAACAGCGTCGTCGGCAGGCCGACCGAGTTGCTCTGCCTGGCGAGGGTCCTGGTCGTGTCGAGGACGACGTTGCGCAGTTCCAGGCCTTGCGCCGACAGATAGGCCTTCACCGCGGCCGCCGATTCGCCCTGGTTGGCGAACAGGAAGTCCACTTCCGGATGCTCGGCCTGGGCCCGGGCCAGCGCCGGCATCTCGCGTCGGCATGGCGGGCACCAGCTGGCCCACAGATTCACCACCACAGGCCGGCCCGATCCGGAAGGCAGCCGCATCGCCTGCCCGTCCAGGGTGGCGAATTCCGCCGCCGGCAAGCGCTGTTGCGGCGGCCACTGCTTGATGGCGGCATTCCCGGCGCTCCAGACCAGCACGCCCGCAGCGAGTGCGCCCAGCAGCGGAATCCGCCTGGCGGAGCGCCGCCACATCAGCCAGGCAGCCGCGGCGCCGGCCGCCGCCAGTCCGGCCGCCGGCATGAAACCGCCGTCGCGCAGGTCGGGTATGCGCAAGGGTTCCGCGAAATACAGGGTGTGGTAGCGCAGGACGCAGCCGGCGCGCGCCGCGAGCAGGATCCAGGCCGCCAGCAGCCACAACGGACCTTCGGCGTCCAGCCGCCGGCGCTTCGCCAGACGCACGCCGAGCACCAGCGCCGCGGCCAGGGCGAGGAACACCAGCAAGGTATGCAGGGGCAGCATGAAGGGGCCGAGTGCGAGATCAGTCATATCGAAGAGGATCAACAATCTATTTGATTATAGATCGTATCTTCATATAATATATTCAGGTAGATTCTAATCAAAGATACGACATGGTGACACAAGATCAAGACAAGCTCGATCTCGAGGAAATGCGGGCCGCCGCCGCCCGCGCCTGCGGATTACTGAAGGTGCTGGGCAATCCGGACCGCCTGCTGCTGCTGTGCCAGCTGACCCAGGGCGAATTCTGCGTCAGCGAACTCGAAACCATGCTCGGCATCCAGCAACCCACGCTCTCCCAGCAGCTCGGCGTGCTGCGCGAGGAAAAGCTGGTGCACACCCGGCGCGAGGGCAAGCAGATCTATTACGCACTGGCCAGCAAGGAAGCGACGGAGGTGCTGCAGGTCCTCTATCGGCTCTACTGCATCAAGCCGCAGGAGACAGAACATGACGATTGACTGGATTCACTTCTCGCCATGGACGGCGCTGGCGGGCGGCCTGCTGATCGGCCTGGCGGCCTCGGCTTTCGTGCTGCTGAACGGGCGGATCGCCGGCATCAGCGGCATCCTCGGCGGCCTGCTGCGTCCGGCGCGGGGCGACATCGCCTGGCGCCTGGCCTTCCTGGGCGGGCTGGTGCTGGCACCGCTGGCCTGGGGGCTGTTTGCCCCCCTGCCCGCGGTCCGCATCGACGCCGGCGACGGCACGCTGGTCGCGGCCGGCCTGCTGGTCGGAGTCGGCACCCGCTACGGCGCCGGCTGCACCAGCGGCCACGGCGTCTGCGGACTGTCGCGCCTGTCGCTGCGCTCGCTGGTAGCCACGGCCGCCTTCATGCTGGCCGGTTTCGTCACCGTGTTCCTGGTGCGCTCATGGCTGTCCTGAGCGCCTTCATCGTCGGCCTGGTCTTCGGGATCGGCCTGATCGTGGCGGGCATGACGAATCCCGCCAAGGTCCAGGGCTTTCTCGACATCGCCGGCAACTGGGATCCTTCGCTGGCCTTCGTGATGGGCGGCGCCATCCTGGTCGGCCTGCTGGCCTTCCGCCTTGCCGGCAGGCGCGAACGCGCCCTGCTCGGCGGCCTCATGCGACTGCCCACCGCCACCCGGATCGATTCCCGCCTGGTGCTCGGCAGCCTGGCGTTCGGCGCCGGCTGGGGACTGGCGGGCTTCTGCCCGGGGCCGGCGCTGGCCTCGCTGGTAGCAGGCGGCATCAAGCCCCTGATCTTCAGCGCTGCGATGCTGGCCGGGATGGCCGCCTTCGAGATGCTGGAGCGGGGCGCGTCAGTAGGCGGCGAGCGCGCGCACGGTGTGCCGGATCAGCAGGGCGATGAACTGCCCGCCGACCACCGCCAGCAGGAAGAACACCACCAGCTGGCAGAGACGCAGCATTAGTTCGTGGCCGCGCCAGCGGCTGCCGAAGCGCAAGGGGCCATGGAAACGGGCCGTCAGGTGCACGGGTGCGGGCCGAAGTTTCATGTTTGTCTCCATTTGTAGCAATGTTATATGCACAGAATACGCCCGGATCTGGCCGGCTGCAAACGCACGGTCGTGCGCGGGTACGAATCATGCAAATTGGGTCTTACCCTACCTTGAGGAAAGTTTATACTTTAACCACTCAATCTCAGGAGACCTGATCATGATCCGCACCGTTTGCCTGGCAGCCCTCCTCGCTGCCGCCATCCCTTCCGTCTGGGCCGCCGACGATGCCGGCTTCTGCAAATCGATGTGCGGCAGCGAGCGCCAGGAGTGCAAGGCCACGGCACGCAAGGCAACCAGCAACGATGATCTGATCGGGGAGTCGGTATCGCAGAAGAACCCCTTCGCCAACACGGCCAGCCACAGCCAGGGCCAGTCGGTGCAGGAACAGGCTGCCGGCAGCGACAGTTTCCACCGCCGCCAGTCCGAGCGCATCGGGGCCTGCGACGACAAGTACCTGCGTTGCACGCGGGCCTGCAGCGCGCCGCCGAAGGCCGCCAAGCCTGCGCGCGGCTCCTGACAAAAAAATGCCGCTGTCGCGAAAGCGAACAGCGGCGGAATTCTCAGCCGATCACTGAGGTGGAGACACAAAGAAGCAGGGAGACTACCTGTCGAAACATGACAGGAAGTTGGGACGCCTTCGCCGGCCACAAGTCCCGAAACAGGTAAGAACTTCCTGCCGATATGTCGGCCTGGTCGCACAACCTTCCTGCAAGTTCCGCTTCGGCGCCCTGCCCGGCTAACGGACGCCCGATTCCCGGCAACTACGGTAGCATCCGGCCATGTGTGGACGATTTGACCAAAGCCAGACCGCGCGCCACTACGCCAATGTGTTCGGCTGGACCGATGCCGTGTTCGACAGCGAATCGGGGCCGACCACGAACGCGGCGCCCGGCACCTACCGGCCCGTGCTGCATGTGCAGGACGGCGAGCATCGCGTCGACGACGTGTTCTGGAGCTACCGCCCGCGTTGGGCCGAAGGCAAGATCCCGATCACCATCAACGCCCGCCTCGAGAAGCTTGGCAGCAGCTACTGGTCGCGCCTGCTCAAGAACGGGCGCGGCATCGTGCCGGCCGAGGGCTGGTACGAATGGACGGGAGAAAAAGGCCACAAGCAGCCCTGGCACATCCACCGCAAGGACCACGAACCGCTGTTCCTGCTGGCGCTGGCCAACTTCGGTCCTTTCGAGGAAAACCGCGCCGAGGCCGGCTTCGTGCTGGTCACCGACGATGCCTCCGGCGGCATGCTCGACATCCACGACCGGCGCCCGGTGGTCATGAACGCCGAGGATGCGGCGCTGTGGCTGTCCCCCGCCCTCACGCCCCAGCAGGCGCTGGAACTGGCGCGCCACGCCGCCGTCGCGGCCGAGTCCTTCGACTGGTACAAGGTCAGCAAGAAGGTCAACAATGCCAGCGCCGACGGCCCGCAGATCGCCCGGCCGCTCGACGACCAGGACGACGAGGCCTAGCTTTCAATTAATGTAGATGACGGCCGGCGACGGGCTCGGCGTCCCAGGCGGCGGCGCCGGGGCCGGTGCCGGCGTGGCAGCCAGGGGCCGGGTAGCCTCGGCCTGCTGTTCCAGCCGGGGATTGCTTTCCTCGGGGCCGGGTTCGGTGCTGACGTCGGTGGCGGCGCCGCTCGCCTGGCCGGCCGCGGAATCGGCGCCGCCGGCTGCAGTGGCGGCACTGTCCATGATGTCGCCGGCGGTCCGGGCCCGGGTTTGCGGGGCACGCTGGTCGGTGACGCCGGCGCCGCATGCGCTCAACACCATGCAGATGATCGAAGCAAAAGAAGCGCGTTTCTTCATCAAAAAAGTTTCTTGCGAAAAAAGTTAACGTGCTTCTTTGACGCAGGGAAACTGTCGGAGTTCAACGCATTCCAATGAAAACTTTCCTGTTGTAATTAAACGCAAACAAAATGCCGGATGAACCCGACACAGATCAGCTTGTGCGCACGATGTTATGAGCTGCGTCGTATTGCGTGCGGAAACTGACTCGCTGTGAACATGGTCTTAACACACAGACCAAGAGACATAGCGAGGATTGCGCGATGGGCGAATACCTGAGGATTCAAGAAATGCTCAAGGAAGGCGAGGCATATGCCGGGCTGATCCTGGGCAAGGACGGCGAAGCCGACTACCACCTGGTGCTGCTGGCGGACGACGTGTCGGATGTGAGCTGGCCGACGGCCCGCGAATGGGCGGGCTCGCAGGATGCGGACCTGCCGACGCGGCGCGAGCTCGCCCTGCTGTTCGCCAACCTGCGCGAACGCTTCGACCGTGTGTGGTACTGGTCGAGCGAACAGCACGATACCCGGCCACAGCTGGTATGGGGGCAAAACTTCGCCAGCGGCATCCAGACCGTGTATGGCCGCCCCTTCCGCGGCCACGCGCGCGCCGTGCGGCGGATCGGCAGCAGTTGAGCCGCCTGCCGATCCGTCACGGCCTGTGAAGACGCTTACCTGGCGGCGGAAGCGGCTGCCGGCGCGGCGATGTTCGAGCGGCCGATCGGCTGGTCCATATTCGCCAGGAACCAGGCGGTCGTCGCCATGACGGCAACGTGGCGGCGCAGGTTTTCCGGATCGACCTTGTCGAAGGTGTCGGCCGTGGTGTGGTGGTAATTGAAGTAGTTGGCCGAATCGATCCACGGTTCGAAGCTCGGCACGCCGGAGGCTTCGAGATCGTGCAGGTCGCCCGCACCGACCACGTCTTCACGGCGGAAGGCGCCCGCGCCCATCGGATAGAGGGCGGCTTGCAGCGGCGCCAACAGCTTTGCCGACTGCTGGCCGATGCCTGCGCGAATGCCGAAGGGACGGCCCGAGCCGTTGTCGTCCTCGTAGGCGGCGAAATGCTTTTCCGCCGTCGACTTGTTGACATCGTCGTAGTGCTTGCCGCCGCGGCCGCCGTTCTCCTCGTTCATCCAGGCGACCACGCGGATGGTGCGGCGCGGACGGTAGTCGAGCTTGCGCAGGGTGTCGATCACGCCCATGGCGCTGACAACGCCCGAGGCGTCGTCGTTGGCGCCGGTGGCAAGGTCCCAGGAATCGAGGTGACCCGACACCAGCACGATCTCGTCGGCCTTGTCGGTGCCCGGCCAGTCGGCGATCACGTTGAAGCTGTCGGCATCCGGCAGGGTCTGCGGGGTCAGGGTCAGGTGCAGGCGCACCGGACCGCGCTTGGACAGGCGGGCGATCAGCATCGAGTCTTCGATCGTGACCGCGGCCGCCGGGATGCGCTTGTCCGCCGGCAAGTTGGTGGCGCCGGTGTGCACGATGCGGTAGGCTGCGCCGCCGACGGCGCGCACCAGGGCTGCCTGGGCGCCCATCTCGGCCGCCATGCGCGGACCGGCGCCGCGGAAGGCCACCGCCTGTCCGTAGGCGGTGCCGGCCAGGCCGCGGTCGGCCATGTCCTGGTCGAAGGGCACGTCGAACAGCACGATGCGGCCCTTCACCTCGGCCGCGCGCGCCTTCAGTTCGTCGAAGCTGCGCACCACGATCACCTCGGCCGTGATGCCGGCCGCCGGGGTCGCGCCCGAGCCGCCGAGGGCGGTCAGCACGACTTTCTGGGTGACGCCTTCCGGACGGCCCTTGTAGTCGACCACTTCGGCGGTCTCGACGCCGCGCACCCAGTGCGGCACCTTGACCGGCTGCAGGGTCACCTTGGCGCCCAGCTTGCGCAGCTCGGCGGCCACCTGGGACACGGCGGCGGCGGCGCCGGCGGAACCGGACAGGCGCGGGCCGACCAGGTCGGTCAGGTCTTCGAGGCGCTGGTAGGCATAGTCGCTCTGCATCGCCGTATCCCGCACCTTGGCGAGCGCGGCCGGATCGTTACCGGGAGGGGCAGCGTTTGCGCTGCCCGCAGTCGCGAGGCCGGCCAGCAGGCTGGCAGCGACGAGGGTCAGGGCGGGAAGGCTGATGCGGCGGTCCATGCGTTTGTCCTTTTCTTTGGGTCGAAATGACCGAAACAATAACGCAATCGCTGCCGTTTTAGGAAATTTATTGCCGTAAATACATAATTGGTGGATTGTTACGCGGGCACCAGCCGCACAAGCGTAATCTCCGACGGCGCCCCGAAACGCTTGGGCGGTCCCCAGTAGCCGGTGCCGCGGCTGGTATACACCCACAGCGAGCGCACCCGGTTCAGGCCGGCAACGAAGGGCTGCTGCAGCGGCACGAACAGGTTCCACGGAAAGAACTGGCCGCCGTGGGTGTGGCCGGACAGTTGCAGGTCGAAACCGGCATCGGCCGCCGCCGGCGCGCTGCGCGGCTGGTGGGCCAGCAGGACTTTCACGGCGACGTTGTCCGGTGCGCCGGCCGCCGCCTGCTGCGGGTCGCTCTTGTGCAGGGGGTTGAAATGCTGGGCCGTATAGTCGGTCACGCCGGCGATCATCACGGCAGCCTGGCCGCGGCGGCGGATCACGTGTTCGTTCAGCAACACGCGCAAGCCCAGGCGGCGCACCTCCGCGATCCACTGCTCGGCGCCGGAATAGTATTCGTGGTTGCCGGTGACGAAGAACACGCCGTCGGGCGCGGCCAGGCGCTCCAGCGGCTGGGTATGCATGGCCAGGCGCTGCACGCTGCCGTCGACCAGGTCGCCGGTCACGGCGATGGCGTCGGCCTTCAGCGAATTGACCTTGTTGACGATGGCGTTCAGGTAGGCGCGCTTGATGGTCGGGCCGACGTGGATGTCGGAAATCTGGGCGATCGCATAGCCTTCCAGTTCCCTCGGCAGGCCGGCGATCGGCACGTCGACCTTGACCACGCGCGCGAGCCGGCGCGCATTGATGAAACCGATGGCGGTGACGGCCAGGGCCAGCAAGGGCACGGCGACGGCGCTGTCGAATGCGAGCGCGGGGCTGCCGGCGCCCGCCAGGGTGAGGATCAACAACAGGACGTCGCGCACGAAGGTCAACACCAGCAGCGAGGAAAAGAAGCCCATCGCCAGCAGGCCGGCCCACGACAGCGGGCCGGACCAGCGGCTGCGGCGCAGGCTGGGCGCCACCAGGCCGATGCGCACCAGCACCGCCGAGATGCTCAGCAGGATGATGCCGAGAAATATGCCGACCAGCCCGGCGTTCATGCCGGGCAACAGGCGCAGGCCGATATACAGGTGCACCAGTACCAGGATTGCAAGAACAGACATATTGGATCGACGGCGCGCCATGGGCTGGTGTAAAGAAGTAGAGACCCCAGCTAGATGGGGCAGCCTTGGCCGAGTGCAAGCCCTGCCGCCTGAAATGTTACGATGCCTGATGCATGTGTAAGATTCTGTATTCACCCGTGGCAGCCTCGCCGGTGGGGGCTATAGTGACGTCATGCCTTGCGTCGTAGCGATCATGTTGATCCCCGTAGAGGCCGAAGGAAAAGCCATGTTGAACAAAAAATGCTTTGGTGCGGTACTCCTGGCCGCGGCCGCCGTGTCCTCCACGGCAATGGCTCAAGATCGGGGAGCGAACACCGTCATCGGCGCGCTGGCCGGCGCAGCCATCGGCGGCGGTGCGGCGGGACGCGACGGCGCACTGGTCGGCGCAGCGATCGGCGCGGCCGTCGGCAACTCGGTGCGCACGAACGACGATTACTATTACCGCGATCGCGGCTACGTGTCGAGCGGCTATACGAACAATTACTACTCGAGCGGCTACTACCAGCCGGCGCCTGCCGCCGTCTATGTGGAATCGCGCCCGAGCTATTACTACGAGCCGCGTCCGGTCTACGTCGAGTCGCGCCCGGTGTACGTGGAATCGCGTCCCTACTATGACCGTGGCCGCTACTACGATCGCGGCCGCTACTATGACCGCGGCGGCTACGACCGCCACGACCGCTACGACCACGGTGGCTGGCACCGCTGATCGCTTGCCATCCATGAGAACCGCGCCCAGGCGCGGTTTTTTTTCGTCCTCCCCCCGCTAGCCCCGATTGGCGGCGCCTGTGCCGCCGCCAATCGGGAGGACACATGCTCGAAGCGGGCGACATCATCACCCTGACGGCCGGCGCCTGGCGCCTGAGCGAACCGCTGGCAGGCTCCAGCTATGGCCTGCTGTGGCATGCGCTGCCTTGCGGCAGCGGCCAGCCGGCCGTCCTCAAGCTCGTCAATACCGCACAGATGGCGCTGGCCCTGCCGCCGCAGCGCCCGCGCTGGAGCGCCTGCCTGGAAGCCGAAATCGCCTTCCTGCGGGCGCTGCGTCCCTGGGACCAGCGCCACATCGTGCGCTTGCTGGACAGCGGCGAGCACCACGGCCAGCCAGCGATGGCCCTGGAACTGCTCGACGGCGACCTGGCGCGCCACCTCGACGCCCTGCGCGCGCGCGGCGCTGCGCCCTCCTTCCCGCAAGCCCTGGACTGGACCGCCCAGGCCAACCAGGCCCTGGCCAAGGTCCACCAGTACGGCTGGCGCCACCTCGACCTGAAACCGGCCAACCTGCTGGTCGACCGCGGCGGCGCGCTGAAGCTGGCCGATTTCGGCACCAACCGCCCGCTGGCGGAACGCGCCGCGCATTCCTATGCCGGCACCGCCAACTGGCAGGCGCCCGAGCAGTTCTTCCCCGATGCCGATGGGCGCTATCAAACCGATGCGCGCAGCGATTATTTTGCCCTCGGCGCCCTGCTCTACCACCTCGTCACCGGCGCGATGCTGCGCTTCTGCAGCGCCTGCGGCACGGCCTGGCGCGAACACGGGAACGATGGCGCGGCCGTCCTGCGCACGCGGCACGGCGGCGCCCTGCCAGCCATCCTGGCGCCGGACGAAGCCGCGCTCTACCTGCGCCATGCCGGCCTTGCCGGCGGTGCTGCCGGCGAGGCGGCCCTCGGCCTGCTGCGCGCCCTGCTGGCTCCGCGACCGGAACAGCGCCCCCGCCACGCCCTCGAGATCAGCCGCCTGATCGAGCGCGCACGCGGCGCCTGCGCCCATGAAACCGTGCGGAGGGCGGCATGAGCGGCGCCGCGCTCCATCGCCAGGCGGCCGGTCTGCCACGTGCCGCGGCCGCGCCGGCCGCGGGCATCCGCGTCTGGGGCGGCCGGACGCTGGTCGCCGCCGTGCTTCTGCTGCTGTGCGTCCTGCAGCTGGCCTGCCTGCTGCGCGCGCCGGCGGCGTGGATGCCGGCCCGGGTCACGGTGGCGCTGGATGCCGGCAAGGAGCTTACGCTGGACGGCGCCGCCCTCGGCCTGTCGCCGGCCGAGGGTGCGCGGATCCGCCTGCGCCGCGACGCCGGCGGCGCCTGGTCGGCCGCCGGTGCCGCCTCGACGGCGCTGCTGGTCCAGCATGGCGATACGCGGCGCCGCGCCGGCAGCGTGCTGCTGGCCCAGGGCCAGCGCTTCCAGCTCGGCGCCGCCGGCTTCGAAGTCGATGGCGTCGACGCCGGCAGGGTCGCCTTCTCGCGCGCCGGGGCCCGATGGCGCTACGACGGCGCCACCCTGCTGCGCGATGGCCGGCCCCAGCCCGACTGTCCGGATACCCGGCTGGCGGCGCGCCTGGCGGGCGCCTGGAACCGCTGGCTGCCGTCGGCACTGGGCTTCGACCGCCCGCTGGTCTTCGGCGGCAACCTGGATTGCGGCAACCGCATCGCCATCGCCGGCGTGGCGGCGCCCGGCGCCACCCTCCGGCAGACCGCCAACGGCATGCTGCTGGCGGGCGGTGCCGGCATCCAGCAGGCACCGCTGCTGCTGCAGCCGGCCGGGCATCCGCATGACGCCCTGCTGCTGGCCGAGCGCGAGGAGAGCCTGGAGGGCGCCGGCGCCCTCCAGCTGGGCCGCACCCGCCTCCTGCTGGAACGCAACGGCGACCTGCTGCACCTGCAGCCGGTCTCCCACGTCGCCCTGTACCGCGAAGCCCAGCAGCGTCTTCCCGAAGGCCTGAGCTGGTCGTGGACGCGGCGCGATCACTGGCGCCTGCCGGAGCAGGCGATGCTGCCGCTGGCCGGCGTGCTCGGACTGACGCTGGCCACCGGCATCGCCCTGCTGCTGGGCGGCGGCGCTCGCCGCCTGGGCAGCCGGCGCACGCTCGGCGCGCTCGCCTCCCTGCTGCTGGCCGGCCTCGGCGCGGCGCTGATGTTCCTGCAGAAGACCGGCGCGCCGGCCGGCGCCGGCATCGGCCTGCTGGTGGCCTGGGCCGCGCTGTGGTGCCTGTGGCTGTCGGGCGGCCGTTCGCTGGCCGCCGGCGCGGCCGTGCTGCTGTTCGCGGCCGGCCTGCTGGCGCAGCTCGAACTCGGCCTGGGCACGCCGGAATCGTCCTGGCTGCGCCATGCCGGCAAGACCGGCGCCCTGCTGGCGGTCGGCGCCGGCGCCTGCGGCCTGCTGCGCGCGCTGCGCTGCGCCCCGCACCGGCGGCCGCTGCCGCAGGCAAGGCTCGAACTGGGCCTGCTGGTGCTGAGCGCTATCGCCCTGCTGCTCCTGCTGCTGCAGGTCGCGTTCGGCGACGAGACCGGGGTCTACGACCTGCAGCCGGTCGAATTCGCCAAGCTGGTGCTGGCCGCCCTCACCGCCCACTGCCTGGCGCTGGCGACGAGCAGCCAGCCGGCCCTTGGCGGCCCGCTGCTGCGCGTGCTGCGCCTGGGCGCGCCGGCCCTGCTGTTCCTGGTGCTGCTGGCGGTGGCGCTGGTGCAGGTCGACGACTACTCGCCGCTGGTGCTGTTGACGGTCTGGGGATGCGCGATGGCGCTCGCATTCGCCCTGGCCGGCGGCCGGCACTGGCTGGCCGCCGCCTGCGTCGGCACGGCGCTGGCCGCGGTGGCCGGTGTGGTGCTGCTGCGCGTGGCCGGCCCGGCCGAGTTCGCGCGCTGGAATTTCTATGCCGACCGCTTCCTGGTCTGGCTCGACCCCGGCTCGCATCCGCATACCGGCCAGCAGCTGCTGCTGGGTGCACAGGCCATCGCCAGCGGCGGCTGGTTCGGCGCCGACCACGTCTTCGGCCTGGCGGCGCTGGGCCAGGATGCCGGCGCCGTGGTGCGCATCCCGGCGGTGCAGGACGATTTCGCGCCTTCCTTCTTCCTGAACCGCCACGGCCTGGCCGCCGGCCTGCTGCTGTGGGCGCTGCAGGCGCTGTTCCTCGCCGGGCTGCTGCACACGGCGCTGCGCTGCTGGCTGGAGGGCGCCCGCGCGCGCGACTTCCGCCTGGCCTGGCTGGCGCGCTTCCGCTGCTTCCTGCTGTGCGGTGGGGCCGCCTTCGTGGCTGGCCACCTGCTGCTCTCGTGGGGCACCAACCTCGCGATCTTCCCGGTCATGGGGCAGCCGATGAGTTTTCTCTCGGCCGGCGGCTCGCACCTGCTGTTTTTCATCTGCCCCCTGCTAGCGCTGTGCGTCGCCAGCGAACCTGCCCATCCATAGAGGAGAACCGATCATGCCCGTCTACGTCCAGCACGAAACCCTTGCCAGGGTCAACGATGTGTTCAGCCCCGAGGCGATCTGGCAGGCGCCCGGGCTCGCCCTGTTCTCGCGCCGCCCGCTGCTGCGCGACCTGCTGGAGCGCGCCCCGCGCGAACAGCGCGGACGTGCCGCCACCCGCTGCTTCTCGCACGTGACCCTGGCCCTGCCGCAGGAAGAAGTCGACGACGACCGCCACCTGACGCGCGGCGCCCGCGTGCGCGACCTGGCCCAGGGCCTGGCGGCGCTGCACCAGAAGGATTTCGGCGACCTGCTCGGCGGCGACGAGGTACGCTACCACGTGGTCGGCGCCGAGGACCTGGCGCCGGGCGAAGTCGAAGTGCGCTTCGGCCACGCCGTCTACCTGCCGGCGCCGGGCGAGAAGGTGCAGTACACGGTCAGCGTCTCGCGCGACAGCGCGGTATGGAAGACGGTCTGTCCGGTCTACCCGAACCAGCGCCTTACCCTGATCGGCAACGACGAACGCGAGGCGACCCACGTGGCGCCCGGCTGGCCCTTCGGCGCCGAGGGCGCCATCCTGCTGATCAACGACGGTCCCGACGCCCCGCTCGAGGTGCAAGTGCGGCCCAAGGATGCCTTCGAATGCGGCTGGGACCAGGCCGCCGGCTACTACACGATCCGCTCGCGCCGCGGCGGCGTCGATGCGTCCGGCGCACCCCTGCGCCTGCTGCTGCGGATTTCGCCGGCGCCCGGCGTCCGCACCGCCGCCTCGCCCTCGGCCCAGGTCCGGCCGACGGCTTCGCCGATTCCTGCACCGATTCCCGCGCCGATTCCGGCCCCGGTTCCGGCTCCGATCCCCGCACCGGTCCGGGCGCCATCGGCACCATCGGCCCGCCCCGCGGTCTGGAAGCCGCGCCAGGCCCTTGAAGCCGACATGACGGCGGTGCCGCTCGCCAAGCCGGCGCCGGCCACGATCGAAGCCGACGCCACCTACGCCCCGGTCGCACGCCAGCGGGTCGCCCTGGCGGCGCTGGCCCTGCCGCGCCTGTCGCGCTACCGCGAAACCGGGGCCCAGGCGCTGGAGATCGGCCTGAACCGGGCCCTGGCCCCTTCAAGCCAGGGCGCCGACGCCATCCTCAGCTTCGCCATCGACGACAGCGACACCGTGCATGCGGTGACGGCCGCGGGACGCCAGGCGGTGACGGCGCCCGGCAGCTTCAGCCCCCTCGACGGCGCCAGGGTCGATCTGCTGGCAATCGCCCCCGAGATGGCCGACCGTTACCTCGCCCTGCTGCGCCTGCCGCAGGCGCCGGCCCTGCCGGTAGCGCCGGGCGCGCGCTTCCTGTTCGGCCGCGGCGCGCCCATGCTGGCGGCCCTGCGCGTGCTGGATTCGCCGCGCTTCCTGCGCGCCCTGCCCGGAACGGCGCCCTCCAGCGCCGACCGCCTGGGCCTGTCGCGCAATGCCTTCAGCTTCGAGGCGGCGGACGACGGCTACCGCATCGCCCGCGCCAGCGCCACCCAGGCCCTCTACCACCTCGACGAGCAGCTGCGCTTCGTCGCGGCGATCGGCGAGGCCACGCCGGAGCAGCCCTACCGCCTGCCGCCCGGCCATCACTTGGTGGCCGGCCATTACGTGCTGCGCTTCGATGCCTGAGATCGGGCACCTGAGCATGAATGCGCCGATCCACTGGCCAGGGGCCGCGGCCTATGCGGCGGCGCTGGTGCTGACCCTGGTGCTGGCCGGCCTGCTGACCCCGCGCCGCTGGTGGCGCCGGCCGACCGCGGGTACGCTGGCCCTGGTCGGCGGCGGCACGCTGGGCTTCGGCATGCTGTTCGCCTCTCTGCTGCCGGCCGCGGCGCCGCCGGCACTCGCGGCAGCGCCACTGCCATTGGCTGCGCCCGTGCCCGCCATGCCGGTGCTGCGCTACCGCGTGGTCGACGACCTGAACCTGCGCGCAGCCAAGGCCACCGGCGCCCCGCGCCTGGCGGTGCTGCCGGCCGGGACCCTGGTCACGCGCACCGGCGCCGCGGACGGCGACTGGTGGCAGGTGCGCGCCCGCCTTCGGGGCAAGGAAATCGAAGGCTGGGCCAGCAGCCTGTGGCTACGCCGGGTCGACGAACGCGCCGCCGGCCCCTAGCGCCAGGCGCATCGGGTTGTAGCAGACGGTACTGGCCTGCATCGGGGCGGTGCGCACGAAACCGAGCGATTCGTAGAAGGGCACCGCATGGTTCGAGGAGTTGACCGTGAAGGCGCCCGGATGATCCGGCCCCAGCGCAGCTACGCGCGCCGCGTCCCACAGCCTGCGGGCGATGCCCTGCCGATGGAAGCGCTTGTCGACGTAGAGGCTGTAGACGTGGCTGCGCTGGCGGACGGCGATGAAACCGGCCAGCTCGCCACCGACCTCGGCCACATGGTAGACATAGCCGTCGGCCAGGAAGCCGCGCATGCCTTCCTCGCCCTGGGCGGCCAGGAAGGCGGCCGCGTTGGCGGGGCTGGACTCGTGCAGGATGAATTCTTCGGCGGCGGCGCGCAGGAGGCTGGCCGCCGCCGGGATGTCGTCGGATGTCAGGGGTCGAATGCGCATGGTTCGGCTAGTGTAAGGGAAAAACACCGCTAATCGTCGCTTGGCTTTTTGCCATTTGCGGTTAGAGTAGGGGCATGCAGACTTCCGAAGGCTCACTCGCGTCCTCCCTGCGCTTCGGCGCGCTCGACGTCGCCGCCGCCTCGCGGCTGGGCGCCGGCCCGCGCCTGCGCGAAGAAAACCAGGACAATCTGCTGCTGATCGATGCCGCCGGCCAGGCCGTCTGGCTGCAGGACCAGCAGCCGCAGCGCCGCCAGCTGGCACGCTGGCGGCAAGGCCATGCGCGCCTGGCCGTGCTGGACGGGATGGGCGGCCACGGCCACGGGCGCGAAGCGGCGGAAGCCGTGGCCGGCGGCCTGCTGGCAATCCCGCCCTGCGATACGGCCGCCGAGCTGACCCGCCACCTCGACCAGCTGCACGCCGACCTGCAGCGCCATTTCGCCCAGCTCGCGGGCACGGGACCGCGTCCCGGCACCACCCTGACCATGCTCGAGCTGCCGGCGAACGGCGAGCCCCTGCTCTACCACGTCGGCGACTCGCGCCTGTACGAGATCACGCGCGAACGCGTGGCCCCGCTCACGGTCGACCACGTGCCCGCCACCGCCTTCGCGATGGCCGGCATGCTGGACGAGCAGGAATGGTGGCAACAGGTGCATGGCGAGCACCGGCCGCAAGTGTCGCAAGCCTTCATCCTCGGGAATGCCTTCGCCAATCCGGCCCAGCTGAACGACCCGCTGTTCGAGCTGACGCCGCTGAACCTGCCGCCCTGGCTGTGCGCCCTGCCGGACCGCCGCACGCTGCAGCTGCGCCCGGGCGCGACCTACTTGCTGGCAACCGACGGCCTGTGGTCCTGTTCCGATCCCTATGGCTGGGTGAGCCAGTGGCCGCAGCTGCTCGGCGGCCGGCTGGATGCGGCCGGCATGCTGGCGGCGCTGCTGCGCGCCTACGCGGCCCATCCGCCCGCCTTTTTCTACCCGGACAACGTGACGGCCATCCTGCTGCGCGCCCCGGGCACGGCTGCGCGCGAAGAAACCGCGCTGCCGGGAATTTGATGCTTTTTAGCAAAAAATCTTGCCTATTGATGAATACGGCGCGCCGCCTCGCGTTAGAATCACGTAAGCTTCTCCCGACGCCAGCCAGCCTATTCCCGCAACCATGAAACGCTGCAGCAGCCCAGACCATCCGCACTGCACCGCCTGGGTCATGCCCGGCGAGCAGGCCTGCGCGCATGGCCACGGCCAGCCCGCCGCCGCCGCGCCCACGGCGGCGAACGCCCTCGGCTCCAGCTTCGACATGCTGCAGACGGTGCGCGCCAGGCGCAACGCGCTTGATGCGATCCGTCCGGGCGCCCCGGCGGCCCAGCGGGAATATGAGCGGCCGCATCTGCACATCAGTGGTTTCGACCCGCGCGCCGCCGGCGGGCGCCAGGCGATCAGGCTGGAACTGCGCGGCATGCCGGACGACGTCCCGGGCGAACTCACCATGCTGCTGCAATCGGCCCTGCTGCCCCAGGGCGGCGGCCGGCAAACCTTCAGCCGCAGCCTGCGCGGCGGCTGGCGCCCGGTGGTCGTCGAATTTTCCTCGCGCGGCCGCGAGCACGGCCAGTACCGGGTCGACGTCGAGCTGCATGCGCGCGATCCGGAACGGCGCGGCAGCGCGCACACCTGGGTCGCCACCGTGGTGCTGATGGTGCCGCGCCTCGACGCCTCGCTCGCCGAGATCCACCAGACCTATCTGGCGGCGCGCAAGAACGTTCGCATCCAGGCCGACGACGCCTCGATCGCCCGCCTGCACGGACTCGACGCCGCCGGTCCGCTCGACATCGCCATCGACGCCCGCAACGCCTCGATCGCCCAGCTGCAGTTCGGTCCCGCCCACGGCAAGATCGACATGGGACTGCCGACCATCGCCTGGGACGAAGACCTGATCGAGATCGACCTGCCGGCCACGCGCCCGGCCCATCCCTGCCCGGCGTCCAGCGCCTGCCTCGTCTACGCCGAGCCCGATGCCGGCATGCAGCGCCACCTGCGCCTGCTTGCCCTCGACGAATGGGTGCTGGGCCGGATGGAAGCCGGCGCCGGCGGGCAACTGCTGGAAGCCGAAGCAGACCTGCTGCTGTGCCATTACGGCCAACACGGTCCCGAACACCAGGGCCTGACGCGGCGCATCTCGGCCCGCCACGCGGTGATTCGCCGCGGCCGGCAGGGATTCGAGATCGAAGACGTGTCGCGCTATGGCCTGCTGCTGGACGGCGCCTGGCCCGGCAAGCACAGCCCGGTACCGTTGCGGCCGGGCATGCGCATTGAATTGAGCGCCAGCATCAAGGGCATCGCCGTGCTGGTGGTGACGGCGCTGCTGCCGCATGCCGTGGTGCTGCACCGTGTCGATGCCGGCGGCGCGGCCGAGTGCTTCATGCTGCTGGCGCCGGAGACGCAGCCGGGGCCGGCGACGACGGCCAGCGCCCTGCCGCGCGCGGCCGTGCTGCCGCAGCTCTTCCACCGCGACGGCGGCTTCTGGCACCGCGATCCCGTCAGCGGCGCCGACACCCCGCTGGGTCCGACGGCCGCACTCGACCGCCTGGCCGGTTTTCACGGCCGGGTACGCTTTACCGCCACCTCCTACCCCGACTATCGCAGCGCCCGCGGCGCGGAACGCCGCGCCGCCGCCCAGCTGTCCGGCGCCTGACTCAGTACGGCCGCAACACCAGGAAGATCAGGGCTGCGCCCACCAGCAGGGCTGCCTGCAGGGAAAACACGATCACGGGAATGCGGATGTCGTCCGGAATGCGCATGGCAAACCTCCAGTCACACAAAGCACGTGACAGATTATCCCACACGCGTGGACATCAGCTCGCGCACGACGCGAAAGCCGACGATGTCGTTCGACAAGGCTGCTGAAAAGCCATTGCGCAAGGCCGAGCGCAGATAGCGCGGGTTGTACAGCCAGGAGCCACCACGCAGGATGCGGCGGGCCTGGTCGCCGCCCTCTTCCCAGGCGCTACCGTCGAGCGGCGCACCTTCGTAATTGTCGTGGACCACGTCCTGCACCCATTCCCACACATTGCCGTGCATATCGAACAGGCCCCAGGGATTGGCCGGGAACATGCCGGCCGGGGTGGTGCCGCGGCGGTACTCGCCGCGCGCGCCGCCGTTCCAGGTGAAGTTGCCATCGTAGTTGGCCTGGTCGGTGGAAATGCCGTCGCCGAAGCTGAACGCCGTCCTGGTGCCGGCGCGGCAGGCGTATTCCCATTCGGCCTCGCTCGGCAGGCGGTAGCTGCGGCCGGTCGCCTCGGAGAGCCAGCGCAGGTAGTGCTGGGCGTCGTACCAGTTGACGCCGACCACCGGGTGGGCGTCGGTCTGGGGAAAGCCCGGCGCTTCCCAGTCGACTTCGCCGCTCTGGCGCCAGCCGGTGGCGCGCACGAAGGCCCGCCATTCGCCCACCGTAACCGGATAGCGGCCCATGGCGATCGGCTTGTCGATGCCGACCCAGTGCTGGGGCAGCTCGCGCGCCAGCCAGCCCTTCTGCGAACCGGCTTCCATCGCGATCTTGCGCTCGTGCTCGGGTGAGCCCATCTGGAAGCGCCCGGTCGGCAGCAGCACCAGTTCCGGACCCTTGGCATCGACGTCCAGGAAGCGGTCACGCAGCACGCCCTCGAGGTCGGCCACTGGACTGGACGGGGTCGGCATCAGTTCTTCGAGTTCGGCCTGCTTGCGCGCCGCCTGCTCGACGCGGGCGCGCTGCTGCTGGGCGAGATAGGCCGCGGCGGCCCTGGCCTGGGCCTGCTTGCGCTGGACCTGTTCGGCCTCCTGGCGCGCCTTTTCCGCTTCGAGGACGCGGCGCTCCGCCAACTGGCGCCGCAGCTCTTCCTTGCGTACCCGGCGCGCCTCCTCGGCCGCCAGGCGGGCCAGCCTTTCCTGTTCGCGGCGCTGGCGGTCCAGCGCGGCCTGGGCGGCGGCCCTGGCCTCGGCTTCCACCCGGCGGCGCGCCTCGGTTTCGCGGGCGCGCCGCTGCGCTTCCGCGTCCATCGTCTCGCGCTCGGCGCGGGCGGCCTGCTCGGCCGCCTCTTGCGCCCGCAGATCCGCTTCGCTCGGCCCCCGGGCTTGCTCCAGCCGCTCCAGCAGCTCGCTCACGCTGCCGGGACGCGCGGCGGCGCTGGCCGCGAAACCGGTCTGCAGCGCCTCCCACTGGGCCTCATTGAGACCATCGGGCCGTGCCGGAATCTCGCGTCCGGCCTGGCCGTCGCCGAAAGGCAGGCGTCCGCTGAGCATCCGGTAGGCCATGACCGCCACCGCATGCACGTCCAGGCCGCGTCCCGGCGCGTCCTGGTCCGGCCCGCGTCCCGCTTCCGGCGCACGGTAGCCGGCGGTGCCCGAACTGGCCGGCGCCTCGACCGAAGGACCGCCGCTGCCGCGGGCGCGCGCGGCGATGCCGAAGTCGAGCAGCTTGACCTCGCCGGCGCGGGTCAGGAAGAGATTGGCCGGCTTGATGTCGCGGTGGACCAGGTGGTGGCGCTCCCAGGCATGCTCGAGGGCGGCGGCCACCGGCGCGAGCAGGCGTAGCGTGCGCTCCAGCCCCAGCCTGCCTTCGCGCGCCAGCAGGCTCTCCAGGTCTTCGCCCTCCAGGCATTCCATGATGATGAAATAGCTGGCCGTGGCCGGATCCTGGGCCCAGTCGTAGACCCGTACGATGTGCTCGTGGGCGAGCTGGCGGGCGCGCGCCGCTTCCTCGATCAGCAGTCGGGCGTGGGTGCTGTTCTGCGTCAGCTGGGGCGGCAGGATCTTCAGCGCGACCTGGGCGCTGTGTCCCAGCTCGGCGTGAGTGGCGAGGTCGGTGGCCTGCCACACCTGGCCCATGCCGCCGTGGGCGATCAGGCGATCCAGCCGGTAGCGGCGCTCGAAGGGCCCGACTTCCTGGCCGGCCATCAGGCCGATCTCGGTGCCGCGCCCGGCCGCCGCGGCCTGCACCGGCTCGTCCGCGGCGGCGGCGAGCGCCGTATCGCCCGGCGGCGCATAGGCAGCGTCGAGAATCGCGTTCTTGCGGCTGTCGAATTCCTGGCGGCTCAGCAGGCCGTCTTCGTGCAGGGCGCGCAGCTCGCGCAGCTTGTCGATGGCGGTCTGCATCATCCCCGCGCCGGCAGCGCGGCGCCACAGGTGGCGCAGAACCGGTCGCCCTGGTGGGCCTCCGCGTGAACACAGGCCTTCGGCGTCCCGGCGAAGTGAGCCGCCACCGCGCCGGCGACACCGGCGCCCAGCTGCGCCTGGGCAGCCAGCGCCGTCTTGTTGACGTCGTTCTGCAGGGCCAGCAGCTCCAGCTGGTGGCGGCGCTCGCGCTCTTCCTGGGCATCGCGGCGGCTGCGTTCCAGGTCGACCTGTTCCTGCGCCAGGCGCCAGGCATCGGTATTGCCGGCGCCGACCACCCCCGCCAGGGCCGCCAGCTGCTCGGCGCTCATGCCGGCGTGCTCGCGGGTCTTCATCACCTCGGCCAGCAGGGCCGCGTTGGCCGGCGCCACCAATGCCACCTTGGCGCTGTCGTCCAGCGCTCCCAGGGCCTGGGCGCGTTGGATCTCGAGACGGGCCAGGTCCAGTTCGTGGGCGCGCTGCTCGTGCAAGCCTTCGCGCTCGTTGCGCGCCACCAGGGCATCGGCCTCGATGGTGCGCAGCAGCTTCTCGTGCTGGGCCAGGGCGTCCTGTTGCGCGCCGCCGCGGCGCAGGGTCTCGACCTGCTGGCGCACCTGCTCGGCGTCCACCGACAGCCGCCCCGCCGCCTGGGCATCCTGCCATTCGAGCACCCGCTCGGCCTCGCGGCGGTGGGCCTCGTTTTCCAGCTGCAGCAGCTTCAGGCGCGCCACATGCGCTTCGTCCTCGATCTCGCGGGCGCGGCGGGCGGCGGCCTGCTCGGCCTCGTGCAGCCGGGCCAGCTCGGCGCGCTGGCGGCTGGCGTCCTCGATGCCGCGCGCCTGCTCGATCTTGTTGCGGATCTGCTGCTGCAGCAGCTGGTGGGTGAAGCGCTGCTGGGCGACGGCGCGCGCCTCGGCCGCATCCCGCTGCGCCACTTCCAGCTCGGTGCGCATGTGGATCGCGGCCAGCTCTCGCAGCTGCTGCCATTGCCCGGCCTCGTCGCGGCGCGCACCGCGCTTGCCGGCCAACTCGTGTTCGAGCGCCGCCACGGCGTCGACGGCGCCGCGTTCGATCGCCTGCTTGCGGGTCCGCGATTCGACGATGCGGCCGTACAGCTCGATCTGGCGCGCGCGGATCGCCTGGGCGCGCTCGGCATTCTTGAGCGAGAGTCCGGCCCGCTCCAGGCTCTCGTCCTGGCGCAGCTCGGCGCGGCGATGGCGCAGGCGGCCTTCCTGCTCCTCGCGGCGGATGCGGTTCCACTCTTCTTCGCCGTAGAGTTCGTCGAGCTGCTTTGCGTGTTCGAGGCGCACGCGCTGCTCGTCGGCGGCCAGCCACAGAGTGCCGATGAGTTTTCCAAATTCGGCGCGGTTCGCATCGAACTTGTCGTGGCGCAGGGCGATGGTGTCGACCCGCACCACCGCCAGCCCGTACTGGGACAGCAGCAGCGCCAGGCCGCCCTGCAGGTGCTGGTCGAGTTCCAGGCGCAGCTCGCGGCGGCCCGCCATCTCGCGCAAGGAGCGCGCGGCGACGAATTCGCGGGCCAGCTGGGCCAGCGGCGCTTCCAGCAATTCGCGCAGCTGGACGTCCTTGATCGTGCCCGGCATGGTCATGAAGTGGCGCGCGAAGGCCGGCACGTTCTCGATCCGCAGCGACAGCGTGAGCGTGGCATCGACCCGCAGGTGCTCGCAGGTGGCCAGGCCTTCGAGCGAGAATTCGACCGGCAGCGCGCCGCTGCGGGTGACGAGGATCTCGGCATGCTGGTCGCGCAGCAGGTTGTTCAGGCGGCTGAAGAAGCCTTCGATCTCGTACTCGCCCTGCGGCACCTCGGTGGCCTGCTCGCCCTGCAGGATGTAGGCGCGGGCGGTGGCCGGCACGTGCAGGGTCTTGACGAAGATGCCGGACAGGTCGCGCACGCCGAAGAACACGGCCAGTTCGTCCGGGCCGGGCGCCCAGCGGTTCTCGACCAGCACGGCCTTGTGGCGCGGCGCGCCCAGCAGCAGGCCGCAGGACCCGCAATAGCTCGCCGCACCGCCATTGCGTGCGTCGCAGCGAGGGCATTCCGACCCGCCGGTTCCGAACATCTTCAACATGATGACTCCTTCCGCATACCGCTCGGCAGCCGGACGATTCTAGCAGCCGCCCGGCCAGCCCGTTTTACGCACGACAATCGTGCGCCGCCTTCAAATGATCCCGATCCGTTCGACGCAGGCCAGGCTCGCACCCTGCGTCCGCAACTGCTCCGTGTAGCCTTCCGGCAGCCGCTCCTGCCAGGCGCGCGGCAGCAGGATGCGGTCGCCCGGCCCGGCTTCGCGCAGCAACAGCGCGCACTTGGGCGCCAGGCCGTCGACCTCGTCGACCCGGCCCGCGTGCCAGGCGCCGGAACAGCCGCTGGCGATCAGGCGTCCGCGCGGCACGAATTCGCGTCCGCGCGCGAGCCGGTCGGCCATTACCAGCGCCAGCTCCCAGGAGCGGCCGGCGAAGGCGTCGGCGCCGAAGCGCACCACGCTGCGCCAGCGGCCCAGCGCGCGGCCGTCGTAATGGCGGGCGCCGGCCAGCACCTGGCGCACGGCCAGCTGGCGCGCGGCGTCCTGGTCCGGCGCGGCGATGGTCTGTTCCTCCTCCAGCGTCTCCGGCCCGCCGTGGCCTGCGAGGGGGTGGACGCTGACCTCGACCCAGGCCAGGCTGCCGGCCTCGCCGCTGTGCAGCGGGAACCAGGCGCGCGCCGTCGATACCGCCGCGGACGGATCCGCGTGCCCGCTCAGCAGCCCCAGGTGCGGCAGGCCGCCGGCGCCGCCCAGCAGCGCATCGCCGGCCGGGACGGCCCCCAGGGTGTTACCGTCGACGCGGCCGCGCTCCCAGCCATCCGACCAGCCGTTCGCCGCCAGTGAAGCCTGGGGACGCAGCAGGCCACGCACGGTGCGGTCTGCCAGCACCGCCGCCAGTTCCCAGCCGCGCTCTCCGTCCGGCGGACGGCGGTCGAGGCTGAGCACCACCTGGTCGCGGCTGTCGAAGCCCGCCTCGGTCAGGCGCGCCAGGCGCAGCACCTGCTGCATGCGCTCGGCCAGGCGCGCATCGTCAGGCACCACGCACTTGACCTCGGCGCGGCCGGCGCGCGGACGGCGGCTCGCGGTCAGGGTCAGCACCGAACCGTCGGCCAGCGGGCAGCGGCAGTCCACCGATTCCAGGATGGCATTCATTCCGTTTCTCCCTCGGCGGCGACGGTAAGCGCTCGACGTCCTTCGCAATCGGCTTCCAGGTTGGCGACGATGCGTTCGGCCTCGCCGTACAACTGCGGCAGCGCGGCCTCGCCGGCCTGGCGCAGGCGGGCCAGCAGGGCCCAGGCCTCGTCCAGCGAGACGCAGGCCCGCCGGCTGTGGCGCGCACGGCGCAGCTGGGCGTCCCGGCCCAGGGGCTGGCCGGGCGCCGCCAATTCCAGCGCCGGCATCGCGTTGACGCCCACCGACACCAGGTCCAGGCGCTGCAGCAAGGCCTGCTGGCGCTGGAACGACTCCTGTGCGGCCGGCATGGCCGCCAGCCGCAGCCCGCACATCAGGCAGGGCAGCTCGAGGAACAGACGGCGCAGCGCCTTCGCGTCTTCCGGCGCCGGATCGAAGCGCGCGGCCGGTGCGCCGGCCGGGACCGGCTTAATGGACGCGGGAGCCGCTCCGAGCCGCGCTTCGGCCAGGCGCGCGGCACGCTGCGCCAGTTCATGCCCATAGTCGCGCGACTCGCCCAGGTCGACCGGCACGCAGTCGTCGACGGTCACGCCGAAGCGCATGTAGAGCAGCTGGTTCAGGCCCTGGCGGAAGGCATTCCACTCTTCCAGCGTGGTGCAGGGCGGCAGCTCCAGGCCGCCGGTGGCCAGCTCGTGCCGCAGCGCGCCCTCGATGGCCGCCGCCAGCGCCGCCAGCTCCAGCCTCCCGGATACCTCGGCCGCCAGGTAGAGGTCGAAGCGCTGCTGGGATGCCTGCGGGTCCGGCGCATCGACGGCGAAGCTGGTGCGCAAGCCGATCTCGGGCGCCGTCTCGAAGGGGACCAAGTCGGCCGTGTACGGCCCCGGATGGAAACCGTAGACGGTCTCGCCGGGACGCGCCTCGATGCGGCGCGCGGCCTGCAGGCGGCGCGTGCGTCCATCGCTGCCGACCACCACGGCCTGGCAGCCGGAAGGCGGCGCGCTGCCCGCCGGCAGCGCCAGCGCGACCACGGACCTGCCCAGTTCGCAGGCATCGGCGGCGGGTGCGGCGCGCTTGAAGAATCCCAGCATCATGTCCTCGTTCGGTCAGCAGTCGTTCAGCAGTCGTTCAGCAATTCCACGGCAAAGCCGGCGCCGCGCGCCTGCAGGTGGCCGGCCGGCGATTCGGCGAAGGGCCAGGCGGCTTCGCATTCGCCGTCCGCATCCAGCCGGCCTTCGAGCACGGTGTGGCCGGCGCCGTCGCTGACTCGCAGCGGCGCGCGCGCCGCCAGCAGGGCCGGTGCGAAGGGCGCGCCGGCGGCCAGCTGGACGATGGTCTTCCAGCCGGCGCCGGCCGGCAGGAAATGCAGGGTGAACCAGCCATCGTCGGTGCGCAGGGCCTCCAGCTCGCCGCTGCTGGCCGCGCGCAGGCGTCCGCGGCTGGCACGCCAACCATCGGCCGCGACCTCGCCGGCCTCGGCCGCGCGGCGTTCGATCGCCAGCTGGCGCAGCCGGCGCGCGGTCAGCGGCGAAGCCTGCAGGGCCGCGCGCTCGCCCGCCGTCAGCGGCCGGCTGCCGTCCAGCGCCGCGACGAGGGTCGCATCGGCCAGAACCAGGCGGTCGCCCTCGACCCGCCGGCCCAGCAGCAGGCGTTCCTGCAGCCGGCGTTCGCCGGCGGTATACGCTGCGGTCTTCATATTCATCCCGTTCTCCTCATGGTTGCCGCTTCCAGGCGGGCGATCGCGCCGTCGCGGCGCTTGCGCAAGGTCGGCAGCGATACCTCGGCCAGCGCCGCCAGCTGCTGCATGGTCGGCAGTTCGCCGGTGGCCGGATCGCGCCAGGCGTCCGGATAGGAATCGTCGCCGGCACCCAGCAGCTTCGCATACACGGCCAGGCGGATCGCGAGTCCGTCGCCGGCCAGCTCGCGCGCCACCCAGCCGGCGCGCTGCTCGGCCTCGCCCGCCGCCTGCATGTAGCCGGGGGGCAGTGAAACGGCGGCGGCCACGGCTTCCAGCCGCGCATCCTGCACGAAGGGCGGCTCGGGCTCGGCGTCCGCCGGGCCGTCGGCTTCCAGCTCGTCCTCGCGCGCTTCCAGGATCAGGTCCGGCCCCGGCGTCGCGCCCTGCTCCGATTCCTGCAGCACGCGCCAGTAGTCTTCCATCCACAGCGCGGCATCGTCGCGGTCCTGCAGCCAGTCGCGGTCGCGGTTGGCGGACAGGGCCTCGTAGTCGCCGATCTCGCCCAGCATGGCGGAGATCTTGTCGGGCGCGGTCTTGAGGCTGGCGAAGCGCTTCGAGCGGGTGTGCAGCGGACCGGGATTGCCGGCAAAGGCTTCATGGGTCTCGCTCCAGCGCAGCAGCCATTCGGCGCGGCAGTCGGCGATCGAACGCAGCTGGCGCACCTCGATCGGCGTGCCGTGCAGCTCGCGCCCGAGGATGGCGCCGACCTGGGCGCGGTGCTGCTCCCAGTTGCCGAACAGGCGGGCGATCTCGCCGTAGGCCGTGTCCAGCATGCGGTAGGCGTACATGCGGTTCGGGCTGCAGGGACGGCCGCAGGCGGCCTGGTAGTTGTCGGCGTCGACCTTGTCGCGCAGGACCGCATACATATCGTTCACCTTCTTGCGCAGCAGGGCCTCGCCGCCGGCATCGAACCAGAACGGGGCGACGCGCGCGTGCTCGGCGGCGACGGCCGCGCAGAAGGCCTGCCAGTCGGCGGGACGGGCCTGCAGCTCGTACAGCAGGTCCAGGGCCAGTTCCAGCACCGTGTCGCCATAGCCGTTGCCGGAAGCCTGGGCCCGGGGCGTGCGGCGCGCCTGGCGCAGGCGCTCGCCGGTCAGCTCGACGTAGAGCGCCAGCGTCTCCTCGAGCGCCGCCGGATCGGACAGGCGCGCGCAGTCGCAGGCGCGCAAGGCCGCCAGCGAGCATTGCCCCAGCAGCTTGCGCACTTCCTCCCAACCAGGCTCCTGGAACCGGGTTCCCGGCAAACGCATACCATCCTCACTCTTGTGTCTACAACAAATAATGCCATACAAACACAAAAGCGAGGCGCCCAGATGGGCGGAATTCACCCCTCAATTCCTGCTATGGGCGTCCATTTCGCTTCTTGCATGAAACGCAACACGGCGGCGGCCACCGGCGCCGCATGGGCGCCGCCCGTCTCGTCGGAGCGGCTGGCGAACACGGCGAAGGCCAGCCGGCGCGTCTGTCCGGGCAGGCTGCCGGGTTCGAGCCAGCCGGTAAACCAGACCGTGGCGCGCTCGCCGTCCCCCACCGGCGCCGTGCCGGTCTTGCCGTACAGGCCGCGCCGCAGGGTGGCCAGCTCGCTGCCGCGGAAGGCGCCGGCCGCGGTGCCGCCGTCGATCACGCCCTTCATGCCGGCGCGGATGCGGTCCAGGCGCACATCCAGCGGCGTTCCCGAGGGCGCGGCCGCCGCGCGGCCGTCCAGGCTGTCCAGCAGGCGCGGCGTGGCGATCTTCCCTTCTCCCACCGCCGCCGCCACCAGCGCCATCTGCAGCGGGGTCGCCTGCATGCGCAGTCCGATCGCCATCTGGCGCAGCTCGTGGCGGGTATGCACCGGGTCGATGCCGCTGGGGCTGGCCTGCAGCGCATCCCAGGCCGACCACGGATAGTCCGCCGGCAGCAGGCCGCCGTCGAGGCGCAGGGCCTGGCCGAAGCCGAGCCGGCGCGCCATCGCGACGATGGGCCGCAGCTCGTCCAGGGCGCCGGGCGTGAGCGGCTGCAGGTCGGGCGCGCCGCCCTCGGGCCGGCCCAGCAGGCTGCGATCGGACAATTCGCCGGCCCAGGCGAACCAGGTGTTCAGGCTGTAGGTGATGGCCTGCTGCAGGCCCAGGCGACCGTCCTGGGCGCGCCGGTCCAGGCCCTGGTCGCGGAAATTCGTGATGCGGGCGCGGCCGTCGACCGGATAGGTGGAGGCCTCGGTGCGGAAGGCGAAGCCGCGCGCCGCGGCCGCCGCGTTGATGGCGGCCAGCGGCTCGCCGGCCAGCAGGGCATCCAGCCGGGCATCCTGGCGCGCCGCCAGCTCCAGCCCAAGGGCGCTGACGATCTTGAAGGTCGATCCGGGGCTGCGCTCGGCGCCGCCGTCGTGCTGGAAGGCCGGCAGGCGCAGCGGGCTGGCGGCCGGGTCGATGCGGTCGAAGTCGCGGACCTCGGGCCAGTTGGAAGCGTCGACCCAGGCGGTGCCGGCGCCTGCCGCCGCCAGGATCTCGCCGCTGGCGGCATCCAGCACCACCATGCCGGCCTGGCGCCCCGCCGGCGGCGCGCTGCCGCCGGTGCAGCGGCGCCCATCCCATTCGCCGCGGCGCATCGCGATGCAGTCGAGCGCGCCCTGGACCGCCGCCTGCAGACCGAGATCCAGGCTCAGGACGGCCTGGTGGCTGCCGCTGCCCGGCAGGCGCGCCAGCATGCCGGCGACGCTGCCGGCATGCCCGGCCTGCACGCCCAGCAGCGGCGCCAGCCCGGCCTGGCGGGCGGCCTCGGTGGGCGCGCCATCGCTCCACAGGCTGTGCCCGTGGCGGTCCGCCAGCGCCACCGCGGCCCGGACCGGCGCACGCCGTCCCTGCCCGGCCGGCAGCGCCTGCCATGCCAGCGCGCCATCCTTCAGCACCAGGTGGCGGTAGCGGGCATCGCCCGGCGCCGCCAGCGCGTCCATGCCGAGCGGCGCCGCGTCCACGACGATTTCACGCGCGCCGGGATCCGGCGCCAGTTCCAGCACCTGGACTTCGTCCGGACGCACGCAGGCACGGCCGCCGCAGGCCGGCGTTGCCGCGATCAGGCGTGCGCCCGAGATTCCACCCAGTCGCCCGACCAGCATCAGCTGCATCGTCGTGCCCGGAGCCGCCTGCGCCGGCGGATGCAGGCGCAGGCGGGCGCGCTCGCCACCCAGCGGCCAGGACGCCACCCGCTGCCAGCCGCTCCAGCCCTGCGGCAGGCTGGCGAACAGCCGGGTGGCGGCGGCCGGCAGGTCGCGCGCCAGCGGCGCCGGCGCACCGCCCGCTTCGATCCGCGTGCGCACCGCATCGGTGCCGGCGCGCAGGCGCCAGGCCAGCAGGTGGCGCTCGCTGTTGAAGATGCGGACCTGCTCGCGCAGGAAGTCGCCGTCGGCATGCCGGTAGAGGCGCTCGAGCAGGCGCCGGGTGTCGTCATCGATGGAAACGTGATCCCAGCCGGTCTTGCCGACCGTGCGCCAGGCCGCCAGGTCCGGCGGCGCCAGCTCGGCCAGCCCGTCGGCACCCAGGCGCAGCAGGCCGCGCGCGTTCAGCGCCTCGAACAGGCGCTGGTCTTCCAGCGCCGGCGCGGGCTGGGCCGGCACACGGTAGCTGCCGGGCGCCAGCCAGGCCTGGACCGCTTGGCCCGTGTCCGGGAAGGCCAGCGCCAGCGCGCGCGTACCCGGCTGGGCCGATGGACGGAAGAGCTGTAGCACCAGCTCGCCGGCCGCGCAGGCGCTGCTGGAGCGGCGCAGGAAGCGCAGGGCCTTGTGCTCCCACAGCAGCCAGCCCTGGCGGCCGAGTGTCGCCTGCCCGGTGGCGGCCTCCGCGACCACGGCGCCGCCGCGGTCGCCGGTCCAGCGCGCGGGCACGCCTTCCCAGCGCAGGTTCGGGGCCGCCACGCTGCCGCTCAGCTGGATGCGCGGCATGATCTCGTCGGCCAGCACCACATTGCGCAGCGCCACCGGGCTGGCGGATTGCGCATTGCGCGCCGCAAGCGCCGCCACCTCGTCGAAGCGGTAGCCGATCCGCAGCGGCAGCAGGCGTCCGTGCGCCGGATCCACCATCTGGCTGCACAGGTCGATGCGCTGGGCGGGCTCGGCGCGCAGGCCGGACAGGATCAAGAGGGCGGTACCGCCATGCGGCTCCAGCACCACCGCCGGGCCGGTCGGTACCGTGAAGGCGGCGCCGGGCAAGGCCGGTTGCAGGGACGCCAGGCCGTCCGGACCGGCGGCCTGCGCCTCGCCGGCGGCCGCGATCCAGCGCGCATGCGCGCCAATCGCGACGCCGCCGGCCACGCCCAGCAGGGCGCAGGCCAGGCCCAGCCAGCGCAGCGCGGCCGGACCGGCCGGTGCCTCGCGCGCCGGCGTTTGCGGACGCGCGTCCGGCCGCGTGCGCGCCCGTCCCGCCCGCAGGTTGCGCGCGCGCCGCCAGCGCGCCTGCCCCGCCGCCAGGGCACCGAACACTGTTGCCATCATGCCGCCTCCCCTCGATGTGTCGGCCAGGCCTAGCGGGGGGCGGCCGAAAACGCAGAGTTTCGGGCGCGGTTTTTCGCACTTCATCCCGCGTTTCTTGCGGCCTGTCGCAAGCTGCTGGAGACATGAGGGCCGTCTGGATAAAGTGCACACATCGAAACCCGATTCACAACCCGAAACGAAAGGAGCAACATCATGAACATCATCAAGCACATGGAAGCCGCCTTCCTGTTTTCGCTGAGCGTCGCCGGTGCCGCAAGCGTGGCCATCGAAGCGATTCCGCCGGCCCAGGCCAGCGCCCCGGCCCGCATCGAAGTCGTCGCCCAGTCGAGCATGCCGGTCGTGCACGTCACCGCCAAGCGCATGACCGAGGCCGAGAAACGCCTGTCCCTGCACGCCGAGCGCACCGGCAACAGCAACGGGGGCATCCAATGAACCGCGGCGTCCGCGGGCGGCGCCGGCACCCTCGCCGGAACCTGCCCGCGGCCAGCTGAGTTGCCGCATCGTCCTTCCGCTTCACCCTCCGCTTTACTCCTCCTCTCATCGATCCCCTCCAGCGCCCACCGGGCAGCGTGGCTTCCAGGCATCATCAAACGACCGGATTCTGTTTCAGATGTAAGCGACTTTTTCAGACGCCCACAGCGGTGCTCGACCGAGCTATAGTGAACTCGTCGCAAACGCATCTGATCCTTGACTGGACTGGAGACCGAATATGAAACGCACCCTTGCCCTTGCCGCCCTGATCTTCGCCGGCGCCGCCGCCGCCCCCCTGCCCTCGCTGGCCGCGAGCAACGTCAGCCTCTATATCGGCACCGCGCCGCCGGCGCCGGTCTACGAACGGATTCCTGCGCCGCGCCATGGCTATGTGTGGGCGCCCGGCTACTGGAACTGGGCCGGCCACCGCCACGTCTGGGTGCCGGGCAATTGGGTCGTCGAGCGGCCGGGCTATGTCTACAATGCGCCGGTCTGGACCCAGGGCGGCGGCGGCTGGTATATGCAGCCGGCCCGCTGGACCCAATATGGCGGCTATGACCGCGGCTACCGCGACCGCGACCGTGACGGCATTCCGGACCGCTACGAAGTGCGCCGCGGCTGGGACCGCGACCGCGACGGCATCCCCGACCGCTACGAGCACGGCCGCCGCGACGGCCGCTGGGACCAGGACCGCGACGGCATCCCGAACCGCTATGACCGCGACGGCGACGGCGTGCCGAACCGTTACGACCGCCGCCCGGACAATCCGTGGCGCCGCTGATCGCCGCTGCCTGATGTCCTCCTGAAAATGCGCCGCCTGCCGGCGCATTTTGCGTTTTGGGGTATCCTCCCGGCATGATTGAGCATTCCCGTCTTCAAGAGATCGCCTACAAGAGCGAACGCGCCGCCAGCCGCCGCCTGGCCGCCGCCGATGGCCTCAGCGACGAACAGGCCCTGCGCCGCACCCTGGAATTGAAAGCCGGCAAGGCCGGCCTGGCCGCCCTGGTCGAGGCCCGCAGCGCCGAGCTGGCCGCCCAGGCCAGCCGCAGCGCCGCCCGCACCGCCCTGCGCGAGGCGGCGCGGGCACGCCAGGCCCGCCGCCACGACGGTCCGCCCAGCGCCTGGCGCGCCTGGTTCGACGGTTCGGCGCGCCCGAATCCGGGACGCTGCGGGATCGGCGCCCGCCTCGACGGGCCGGGCGGCAGCGTCGAGATCTCGCGCCCCGCCGGCCACGGCAACAGCAGCGAAGCCGAGTACCGCGCCCTGATCGCCGTGCTGGAAGCGGCCGTCGCCGGCGGCGTGTCCGGCCTCACGGTGTACGGCGACAGCCAGGTCGTGATCGGCGACGTGACCGGCCCGGACGCCCTCGCCGCGCCGGCCCTGCACGCCTACCGCGCCACGGCGCGCGCACTGATGGCGCGCATCGACGGCCTGGTCCTGCGCTGGGTCCCGCGCCACAAGAACCAGCAGGCGGACGCGCTGTCGCAGCGCGCCTTCGACGATTTCCCTGACCATGCAAACGCAACCGAAACCGCAACTTATGCAGCTGAACTCTCCTGAACTCGAGGCCTGGCGCGCGCGACTGGCCGCCCTCGCCATGGAATGCGCCGCCGGCGACCTCGACGGCGCCCACGATGCCAACCACCTCGACCGCGTCTGGCGCAATGCCCGCGCCCTGCTGGCCGATCACCCGGACGCCGACGTGCTGGTGGTGCTGGCCGCCTGCTACCTGCACGACCTGGTCAACCTGCCGAAGAATGATCCGGCCCGCTCCAGCGCCTCGCGGCTCTCGGCCGAGCTGGCGCGCGCACGGCTGGCCGGACTCGGCTTCCCGGCCGCGAAGCTCGACGCCGTCGCCCATGCGATCGAAGCACACAGCTTCTCGGCCGCGATCGCACCGCGCACGCTCGAAGCCCGGCTGGTGCAGGATGCCGACCGCCTCGACGGCCTTGGCGCGGTCGGGCTGGCGCGCATGTTCTACATCGCCGGCCGCATGGGCAGCAGCCTGGCCCACGGCGGCGATCCGCTGGCGACCGCGCGTACCCTCGACGACAAGACCTATTCGCTCGACCACATCCCGGTCAAGCTGGCCCTCCTGCCCGGCATGATGCAGACCGCGGCCGGACGCCGCCTGGGCGAGCAGCGCCTGGCCATGCTGATGGACTTCCGCGACGCCTTTGCGGCCGAGTGGAGTGGCGTGGCGTAAAAGCTAAGCCATTAACTGACAGGCAACGGTGCTAACATAGGGATTTTCCGTATCCGTGACGGCGATCCCATGACCAGCACTGCGACCCTTGCCAAGGCTCCGGCCGGCAACCTGAACTTCGTCCTGATCTGCGTGTTCATCGACATGCTTGGCATCGGCCTGATCGTGCCGGTGCTGCCCGGGCTGGTCGGCGAATTCGTCCACGGACGCGAGCAGCAGGCCATGTGGTACGGGATCCTGGCGGCCTCCTTCGGGCTGATGCAGTTCCTGTTCATGCCGATGGTCGGCGCGGTCAGCGACCGCCTCGGGCGCCGTCCCGTGCTGCTGTATTCGATGGGCGGCATGTGCATCAACTTCCTGACCACGGCCTGGGCCCCGAACCTGGCCTGCCTGTTCATCGGACGGATCATCGGCGGCGCCTCCTCGGCCAGCATGTCGGTGGCCTCGGCCTATGCCTCGGACGTCACCCGGCCCGAAAACCGCTCGAAAAGCTTCGGCAAGATCGGCGCAGCCTTCGGCGCGGGCTTCGTCTGCGGCCCGGTGCTGGGCGGCCTGCTCGGCAACGTCTCGCTGCACCTGCCCTTCTACGTGGCCGCCGCGCTGTCCGCCGCCAACTTCGTGTACGGCTACCTGGCGGTGCCGGAGTCGCTGCCGCCGGGCCAGCGCAAGCCCTTCAGGCTGGCCGACATCCATCCCTTCGGCGGCCTGGCGCGCCTGGCGCGGCGGCGCGATATCCGCAGCCTGATCGTGGTGTACACCCTGACCACCTTCTCGCAGATGATGCTGCAGTCGGTCTGGGTGCTGTACACCACCTTCCGCTTCGACTGGACGCCGCGCGACAACGGCATCGCGATGTTCTGCGTGGGCGTGGTCAGCATCGTGGTCCAGGCAGGCCTGCTGTCGGTACTGATCCGGCGCTTCGGTGAAGTGCGCCTGACCCTGCTCGGCCTGGCCTCCGGCGCCATCACCTTCCTGCTGTACGGACTGGCCACCCATGGCTGGATGATGTACGTCTTCATCATGTGCAACCTGCTGGCCTTCGCCTCCGGTCCCGCCCTGCAGGGCATCATCTCGAAGTCCACCGGCGCCGGCGAACAGGGCGAGCTGATGGGTTCCCTGCAATCGGTGGGCAGCCTGGGCGTGATCCTGATGCCACTGCTCGGCACCTTCCTGCTGGGCGCGGCCAGCCACCTGCCGCCGCAGGACTGGCGGATCGGCATGCCCTTCTTCGTCGGCACCACGATGCTGGGACTGGCCTTCTTGGTCGCGCGGCGCTACTTCCGCAGCCACGGCCAGCTGTGACGGCGGCCATTCCGCTGCCCGTGATCGCGGCGGTGCTCGGCGCCGCCCTGCTGCACGCGACCTGGAACGCGCTGGTCAAGGGCCGCGCCGGACAGGGCGACCCGCTGCTCCCGACCGTGCTGGTGGTGGCCGGCGGCGCGCTCGCCAGCGCCGTGCTGCTGCCCTTCCTGGCCGCGCCGCAGCCCGCCAGCTGGCCTTTCATCGCCGCCTCCAGCCTGACGCAAACGGTCTACTACCTGCTGCTGATCGCCACCTACCAGCACGGCGACATGAGCCATGCCTATCCGCTGATGCGCGGCACGGCGCCGCTGCTGGTGGCCGTCTTCAACGGCATCCTGCTGGGCGAGCACCTGAGCGGCGCCCAATGGCTCGCGGTCTGCCTGATCTGCGGCGGCGTGCTGGCCATGCTGCTGGCCGCGCGCAGGCCCTCGGCGCAACAGCCACACGGCCAGCGCCGCGCCACCCTGTTCGCGCTGGCGACCGCCTGCGTGATCGCGCTGTACACCATGATCGACGGCGCCGGCGTGCGCCGCTCGGGCGCGCCAGCCGCCTACACCATGTGGATCTTCCTGCTGACCGGCGTGGCGGTCTGCGCCTGGAGCGCCCGCGGACGGATGCGCGCGCTGGCGGCGCTGGCCCGCGCCCGGCCGCTGCTGCTGCCGGTCGGCGGCGTGAGCACCCTCGGTTCCTACGGCATCGCGCTGTGGGCGATGACCCTGGCGCCGGTGGCGGCGATCGCCGCCCTGCGCGAAACCTCGATCCTGTTCGCCACCGCGATCGCCGCGCTGTTCCTGCGCGAACGCGTGGGCCGCGGGCGCCTGCTGGCGGCAGGACTCATCGCCTGTGGCGCCATCACCATGCGCCTTGCATAGAAATAAAGTTGTGCTAAGGTCCTGAAGCGGGCCCGGCAGGCCCCGATCACCTATCTGGCGGAGACTCCATGAACAACCATAAGAAAACCCTGTGCGGCGTCATGTTCCTGCTCGCTTCGGCATCGAACGCGGCGACGGCCGGAAAAAGCTATACGTACTCCTACCTCGGCAATCCCGACAACCCGAACGTCAGTGCCAAACCGGTCTCCTGCGCCACGAGCGCCTGCAGTCCCTCGGTCGCACTGGTGGGCGGCGGCTACGACGTCGGCGAAGCCTTCCGCTGGATGATCGCCCGCGCCGGCGTCGCACCCGGCACCGGCGGCCGCTTCGTGATCATCCGCGCCACCGGCACCGACGCCTACAACCCCTATATCTACAGCCGCCTCGGCCAGGTCGACAGCACCAGCCCGAAAGGCTACGAGCTGGTGGGCGGCGCCGACCTCGGCCTGACTTCCGTCGAGACCCTGGTGATCCCGAACCGCGCGGCGGCCGAGGATCCCTTCGTCCTGAACGTGATCAAGCGCGCGAACGCCATCTTCATCGCCGGCGGCGACCAGGCCGACTACTACAATTACTGGCAGAGCACCTCGCTGAACACGCTGATCCAGAAAGCCATCGCGGCCGGCATTCCGGTTGGCGGCACCAGCGCCGGCACCGCTATGCTGGGCCAGTATGCCTTCGCCGCCCTGAACGGCGCGGTGGAATCGCCCAAGGCACTGAGCGATCCGTTCAATCGCTACGTGACCCTCGATCCGCTGAACACCTCGTCGAACAAGTTCGTCCAGACCGGCAGCTTCGTGAACATCGCGCCGCTGGCGAACACCGTCGCCGACACCCACTTCAATACGCGCGACCGCCTGGGCCGCCTGTTTACCTTCGTGGCCAGGATCGGCAAGGGCTGCAGCGGCGGCGTGGCGAACTACGGCGACGTGGTCGGCGTGGGCATCAACGAGGAGACCGCGCTGCTGATCTCCGGCGCCCCGGGCGGCGCCAAGGCGGAGATGGCGGTCAATCCCTACAACGCCGAGAACACCACGGCCCAGTACACCGCGCAGAATTCCGCCTACTTCGTGAAGTACAACGGCGCGCCCTCGCAATGCGTGGCCGGCAAGCCGCTGGTCGACAACAGCAACATCCAGGTCTACCGCCTCAGCGCCCAGCCATCCAGGCCCTCGCCCTACCCCTCGGCGCCGCAGTACAGCTTCAGGGTGAGCGCGAGCTTCAACACCTCGAACTGGAACGCGCAGACGGTGCAGACCTATGGCGACGGTTCATCCCTGAGCGGTCCGTACACCTACGGCACCTCGGGCGGCGCAATCCTCGGCAATACGGTGCATTGAATGAGCGACGAAACGAGCTACGATTCCGGGAACGCCTTCGCCAGGATCCTGCGCGGCGAACTGCCGTCCCTGAAGATCTACGAGGACGAGGCCACGCTTGCGATCATGGACATCATGCCGCAAGCCGACGGCCACGTCCTCGTCATTCCGAAGGAGGCGGCGGCCGAGATCTTCGAGCTATCCCCCGACGGCGCCTGCGCCTGCATCCGCACCACGCAAAAGGTGGCGGCGGCGGTGAAGGCCGCGCTGGACGCGCCGGGCATCATGATCGCCCAGCTCAACGGCAGCGCGGCGGGCCAGACCGTACCGCACGTGCACTTCCACATCATCCCGCGGCGTGAAGCGGAGCCCTTGCGCATGCATGGGCGGATTCCTGCGGATCCCGTGCATTTGCGCGAGATCGCGGCGCGCATCGTGGCCGCGCTGGAGGGCGGTGCTGGCTGACTTGTCCCACGACGGCATTTGCTAGCGCGAGTCCTTATGTGGGCTTCCCGGCGCATGGGATATCGGAGACGAGATAGGACTCTTGACGAACTGGTCGAACGCATCGGCTGGAATATCTGAACCGCTTCCAGTCTGCTTCGAGTCGGCAGCGGGCCGTCGTAACAGCACCAGGGCCTTTATGGCAGGATTACGTCGATCTCGACCAGCGCGCTTCCTTTCGCCGCATAGCCGAGCTTGGCTGCGGCCGCGTACGATAGATCGATGATCCTGTCAGAGAGGAATGGGCCGCGGTCGTTCACGCGAACAATCAGCGTTCGACCGTTCTCGACGTTGGTAACCCTGACATAAGACGGGATGGGAAGGAGTGGATGCGCTGCCGTGAGCTTCATCACGTCGTAGAGTTCACCACTTGCCGTCGGCATTCCGTGGTAACGGGTTCCGTACCAGCTTGCCACGCCACGCGCATGGTAGGGCATTAACTTGTTCATCGGACGGTAGCTGTTTCCCATTGCAACATAGGGCTTGAGCGTACCGGAGACGAACCGCTCTGTTCTAGGTACTGGTTCGTTGACTGCATCAATCTGCGCCTGCGTTACGCCTTTTGGTGGACCATCGTTGAGGTAATAGCGCCCACCAGCTTTCGCTGGCTGAACTTTTGTTGTCGAGCAGGCTGCAAGGGACAGCGCCAACGCAGCTATCAGCGCTGGTGTTGAACAGATAGGTAAAATGCTTCTCATCGTTGCTTTCCAAACGTTTTTCATCGCGTCCGACACTCCGCCGACTTGTCACCATTTCGAGGGACTTGCCTCGGCATCCGTTGGCAAACACTGCAAGGCTAAAGGCCGAGCTTGTGGATGATACATGTGGAACGGCAGAACAGAAAAATCGTTCTGTCGCAGTTTTGGATCAGCGAAGGGCCGGATTGACACGTTGCAGAGCGTCGGCTCGGCATACAATGTTGTCAAAGCAGCAATCCCATCAGGCGTCGTGACTGTCCGCAAGCGGGGCCAGAAGCGGACCAAAGAGAGGACATATGCTTAAATATCACGTTATTACAGTTGCAATGTTTGCTGCAAGTGTCGCGCTTTCAGCTATTGGGATGCACACAAGCGCAGTGCTGGCTATGGTTATGGGCGGAGTGCTTGAATTAATTGCATGGAAGCGGCTTGTAAAGGGCCGCAGAAATGCTTAAGACGTAAGCCTAGCGTCCGCTTTGGGTCGTGGATTCCAGCCCTCTGTGACAGTCTGCGATTTTTCCCGCCCGACCAAGTGCTATGCTGAGCCCAGCGGCCCGGCTTAGCCGCCAGCAGTCTATTCAAAATCCCAATCCTCCAGCAAGAACTGCGAACATGTGGAAATCAATGAACCCTGGCGTCATAGGGAGGATAGTGCGACAGGCTTCCCATAAAAGGTGGCTAGCTGTGCCACTCTTATGGAGCGCTTTGACGGCAAGCGCCATTCCGCCTCCGCCGGCAGCTCCTCCACAACTGCGCGAAGCGCGGATGACCGTCGCGATTCGGCTCGTCGAAGCAATCCATGGACGGGTTGCCAACATAACCGAGCTTTGCAAAGTTAGCGGAACAATCCCTGTCTACGCTGATGACGGTGGCGCTACCCGTGCTAATGGCGGCGAGATTTCCGGTTGCAAGATGCTTTGGAAGGGACAGAGCTTGAATGTCTCTGTGCGAGGAGCGATAGCAATTTCAGACGGTCCCGTTACCTTTGCGTTTGCAAGCGTTAGCGTCGTCCCCCCAGATGCCATCCCACTCTGCCCAGGCATGTGCGGGCCACAACCGTTAGCAGATTCAAGAGCAGAAGTGAAAATGAACGGCAACCCTAAGTCGATCAATTTCAGCTTAAATCCCAACCCGGTATCCTTAATGAACTCCAAGCCGACCGTCTGGCTCGAAGCGGATGTCGTGGCCGAGGGGCGGGGCCGCACGTTTTAGCTCAAGCGGCGCGGTACAAGTCTGCACGCGCGATCTTAGGATCTGCTCTGGATCGACAGCGGACTGCCGGGCACGCCAGGTGCCCGACACCTTGCGGCAAACTTTATCGTCCGTTCAAACTCAAGCTTCCGGCAACACCGCCGTCACCTCGATCTCCACGCGGGCCCGGTCTTCGATCAGGGCCCGCACTTCGACCGCCGTCATGGCCGGGAAGTGCTTGCCGATGATCTCGCGGTAGGCCGCGCCCAGCGCCTCCGAGGCGGCCAGGTATTCGCGCTTGTCGACCACATACCAGGTCATGCGCACGATGTGGCGCGGTTCGGCGCCGGCCTCGCGCAGCACCTCGACGATGTTCAGCAGGGCCTGGCGCGCCTGCATGGCGAAATCGTCGCTCTCGAAATGGCCGTCGGCATTCCAGCCGATCATGCCGCTCACGAAAATCTGGCGGCCGCTCGCGGCGACGCCGTTCGAATAGCCGCGCGGCCGCGGCCAGCCCGGGGGTTGGAGTATGTCCATCATGCTTGTTTTCCTTCTTCCTTCGCTTCGCGCAGCAGTTCGCGTGCGATGATCAGCTGCTGTACTTCGGTCGCGCCCTCGTAGATGCGCAGTGCGCGGATCTCGCGGTAGAGCTGCTCGGCCGGGTGGCCGCTGGTGACGCCCAGGCCGCCGAACATCTGCACCGCGGCGTCGATCACTTGCTGGGCCGACTCGGTGGCCGTCATCTTGGCCATCGCCGCTTCCCTGGTCACCTTCTGTCCACGGTCGCGCTGCCAGGCGGCGCGGTAGGTCAGCAGCGCGCTGGCGTCGATCTGGGTGGCCATCTGGGCCAGCTTGGCCTGGGTCAGCTGGAAGTCGGACAGGTGCTGGCCGAACATCTCGCGACTCGTCGCATGCGCCAGCGCCTCCTCGAAGGCGCGGCGCGCGAAGCCCAGCGCGGCGGCAGCCACCGAGGTGCGGAACACGTCCAGGGTCGCCATCGCCACCTTGAAGCCCTGGCCGGCATCGCCGATGCGCTGGGTGGCGGGTATCCTGCAAGCGTCGAAGCGCAGGCGCGCCAGCGGGTGTGGCGCGATCACCTCGATGCGCTCGGCGATCTCGAAGCCCTTTGTTCCGGCGTCGACGATGAAGGCGCTGATGCCGCGCGCGCCCGGCGCCTCGCCGGTGCGGGCGAACACCACGTAGAAATCGGCGATGCCGCCGTTCGAGATCCAGGTCTTCTCGCCGTCCAGCACATACGCATCGCCGTCCAGCCGGGCCGCGCATTGCATGGCCGCGACGTCGGAACCGGCATGCGGTTCGGACAGGGCGAAGGCCGCGATCGCATCGCCGCGGGCCACGCGCGGCAGGTAGTGTTCGCGCTGGGCGGCGGTACCGAACAGGCTGATCGCGCCCGAGCCCAGGCCCTGCATCGCGAAGGCGAAGTCGGCGAGGCCGTTATGGCGCGCCAGGGTCTCGCGGATCAGGCAGATGGCGCGCGTGTCGATGGTCTGGGACTCGCCGCCGATCGCATGGCGCAGCCAGCCGCCCTCGCCCAGCAGGCGCACCAGCTGGCGGCAATCGGCATCGACATCATGCCCGTGCAGGCCGCGCACGTGCTCGGAGGCCCAGCGGTCGAGCGCCGTTTCGAGGTCGGCGTGGCGGCCGTCGAAGAAAGGCCATTGCAGGTAGGACTTGTCGGCCATCTCAGTCTCCTTCGAAATCGGGCGTCTGCTTGGCCACGAAGGCGTGGTAGGCGCGGTGGAAGTCGTTGGTCGCCATGCAGATGGCCTGGGCCTGGGCCTCGGCTTCGATGGCTTCGTCGATACCCATGTTCCACTCCTGCTGCAGCATCTTCTTGGTCATGCCGTGGGCGAAGGTCGGACCGCCGGCCAGGCTACGCGCAAGCTGTTGCGCCTCCGCCAGCAGGTCTTCCGGCGCGCACAGGCGGTTGTAGAAGCCCCAGCGCTCGCCCTCCTCCGCCGACATCGAACGGCCGGTGTACAGCAGCTCGGCCGCGCGTCCCTGGCCGATCAGGCGCGGCAGGATCGAACAGGCGCCCATGTCGCAGCCGGCCAGGCCGACCCGCGTGAACAGGAAGGCGGTCCTGGTGCGGGCCGTGGCGAAGCGCATGTCGGAGGCCATCGCCAGGATCGCGCCGGCGCCGGCACAGACGCCGTCGACCGCGGCGACGATGGGCTGCGGGCAGGCGCGCATCGCCTTCACGGTATCGCCCGTCATGCGGGTGAAGGCCAGCAGGCCCGGCATGTCGAGCCTGGTGAGCGGGCCGATGATCTCGTGGACGTCGCCGCCCGAGCAGAAATTGCCGCCGGCGCCGAGGATCACCACGGCTTTCACATCATCTGCGTAGGCAAGCGCGCGGAACAGGTCGCGCAGCTCGGCGTAGGAATCGAAGGTCAGCGGATTCTTGCGCTCCGGCCGGTTGAGGGTGATGCTGGCGACGCCGTCGCTGATCTCGTACAGAAAGTGCTCGGCGCGGTAATCGGCCAAGGTATTGCGGTTGCGCGGCAGCGAATGCGGCTCGCCCTGCAGGTAACGCATGATGTACTCCTATTCCTTGTCGTCTGTGTCGTCTTGGTCGTGCAGATGCTGCTTCATGGTGTCCAGCAGCGCGATCATCCTGGCCTTGTCGGCGGCGGGGATGTCGCGGAACAGGTCCGCCACCCAGCCTTCGTGCACTTCGGCCATCTCGGCGAAGGCGCCGCGCCCTTCCGGCGTCAATGTGACCACGAAGGCGCGGCCGTCCTGCGGATCCGGCACCCGCGCCACCAGGTGCTCGCGCTCGAGCTGGTCGACGATGCCGGTGACGTTGCCGCCGGTGACCATCATGCGCTTCGACAGTTCGCCCATGCGCAGTCCTTCCGGATGCCGTTCCAGCTGGGCCATCAGGTCGAAGCGCGGCAGGGTGATGCCGAAGCTGGTGCGCAGGCGGCTGCGGATGACGTCCTCGACCCGCACCGTGCAGGCCAGCATGCGCAGCCACAGCTTGAGGGCCTGGTGGTGCTCGCCGGTCAGGCGCGCGGTCAGGTCGAGCTGGGGCTTCACATCACCTCCCCGCCGGCCACCGCGATGGACTGGCCGTTCATGGCCGCCGCCGCCGGCAGGCACAGCATGGCCACCGCATGCGCCACCTCTTCCGGCCGCACCAATCGTCCCTGGGGATTGCCGGCGGCCAGTTCGGCGCGCGCCTGTTCCTCGCTGCGGCCGGTCTTGCGCACGATGTTGGCGACGGCTTCCTGCACGATGTCGGTCTCCGTATAGCCGGGGCAGACCGCGTTCACGGTGACGCCCTTGGCGGCCAGTTCCAGCGCCAGCGCGCGCGTCAGGCCGACCAGCCCGTGCTTGGCCGCGCAATAGGCGGCAACGTAGCGGTAGCCGGTCAGGCCGGCGGTCGAGGCGACGTTGACGATGCGCCCCCAGCCCGCGTCCAGCATGGCGGGCAGCGCCGCCTGGATGCAGTGGTAGGCGCCGCTCAGGTTCACCTCCAGCATGCGCTGCCACAGCGCCTCATCGGTTTTCATGAAGGGCGCCGACGCGGCCTGGCCGGCGTTGTTGACCAGGATGTCGACCCGGCCCGCGCGTTCGAACGCCGCGGCCACGCCGGCGGCGTCGGCGACGTCGATCGCCTGCCATCCGCTCGCGCCGCCCAGGCCGGCGGCCGCCGCTTCCAGCGCCGCGGCATCGCGCGCCATCAGGGTCACGCGCGCGCCCTGGGCCTGCAGAGCGCGGGCGATCGCCAGGCCGATGCCCCGGCTGGCGCCGGTCACGACCGCATGTTTTCCCGCAAGCGTCTCCATCAGCCCTCCAGCAACTTTGCCGCGATCTGCTGCGGCGACAGGCCCGTGTTCGCGGCCGCCAGCTGGCGTTCGCGTTCCAGGTTGCGCTCCATCTGCGCCTTGCCGGCCAGGTACTGCTTGGGCCAGGCGATGGCGGAGAAGCCGATCCTGGCCGCCTCGGTCAGGGTCCAGGCCGGATTCGCCAGGTGCGGCCGGCCCACCGCGCACAGGTCGGCGCGGCCGGCGGCGATGATGCTGTTGGCGTGGTCGGCCTCGAAGATCGAGCCGACGGCGATGGCCGGGATGCCGGCCTCGTTGCGGATGCGGTCGGCGAACGGCGTCTGGTACATGCGGCCGAACAGTGGTTTTTCCTGCTTGCTCACCTGGCCGGACGAGCAGTCGATCATGTCGGCGCCGGCGCACCGGAACAGGCGCGCGATCTGCACCGCGTCTTCCGGCGTGATGCCGCCTTCGACCCAGTCGTGGGCCGAGATGCGCACGCTGATCGGCTTACCCGTAGGCCAGACGGCGCGCATCGCGCGGAACACGCGCAGCGGATAACGGCAACGGTTCTCGAGGCTGCCGCCGTACTCGTCGCCGCGCCGGTTGGTCAGCGGCGAGATGAAGGAAGACAGGAAGTAGCCGTGGGCGCAATGCAGCTCCAGCCAGTCGAAGCCGGCCTCCTCGGCCGCCAGCGTTGCGCGCACGAAGTCGGCTTCCACGCGCCCCAGGTCTTCCTCCGTGGCGGCGCGCGCCAGTTGCGAAATCCCCGGCAAATACTGCTGTTCCGAGGCCGAGATCAGCGGCCAGTTCCCGCTTGGTAGCGGCTGGTCGATGCCGTCCCACATCGCGCGGGTCGAGCCCTTGGCGCCGGCGTGACCGAGCTGCAGGCCGATCCTGGCATCGCTCTGGCCGTGCACGAAGTCGACGATGCGCTTCCATGCCGCCGTGTGCTCGGGCGCATACATGCCCGGGCAGGCCGGGGTGATGCGGGCATCGGCCGACACGCAGGTCATCTCGGCCATCACCAGCGCGGCGCCGCCCAGCGCGCGCGCGCCCAGGTGGACCAGGTGGTAATCGCCCGGCACCCCGTCGTCCGCCGAATACTGGGCCATCGGCGAGACCACGATGCGGTTCTTCAGCAGCACGTCGCGCATCCTGAACGGCGTGAGCATCGGCGGCAGGTGGGCGCCGGCGGACAGCTCCACGCCGGCTTCGGCGCAGGCGCGCTGCGCGAACCAGTCCTCGAAGCGCGACACATAGCCGCGGTCGCGTAGGCGCAGGTTCTCGTGCGAGATGCGCTGGCTGCGGGTCAGCATCGAGTAGGCGAACTGCTCGGCTTCCAGCGCGCTGTAGCGGTCCACGTTCTCGAACCATTCCATCGAATTGCGGGCCGCCGACTGGATCTTCAGCACCTCCACCGAGCGGCTGGCCTGGTAGGCGTCGAGCGCGGCGCGCAGGTTGCCCTCGTTCCCGGCGCAGCAGCCCGCCAGTTCGATCGCATCTTCCAGCGCCAGCTTGGTGCCGGAGCCGATCGAGAAGTGGGCCGTGTGGGCCGCATCGCCCATCAGCACGACCGGCACGGAGGATGAACCCTCGCCGTTCCAGTGCACCCACTGCTCGCAGACGATGCGCGGGAAGGCGATCCAGGCGCTTGATCCGCGCCGGTGGCCGGCGTTCGACATCAGCGCGTGGCCGTCCAGGTGTTCGGCGAACAGGCGCTCGCAGAAGGCGATGCCCTCTTCCTGCGGCATGTCGGCCAGGCCGGCCTTGCGCCACACCTCTTCCGGGGTCTCGACGATGAAGGTCGAGGTGTCGCCGTCGAACTGGTAGATATGGGCCTGGAACCACCCGAACTCCGTTTCCTTGAACACGAAGGTGAAGGCATCGAACTTCTTCTTCGTGCCCAGCCACACGAAGCGGCAGCGCCGCGTCTCGACCGAGGGCCGGTAGTCCTCGGCATAGCGGCTGCGGATGCGGCTGTTCAGGCCATCGGCGGCGATCACGAGGTCGGCGTCGTAGCGGGCGGCGATGGCCTGGTCGTCCTGGACCTCGGTCTCGAACACCAGCTCCACGCCCAGCTCCTCGCAGCGCTGCTGCAGGATGTTGAGCAGGCGCTTGCGGCCGATGCCGCAGAAGCCGTGGCCGCCCGAAGTGACGCGCACGCCCTTGTAGAAGACGTCGATGTCGTCCCAGTGGTTGAAGGCCTGCAGGATGGAGCGCGCGGTCGGCTCGTCGCTGGCCACCAGGTTGCCCAGGGTCTGGTCGGAGAACACCACGCCCCAGCCGAAGGTATCGTAGGGCCGGTTGCGCTCGACCACGACGATGCGGTGTGCCGGGTCCTGCTTTTTCATCAGCAGGCCGAAATACAGGCCGGCGGGACCGCCGCCGATGCAAACGATATTCATACGATGCTCACAGTAGATGCTCAGGATTCCCGAAGTTTGAAACGCTGCAGCTTGCCGGTCTCGGTGCGCGGCAGCTTGTCGGTGAAGCGCACGGCGCGCGGATACTTGTAGGGCGCGATGTGCTGCTTGGCGAAGACCTGCAGTTCGCGCACCAGTTCGGGCGAAGGATCGACGCCCGGCTTCAGCACCACATGGGCTTCGACGATCTGGCCGCGCTCCTCGTCGGCGCGGCCGACCACCCCGCATTCCGCCACCGCGGGATGGCGCAGCAGCACGTCCTCGACCTCGGCGCCGGCGATGTTGTAGCCGGCCGAGATGATCATGTCGTCGGTGCGCGCGCGGTAGTAGAAGTAGCCGTCGGCATCCATCTCGTAGGCGTCGCCGGTCAGGTTCCAGCCGTTCAGCACGTACTTGCGCTGGCGCTCGTCCGCCAGGTAGCGGCAGCCGGTCGGTCCCTTGACGGCCAGCCGCCCGACCACGCCCGGCCCGGCCGGCCGGCCATCGGCATCGAGGATGCAGGCACGATAGCCCGGCACCGGCTTGCCGGTGGCGCCGGGACGGATGTCGTCGCCGCTGGCGGAGATGAAGATGTGCAGGATCTCGGTGGCGCCGATGCCGTCGATCATGTCGATGCCGGTGGCGCTCTTCCAGGCGTCGCGGGTGGCCAGCGGCAGCGCCTCGCCGGCGGACACGCATTTGCGCAGCGAGGACAGGTCGAACTTCGGCACCAGCGGCGTCATCTGGCGGTAGAAGGTCGGCGCCGTGAAGCAGATGGTGGCGCGGTGGCGTTCGATCGCCGCCAGCAGGCCTTCCGGCGTGAGCTTCTCGAGCAGCACCGCGGCCGCGCCAACGCGCAGCGGGAACAGCAGCAGGCCGCCCAGGCCGAAGGTGAAGGCCAGCGGCGGCGTGCCGATGAAGACGTCGTCCGCGCCGGAGCGCAGGACATGGGGCGGGAAGCAGTCGCAGATGGCCAGCACGTCGCGGTGGAAGTGCATCGTGCCCTTCGGTACGCCGGTGGTGCCGGAGGTGAAGCTGATCAGGCAGACGTCGTCGGCCGCAGTGTCGACCGCCGCGAACGGCGCCGCGTGCCGCGCCATGCGCGCCTCCAGCCCTTCCGGATGGTCCGGATCGTCGAAGTAGACGGTGGGCGGATGGGCCGCCACCTGTTCCAGCTCGCCGGCCAGCGCCCGCGCGCACAGCACCGCATTCACCTGCGCCTTGTCGAGGATGACACCCAGCTCTTTCGCGCGCAGCAGCGGCATGGTCGGCACCGCCACCAGGCCGGCCTTCAGCACGGCGAGGACGGCCGCCGCCATCGACGGACAGTTCGCGCCGCGCAGCAGCACGCGGTTGCCGGGCACCAGGCCCATGTCGGCGCGCAGCACGTGGGCGATGCGGTCGACCTGGCGCTGCAGGCCGGCATAGGTCCAGGCATGATGCTCGCCCTGGATGGCGCGCCGTTCGCCGCGCCCTTCCGCCACATGGCGGTCCAGCAGTTCGGCCACGCAGTTCAGGCGCGCCGGGTATTGGAGTTCGGGGAGATCGAATACGAGTTCCGGCCACTCGCCGACCGGCGGGAGATGATCCCGCGCGAAGGTGTCGACATGGGCCGAGAGGTGTGCTTCTGCTGCGGAAGGGCTTGCCAATGAGCTTGTCATGAAGCGGCTCCGGAGAAAGTATCGGACGGTGGGTACCGGGAGATACTTTAAGCCTAAAGCAATTTCGGGGCAAGCAAAATTGTATTTTTACAAAACGAAGCGGCGTATGATCGGCAGGGTCGTTCCCATACATCGAAAGGACAGTCCATGACCCTGAAAGACGAGATTCAGGCTGCACAAGACCGCCTCGCCGAAGCCATCGCCGCGCGCGACGCCGGCCGCGCAGCATCCCTCTACACCGAGGACGCCCATTTCATCCCGCAAGGCGCGCCCGCCTGCACCGGCCGCGAAGCGATCGCCGCCTTCTTCGACGGCACCCTCGCCAACGGCATCGTTGGCGCCCGCTTCACCACCGAAGATGTCGACGGCGACGATGCCGGCGCGATCGAGGTCGGACGCTACGCCCTCTATGCGGCGGCGCCGGACGGCGAGCGCGTGCTCGCCGCCGAAGGGCGCTACCTGGTCGCCTGGCGCAAGATCGACGGCGCCTGGCGCCTGCACCGCGACATGTTCAACTCCCGGTAGCCGCGGCGCAGGCGGGGCTCAGAACTTCATCTCCAGGGTGGCCCGCACGCTGCGGTGCACCGGATTCAAGGTGCGGCTGGTCTGGGTGCCCACGCCCGGCGTCGTATAGCTGCTCTGGCTGATGGTGTCCTGGGCCAGCAGGTTGGCGGTCGCCACGCGCAGCTGCAGCTTCGGATTGAACTTCCACAGCGCATACAGGTCGAGATCGCGGCGCACCGACTGGTAGCTGATCTGGTTGCCCGAGATGCGCACGAAGCCGCCGTTCTTGAAGACATAGCTGCCGCCCAGGGTCAGCGGGCCGGTCTTGTAATCGGCGCCGAGAGTCGCGGACAGCGGGGTCTGGCCGTCCAGGCGGTTGTCCGGGCCCGGCACCGAGTCCACCGTCGACCAGTTGCGCGACAGGCTGGCGCGCAGGTCGAGGTTGGTCTTGGTCTCCATCACGGCCTTCAGCGGGAACTTGGCTTCCAGTTCCACGCCGTAGGTACGCGCATTGCCGTTGTTGGTCGGGGTCGAGACCCAGCGCGCGCCGTCGAACACGACCATGTTGCGGGTGTAGTCGCTGATGCGGCGGCTCGACACGCTGGCCGACAGCAGCGCGCCCTCGGCCCAGTAGTGCTCGTAGGAGGCGTCGATGCCCAGCGCCAGTTCGGGCTTGAGGTTCGGGTTGCCGATCGTATCCGGTTCGGTCTGGCTGTTGTTCACCGAGGTGAAGCGGTGCGGGATGATCTGCTGCTGGCCCGGCGCCTTGTAGGTGCGGGTCACGGCCAGGCGCACCTGGTCGCCCTTGGTGCCCGGCAGCTTGTACAAGGTCTGCGCCACCGGGCTCAGGACCGAGGAGCGGTTCTTTATTTGCGCGTAGGTGTTGCCCTCGGTCGATGTGCGGATGCCCTCCCAGCGCGCGCCCAGGTACACCGACCAGGCCGGGGTCACGTTCCACTCGTCCTGGCCGTACACCGCCAGGCGCGAGACGGTCGACTCGTAGAGTTCGTCGCCGCCCGGCAGCGGGACGTTCGGCGCGGCGGCATCGCGCTCGCGGCGGGCGTCGTCGCCGCCCTGCCAGCCGCCGTCCCAGCCGAAGGCCAGCGCGTGGCCTTCGAAGCGGCTGCTCGTATACTTGCCCGTCGAGGTCAGGCCGCGCACGACGACGTCCGACTTGATGAAGGCGCGCAGCGGTGCGGCCTGCGCATTGCCGCTGCCGAAGCGGTACATCGCATTGTCGGCGCCGACGTACAGGCCGCTCAGCTTGGCGTCCAGCTTGGCGCCGGATTCGAACTTGTGCACCCAGTTCAGCTCCTGGCGGAACACGTGGTTGTGGTTGGTCATCCGCTGCTCGAGCCGCGGGTAAGCCGGCAGCGGTCCCATCAGGGTGTCGACGCTGCCCATTTCGGCCTGCATGAAGTTTGCCCAGTTGGCAAAAGTTTGCGCGGTCAGCGTGTCGCCATTCTCGAAGGTGTAGTTGACGCGTGGCGTCAGGTTGACCACGCTGATGCGGGCATCCTGCGGGGTCTCGCTCTGGCGCACGCCGGTGATGGCGTTGGCGGCATTGACGAAGGTTTCGATGGTTTCCGGATCGTTGGTGAAGCGGTTCTGGAAGCCGTTTGCCGCGAACGAGTAGGACAGCTTGCCGAGCTTGTCGGACAGCTGCAGGTTCAGGGTCGGGCTGTTCATGGCGGCGCCGTGGCCGTAGCCCACCTTCAGCTCGCGCTGGGCCGCCTTGACCGCCTTCTTCAGCACGATATTGATGGTGCCGGCGATCGACTGGGTCGAGAACTCGGCGCTGGCGGCGCGCAGCACTTCGATGCGTTCGATCACGTCCGGCGACAGCGAGCTGATGTCGAAGCCTTGCGGGGCCCGCTCGCCGTTGATCAGGACCTGGGTATAGCCGCTGCCGAGGCCGCGCATGCGGATCTCGCCGCCGCGGCCGCTGCTGCTGATGGTCACGCCGGGCACGCGCTTGAGCACGTCGAGCACATTGGTATCGCCGTATTTGACGATCTCTTCATTGTTGACGACGATCTTGCTGGCGGTATCGTCGCGGCGCGGATCGTAGGACGCGGCGGCGCCCTTCACTTCGACCTGCTGGATCGTCTTGCCCTCGGCGGCGGGCGTGGTCTCCTTCGAGACCGGTGCCTGCTGGGCAAAGGCGGGATTGGCCAAGGCGGCCGCGACGGCGGCGGCACCGAGGCTCAGGCGGAAAGGGAAACGATGGGCTGGCATGTCGATCTGTTCAATCTGGTCAATTTGAAATGGACCGCCATTGTCCACCAGCTCTCCCGATTATTGTTGCCAATGCGTAAATATTTTTGATATGTATGCATCAATTTCATATGCATGCATATTGAAATTGATGTCAAAATGCAACTTGGCCCAGAGGGCAGGCTGCCCGTTATAATCTTCATCTTTCATTCGAGGTTTTTTACTGTGTCCGATCGCCTTAAAGTCCTGCCGCAATACCTGCTGCCCAAGCAGCGCCTGACGACCTTCGCCGGCCGCGTCGCCGGGGCGAAGGGCGGCTCGATCACGACCCGGCTGATCCGCTGGTTCGTCGGCAAGTACGGCGTCAACATGGACGAAGCCGAGAATCCGGACATCGGCAGCTACACCAGCTTCAACGATTTCTTCACCCGCCCGCTGAAGGCCGGCGCGCGCCCGCTGGCGGACGCCGCCTTCGTCTGCCCGGTCGACGGCGCCATCAGCCAGTTCGGCGCCATCGACGACCACCACATCCTGCAAGCCAAGGGCCACCGGTTCACCACCACCGAACTGGTCGGCGGCGACGCCGAACTGGCCAGGCAGTTCCAGCACGGCAGCTTCGCCAACCTGTATCTGTCGCCGAAGGATTACCACCGCCTGCACATGCCCTGCGACGGCCGCCTGACCCGCATGATCTACGTGCCGGGCGCGCTGTTCTCGGTGAACCCGACCACCGCGCGCGGCGTGCCCAACCTGTTCGCCCGCAACGAGCGCGTGGTCTGCGTGTTCGAATCGGCGGAGTACGGTCCCTTCGTGATGGTGCTGGTCGGCGCCACCATCGTCGGCAGCATGGCGACCGTGTGGCACGGCGTGGTGAACCCGAAGCGCCCGCAGAAGATCAGCGAATGGTCTTACCTCGACCAGGACATCGTCCTCAAGAAGGGCGAGGAAATGGGCCGCTTCCTGCTCGGCTCCACCGTCGTCATGCTGTTCAAGGCCAACACCATTCACTTCAATCCGGCGTGGGCGCCGGAGCGCTCGGTGCGCCTGGGCGAGATGATGGGCGAGTTCACGGGCGCTGCCTGAGGCCGGGATGCTCGAAGCCGCGCAGGGATGTGAACTGGCCGGCGACGAAATCGATGAACAGCTTCGTCCGCAGGGGCTGGTACAGGCGTGACGGATACAGCAGGTAAAGTTCCTGGCAACCCGCGCTCCATTCCGGCAGCACGCGCACCAGTTTCCCGCTATCCAGCAGGTCGGCGATCAGCCACTCCGGGCAGACCCCGAGCCCGCCGCCGAGCAGCAGCGCCTCGCGTATCGCCAGCGCGTTATTCACACGGAACCGGCTCGTGACGCCCACCCTGAGTTGTTCTTCCTCCCGGAACAGCTCCAGGGTATTGCCGGGTGTCCAGGCAAAACGTACGACATCGTGTTCCGCCAGTTCGGCCGGCGCGGTGGGCCTTCCCCGCCGCTCCAGGTAGGCGGGCGAGGCCGCCAGAAAGCGCGGGACCGTGGCCAGGTGCCGCCCGATGGCGCCGGGCGGCAGCGGGCCGCCAAGCCGGAACGCGATGTCGATCCCTTCCTCGACCAGGTCGGCGAAGCGGTCGCTCAGGATGAGTTCGACGTCGATCGCCGGCTGCTCGGCCATGAACTGCTGCACCATCGCATTGATGCGGTATTGGCCCAGACCAACCGGCGCATTGATGCGCAAGAAGCCCGCAGCCTGTCCCGTCATTCCCTGGATGTCCCCGACCGCCGTGTCGAACTGCTCCACGATGGACTTGGCCTCCCGGTAGAAGCGCTGGCCCTGCTCGGTTGGCGACAAGCCGCGCGTGCCGCGCTCGATCAGGCGGACCTTCAGCTGCCCTTCCAGGTGGGCCAGCGTCTTGCTGACGGTTGGCTGGGTCGAGTTCAATTCGCGGGCCGCGGCGGACAGGCTTCCCAGTTCGAGCGTGCGGATGAAGACGCGCATCGCGCGCAGTGTGTCCATGTTTATTCATTCCAATTTGGAATAAGCGGTCTTCCATCCTACCAGCTTCCAGCATTGTTTGGCATGGCCTATCGTTGTGCTTCCTGACAAACGGAGTATTCGATGAAAGCAAAATTGGGAGTGATGGCGACGCTGGTCCTGGCGATGGCCGCGACGGACGCAAGCGCCGGCAGGGAGGCCGCCGGGGACGCCCGCTGGATGACGTCGTGGTATGCGGCGCCGCAGCCGGCCTGGGATGAGGGATTCATCTTGCCGATGAACGTACCGCGGCTGCTGAACGACCAGTCGGTGCGCGAGACCGTCCGCCTGAGCGCCGGCGGGAAGCGGATCCGGCTGGTGTTCTCGAACCGCTACGGCCGGCAGCCGGTCCGGATCGGCGCGGTCCGGGCCGGGCCTGCCGACGGCAGCGTGCCGGCGCTTGCCCTGAGCTTTTCGGGCGCGGGCGAAGCGACGATCCCGCCGGGCGCGGTCATCACAAGCGATCCGGTGGCGCTGGCGATGCCGCCGCTGTCGCGGCTGACTGTGAGCATCTATCTTCCCTCCCCCACCCCGATTACGGGTTTTCACTGGGGAGCCCAGCAGACCGCCCAGCTCGCCGCCGGCAACGCGGTGGCGGCGCCCCGCTTCCCGGGAGCTACCCGGATCGAAGGTCGCCTGTTTTTCCATGCCGTGCTGGTCGAGGCCTCGCGCGAGGCGCATACCGTCGTCGTCCTCGGCGATTCGATTAGCGATGGCAATGGATCGACACAAGACGCGGACCGCCGCTGGCCGGACATGCTTGCGCAACGCCTTGCGCCGGATGGCATCGCCGTCGCCAACGCCGGGATTTCGGGCGGCAGGCTGCTGAGGGACGGGATGGGCCAAAGCGCCCTGGCCCGCTTCGAACACGACGTTCTTGCCCAGCCCGGCGTGGCGGAAGTCATCGTCCTGCTCGGCACCAACGATATCGGTTGGCCTGGCGGGCCGTTCGCGCCGGCCGAGCGCGCCGTCACCGTCGACGAGCTCGCCAACGGCTACCGTCAACTGCTCGCCGCGGCCCATGCCAGGGGCGTGCGGGTGACGGCAGGCACCGTGCCACCGTTCGAGGGCGCGCTCGAAGGCACGCCGTTTGCCGGACACGACAGCCCGGAAAAAGAGCGCTTGCGCAAGGCGCTGAACCGCTGGATCCTCGGCTGCGGCCTGTTCGACGCCGTGGTCGATTTCGATGCGGTCCTGCGCGACCCGGACCGCCCCCAGCGCCTGCGCAAAGAGTTCGATTCGGGCGACCATCTGCACCCCGGCGACGCCGGCTATCGCGCGATGGCGGCGGCGATCGACGTCGCCGCGATCAAGGAGCACCTGCGATGAGCGCCCTCCTGTTCGATCCAATCCGCCTCGGCGGCCTGTCCCTGCCAAACCGCATCGTGATGCCGCCCATGACGCGCGCCAGGGCCGGCGCTGGCGGCGTCCCCACCCCCCTCATGACGCAGTATTATCGCCAGCGCGCCTCGGCGGGCCTGATCATCACGGAGGGCACGCAGATCAGTCCGCAGGGTCAGGGCTATGCGTGGACACCCGGCATTCACAGCCGCGCGCAGGTGCAAGGCTGGAAGGAGGTGACGAAGGCCGTGCACGAGGCGGGCGGGCGCATTTTCGCCCAGCTATGGCACGTCGGCAGGCTCTCCCACGTCGCGCTGCAACCGGACGGTGCGGCCCCGGTCGCGCCGTCCGCGCTGGTGGCCGACGGGGTCGAGGTGTTCATCGATCCGCATGGACTGGGGGCGGCGGCTGGAAGCGGGAAAAAGGTGCAGCATTCCCCGCCGCGCGCCCTGGAGACGGAGGATGTGGGCCAGATCGTCCGGCAGTTCGCGGCCGCGTCCGAACGTGCGCTGGAGGCGGGCTTCGATGGCGTCGAGCTGCACGCGGCCAACGGCTACCTGATCAACCAGTTCCTCGACTCGGGCAGCAACCTGCGCGCCGACCGCTACGGCGGCTCGCTGGCGAATCGGCTTCGCTTCCTGGAAGAGGTCACGCAGGCAGTCGCCGCCGTCGCCGGGGCGAGCCGCGTGGGCGTGCGCCTTTCGCCGCTGACGACGGCGCAGGGCACGGTGGACGCCACGCCGCAGGCAAGCTATGTCGCGGCGGCCCGTCTGCTGGATCGACTGGGAGTCGGCTATATCCACATCGCGGAGGCGGACTGGGACGATGCGCCCGCGATGGCGCCCGGATTCAAGGAAGCGCTGCGGCTGGTCTACTCGGGAGCGATGATCTACTCGGGGCACTACGACCGGGAGCGGGCCGAAGAGGCGATAGCGAGGGGCTGGGCGGACCTGCTCGGGTTCGGACGCCCGTTCATCGCCAATCCCGACCTGCCGCGGCGCCTGCGAACCGGCGCGCCCCTGAATGCCGCCGATCCGGACCACTACTTCGGAGGCGGCGCGCGGGGCTACGTCGATTACCCGTCTCTGCCGTGCGAATGAAGACCGAGGCCGGGATCCTTGTGCGGGATCAGAAGATCAGGGCCGCTTCAACTGGCCGATGACGCTCGCCACCTTGGTGGTAATGACATCGACCGCCGGGCCGTTGGCGCCGTGGGGCAGGATGACGTCGGCGTGGCGCTTGGTCGGCTCGATGAACTGCTTGTGCATCGGGCGTACCGTTTCCAGGTACTGGTTGACGATACTCTCGACCGTACGACCGCGTTCGACGATATCCCTTTGCATGCGGCGGATGAAGCGGACGTCGGGCGCGGTGTCGACAAAGATCTTCAGCGACATCATCTTGCGCAGGTCCGCGTCGTAGAGCGCGAACAGGCCTTCGATCACGATGACCGGAGCCGGCTTGACCGGAATCGTCTTGTTCGAGCGGTTGTCGATCGTGAAGTCGTATTCCGGCATCTCGATCGTTTCGCCATTGCGCAGGGCCTGGACGTGCTCTACCAACAGCGGCCAGTCGAAGGCCTGGGGATGGTCGTAATTCTGCTTGCGGCGGACTTCGGGGGTGAGATCGGACTGGTCGCGGTAGTAATCGTCCTGCATCACGACCGACACCATGTCGGCGCCGAAGGAAGCCAGCACCTGCTGGGTCACCGTCGACTTGCCGCTGCCGCTGCCGCCAGCGACACCAATGACAAACGGAGGGGTAGAAATCTGATTCATCCCCGAATGATACCGGAGCGGCGGCCGAACCGACAGGGCCGCCTGACGCTTCCTAGGCGGCCCGGCTCTCCATCTGCAGCCGCGCGCGCGCGCAGCAGGCGTCTTCCAGCATGTCGAGAAAGGCCCGCGTCTTGGCCGGCATCAGGCGCCGTCCGGGAAAGACGGCCCAGCCGGTAGCCGCCGGGAATTCCCATTCCGGCAACACCCGCACCAGCTCGCCCTTCTGCAGATAGGGCTGGACGAACAGGGTCGAGCTGGCCGCGATGCCGGCGCCGCCGGCGGCGATGCGTGCCAGCAGTTCCGGCGAATTTGCCGTCAGCCGCGCCTGCACCGCGCGTTCCCAGCGCACCTTGCCGCGCTCCAGCACCCAGGGCGTGGCGCCGCCGTTGCGGCTCAGGATGCACAGCAGGTCGTGCTTGGCCAGGTCGTCCGGGTGCTCGGGCAGGCCGTGCTGGGCGGTGTAGGAAGGCGCGGCGTACAGGCCGAAGCGTTCCAGCGAGACGCGGCGCGCGTTCAAGGTGGAATCCTCGGGCAGGTCGCCCATGCGGATCGCGATGTCGAAGTTCTCGGCCACCAGGTCGACCCGGCGCGGCGACAGGTCCAGTTCCAGCGATACCGCCGGATAGCGGGCGGTGAAACGCGCGATCAGGTCGGTCAGGTACAGGTTCGCGAAATCGCCCGGCATCGAAATCCTCAGCTTGCCGCTGGGCTCGGCCTGGCGGTGCTGGGCCAGGGCGCCGGCCGCCTCCACCTCCTCGGCGACCTTGCGCGCGTGCTCGAGCAGGCTTTCGCCGAACTCGGTCAACACCAGGCGGCGCGTGGTGCGCTGCAGGAGGCGCTCGCCCAGGCTGGCTTCGAGCAGGGCGATGCGCCGCGATACCGTCGATTTCGGCAGGTCCAGGCGCTGCGCCGCCATGCTGAAACTGCCGGCTTCGACGATGCGGGCGAACAGCAGCATATCGTTGGCTTCGATGTCCATGATTGTTCCACTGGCTGAATAATGTTATCCATTCTAACGCCTTCCGCACGATAGATGGAACCGTTAAAGTGTCTACATCGAAACACCAACCGACACAACGAAGGAAACGACAATGAACATCCTGCAGATCAATTCCAGCCTCCGCGGCGCCAATTCCGAATCGAACCGTGTGGCCGGCAGCATCGTCGCCAAGCTGAGCGCCGCCAACCCGGGCGCCACCATCATCGTGCGCGACCTCGGTGCGAAATCCCACCCGGTGCTGGACGAAGCCGCACTGGGCGCCCTGTTCACCCCGGCCGACCAGCGTACCCCCGAGCAGGCCGCCCGCGTGGCCCAGGACGACGCCCTGATCGCCGAAGTGCAGGCCGCCGACGTGGTCGTGATCGGCGCTCCGATGTACAACTTCGGCATGCCGATCCAGCTGAAGGCCTGGTTCGATGCGATCGCCCGCGCCGGCGTCACCTTCCGCTACACCGAAGCCGGTCCGGAAGGCCTGCTGAAGAACAAGAAGGTGTTCGTGGCCACCGCCCGCGGCGGCATCTATCCGGAAGACGCGGATCCGCAAGTGCCGCACATCCGCATGCTGCTGAACTTCCTGGGCATGACCGACTCGACCTTCGTGTACTCGAACGGCCAGTCGATGGGCCCGGATGCAGCGAGCAAGGGCCAGGCCGAGGCCGACGCCGTGGTCGCCGCCATCGCCTGAATCGCCCCTGGGCGCGGCCTTCGGGCCGCAGTATTCAATTAACAGGAGATCGAAATGGAACAGCAAGTTGAAGTCACCGTTGCCGACGAACGCGTCGAAAAAAGCCGCCGCATCGAGCGCGTGCTCGGCGGCCAGTTCGTGATGGATGGCGCCGGCGTCAAGATCAACCGCGTCCTGACCCAGCCGCTGCAGCGCCGTCTCGATCCCTTCCTGATGCTGGATGCCTTCGGCAGCGACAAGGCGGGCGACTACATCGCCGGCTTCCCCGAGCACCCGCACCGGGGCTTCGAGACCGTCACCTATATGCTGGCCGGCCGCATGCGCCACCGCGACAGCGCCGGCAACGAGGGCCTGGTCAGCGATGGCGGCGTGCAATGGATGACCGCCGGCCGCGGCGTGGCCCACTCCGAGATGCCGGAGCAGAACGAAGGCTTGATGGAAGGCTTCCAGCTGTGGCTGAACCTGCCCGCCAAGGACAAGATGTGCGAGCCCTGGTACCGCGACATCCCGACCGAGGAAGTGCCGCGCTTCACCCTGCCCTCCGGCGCGGAGGTGCAGGTGATCGCCGGCAGCTCGCATGGCGTCGATGGCGCCGTGCAGCGCGAGGCGACCCAGCCGCTCTACCTCGACATCCACCTGCCGGCGGGCGTGGCGTTCGAGCAGCCGCTGGCGGCCGGGCACAACGCCTTCTTCTACGTCTACCGCGGTGAAGTCGTGGTCGACGGCAAGGCAGTGCCGCAGGCGCGCATGGCCATCCTCGACAATGCCCAGGGCGCCGACGGCGTGAAGATCAAGGCCGACACCGACAGCCGCCTGATCCTGATCGCCGGCCGTCCGCTGAACGAGCCGATCGCGCAGTACGGCCCGTTCGTGATGAACACGAATGCCGAGGTGTTCCAGGCGGTAGAGGATTTCCGCGCCGGCCGCTTCGCCTGATCGATAGTCGGCAGTTCGGATACACTACCGGCATGCCGCTGATAGAAGTCATAAGTTCTCTGCTCGGGCGCGCCAGCCGCGCGCTCGGGCTGGAGACCATCGATACCTTCCCGCCGGGCCATCGCTACGCCGATACCCGCTGGGACAAGGCCTATTTCGACATCCCTTCCGACTACAAGCCGGAGCGGATCGAGCAGGCCATGGCCGACGCCATCATCAACACGCCCAGCGTGTTCGTCTACATAGAACACCCGACGCCGCGCATGCAGCGCGCCCTGCTGGGCGTGATCCACGCCCGCCTGCGCCGCGCAAGCACCCCGCCCAACGACCTGCTTGCGATGCTGATCGCCGCCTACGCCAGCCCGCGCACCCAGGAGGCGGTGCCGGGCCTGCGCGCGGCGATCGCCGGCACCGACGGCTACGATCCCTCGATGCGGGTCGCCCACCTGGCGGCCTGGCTGGCCGACATGCCGGCCGCCTTCGACGTCATCGACGCGCAATGACGCACAATGACGCTCAATACGCCTCAATGCGGCGACGGTGACTTGAGCACCTCGTCGACGGTCGGCGTGGCATTCATCTTCATCGAGTACAGGTAGTCGGCAGGCAGGTCGCCGACCGTTCTCTTCTCGCCGGGCAGCAGCTTGAATGGCGGCACCACCTCGGTATAGCTGCAGGTGCGCTCCTTGGTGCGCTCGTCGAGCATCTTGTCCTGGCAGAGCGACTTCAGGATCAGATAATGGCACACGCCGATATTGCCGGCGCCGCAGCCGAAGGTGGTCGTGGAGACACCCAGCCGCGTCACGATCACATAGGGCTGGGGAGGCGCCGCAAGGACGCCGGCGCCGGCGCACATCACGGAAGCCAGCAGGGTGGAATGGATAAGTTTCTTCATCACCCCCAAGCTTATCAGACTGATATCGCGCAAAAATGCGCGCTTTGTCACCGCACGGCGGCTGCCAGCGAGGATCCTCGGCTATTGCCTGGCACATAGCGCTCGCGCAGGCGCATGAAGGGTGTCTCGACCAGCCGGAACAGCAGCCAGCCTGCCAGTACCGAGGCGGCGAGCGCCAGCACGACTGTCAGCGGGTGTCCGGGGCCATAGCCGGCCTCTTCAAGGGGCTGGGCGGACAGCACGCTCACCTGCTTGTGAACCAGGTAGACCGCATAGGACCACAGCGCCAGGCTCGACGCCCCCGGGACGCGGATGCGGTGCAGCGGCGAATCCGGGGCCAGCGCCGCCACGATCAGCAGCGCGCAACCCAGCGCCAGCAGCGGAAAGCCGAACACGGTGGTCCACAGGCCGTAATGGTCGGCCAGGAAGCAGCGCAGCGCCAATGCGCAGGCAGCGATCCCGGCCGCCAGCAGCAGCCTGCCCTGCCCCATCAGGCGCGCCCAGATCCCGCCATGGAAGTTCTTCAGCAGGGCCAGCGCCACCCCGGCCAGCAGCTCGTCGAGGCGGCAGAAGCTCGAGTAATAAATGTGCTTGTAATAGAAGTGCAGCCAATGTCCGTCATCCTGTCCGTGCAGCCAGGTGCCGGCGCGGACCGCCATTCCCGCCGCGACGGCCAGCGCGAACGCTGCCCATACCCGCCGCAGCCTGCTGCCGCCCGGCCCGTCCTCGCGCCCGCCGAGGGCGGCGGCCAGCAGCGCGCAGACCGGCAGCAGCAGGTAGAACTGTTCCTCGATGCACAGCGACCAGGCGTGAGAGAAGGCGGTGCCCGGTTCCAGGCCGATGTTCTGGGTAAAGCTGAGGTACTTCCACAGCGGCAGCATCGGGGCGTCGCCGCGGAAGGCCGGCCACAGCGCATACAGCGCCAGCACGGCGTAGAAATTCGGCAGCGTACGCAGCAGCCGGCGCGCGTAGAAGCGCCCCAGGCTCAGGCCGCCCGCGCTACGCTGGGCCTGGAAGATCTGGTTCCCGATCAGGTAGCCGGACAGGGCGAAGAAGAGGTCGACGCCGACCCAGCCGATCTCGCCCACCCAGCCGAAGGTGCCGGTACCGCTGACGAACAGTACGTAGTGATGCAGCACCACCAGCGTGACGGCGAGCGCGCGCAGGGTGTCGAGGCCATGGATGCGGGCGGAGACGCGGCTCATGTGGAGGATCGTCGACGAAAACGTCGGATGATGCCACGCGGCGCTCCCGGATGCCAGGGATTCCCGATAAAATGGCCGGACCGATATTTCCTTGGATCAAAAGCATGACCTCCGCCGCAAGCCAGCTGCATTTCAAATCCGTCAACTACACGGGTCAGGGCCCCGGTCCGCGCGTCATCATCATGGGCGCGACCCACGGCAACGAGACCTGCGGCACCCAGGCCATCCAGCGCGTGATGGCGGAGCTCGACGCCGGCAAGCTGCACATCGTCAACGGGAGCGTGACCTTCGTCCCCATCGTCAATCCGCTTGCCTACGCCAAGAACACCCGTTCCGGCGACCGCAACCTGAACCGCGACCTGTCGCCGAAAGAGCACCCGCAGGACTTCGAAGACCGCGTCGCTAACTGGCTGTGCCCGCTGCTGGCCCGGCACGACGTGCTGCTCGACCTGCACTCCTTCAACGCCGCCCATGGCGAGCCCTTCGTGATGGTCGGCCCGCTGGACAACGACGGCCCGCTCGAACCCTTCCGCCACATGCGCGAAGAGCGCGCGCTGGCGCGCCGCCTGGGCGTGCGCCGCTTCGTGACCGGCTGGATGGCGGCCTATGGCGGCGGCGTGCAGCGACGTTCGCGCAGGTCGAGCTCTAACGTCGGTGCGGCCGAACTGGAAACCGTGCTGCGCTACGGCATGGGTACCACCGAATACATGCGCAGCACCGGCGGCTATGCCCTGACCCTGGAATGCGGCCAGCACCTCGACCCGCAGGCGCCGGAAGTGGCCTACCGCGCCATCATGAACACCCTCGCCCACCTGAAGCTGATCGAAGCCCCGGAGCCGCAGCCCATCCCCTTCGAAGAGATGGAAGCGCTGCAGATGGTCGTGGTGCACGACAAGCTCGATGCCGGCGACCGCTTCACCCGCCAGTGGGCCAGCTTCGACCCGCTGCAGGAAGGCGAACAGATCGGCGTGCGCGCCGACGGCACCCCGGTCGTGGCGGAATTCTCGGGCCGCATCCTGTTCCCGGATACGAACGCCGGCCCGAACCAGGAGTGGTACTACATGACCCGCCCGAACCCGCAATTCGGCCGCGAATGAACCTGGCGTACACCGCGCCATAGTCAACCAGGCCGGCATAAGTCGACATACATGACATAGGCCGCGACATAGCCATCCTGGGGATGTGCGAATGCGTCGGGAATCGTGCCCACTTTCATGAAACCCATTGAACGGTAGAGTGAAAGTGCGGCGCGATTGGTGGCGACGACCTGGTTGAATTGCATTGCCCGAAATCCGGAGAGCCTCACCTGTTCAAGGCAATCCTGCACGAGAATGCGGCCGAGTCCTCGGCCCCGGAATGCTTTGGCAACGATAAAAGTAGCTGTTGCAATATGCGAGCCGCGGCCCGGCATATTCGGGCCATAGCGATACATGCCAAGCAAAAACCCGTTTTGATATGCCAAAACACATCCGGCTGCGCCTAGCCATTGGCTGTCGATGAAATGCCCATCGACCTGATCCCGGAATGGAAGCGTATCGCCTTCAATAGAAACCGACCGAAGCAGCTCGAGCATGGCGCCCGCATCGGCCCGGGCCGCAGTGCGTAAAACGTGCCCGTTCATGTTGCCGCGCCGGACACAATGGCAATCCTGGGATTTGCGCTCTGCATAGTCGCTCCAGAACAGATGAATGCAGCAAGTCTAGTTTGCGTGCACGGGGCGGACAAACGAAAGCTTTTCGCTTTCAGATGAACCAAATTCATCTGATAGAATCATTGGATGAAGCGTCGACCGAATCCTCCACTCATCGCTGCGCGCAGTTTCGAAGCCGCCGCACGACATTTGAGCTTTCAGGAGGCGGCGGCGGAACTGCATGTCACCCCGACGGCGATCAGTCATCAAGTCAAGCGCCTGGAGGAATATCTGGGACTGCCCTTGTTTGTACGCCAGAACCGCGCCGTCGTGCTTACCCCTTACGGCAAGACCCTGGCAGCCCGCCTTTTCGAGCTGTTTACAGGACTTGAAGACGTACTGCAGCCGCCATCGATCGGCAACACTCAGGCATTGCGCGTTACCGCCATGCCCTCATTAGCGGCGAAATATCTGGTGCACCGCATCGCTGAATATCAGTCCACCCACCCCGGCTTAGCCCTTGAACTGAGCGACGACGATGAAGTCGTCGATTTTAAGGACGGCAAATTTGATATTGCCCTGCGATATGGTGATGGCCGGTATCCTGGTGCGATCACCCAGCACTGGATGAGTGCCGACATGATTGCGGTCTGCAGCCCTGCCTTGCAAGCTCTCGCTTCCCCGCCGCTTCACACGCCCGCAGATGTTCTACACCACACGCTGATACACGACAGTACGATCCATCTTCCCGGCAAGCCACCTGGCTGGATCGAGTGGCTGGAGACACAAGGATTGCCGATGCCGCCCAATCAGGCCAGCCTGCGTTATTCCAGCGTTTTCCTGGCGATCGAAGCGGCGCGAGCGGCGAAAGGCATTGCGCTGGCACCTGAGCCATTGGTGCGGGATGATTTGCACAATGGCGATCTGGTCGAACCATTCAAGCTGAGATTGGATAACCCATACGCTTTCTGGATTGTGTATCCGCGCCACTTGCAAAACGATGCGCGTGTATTGGGGTTTGCAAAATGGCTTCTCAACAGCCACTGAGCGTGCCGAGCCTGCCTTAGCCGCCGGCCTCGCGCATCTGCGCCCGTTCCGCCCGGATCAGGTGCAGGTTGCGCAGGTAGATCGCCACGCCCAGCCCCTGGCCGGCGATGAAGACCGGATCGCGCCGGTGCGCCGCATACGCGAGCAGCACCAGCGCGCCCAGGATGCTCAGGAACCAGAAGGACACAGGAATCACGCTGCGGCGCCGCCGTTCGCTGACGAACCACTGGATTACGAAGCGCCCCATGAACAAAGCCTGGCCGCCGAAGCCGACCAGCAGCCACCAGCCATCCTCACCCATCGACTTCCTCCTCCTCGATCTGCCGCCGCCGCGCGGTGCGGCGCCCGCCCAGGCGCCCTGCCGACCACGGCCACATCCGCAGCAGTTCCCAGCCGCCCCACAACAGGCAGACCAGCCCGATGAGGCGCTGGGCCGGCAGCACCGCCGGAATGCCGACATGCCGGCTCACCAGCAGGCTCGCCGCTACGCCCAGCAGCACCAGACCGGCCACCAGGCCGCCCACGCCGGCAGTGGGCCAGGCCCAGCGGCCGGAAAGCCTGAGGCCGAGCCAGGCGCCCAGCCAGCCGCCGAGCATGCCCCACAGGATGTCGACCGGCCAATGCACGCCCGCCATGATGCGCGACAGGCTGACCAGGCTGGCGAGCAGCAGGAGCAGCATGCGCCGCAGCGGGCTCCCCGCCACGCCCATGCTCCAGATGCCGGCCATGGCGAAGGCCGCCGCCGCATGCCCGGACGGGAAGGACACCCGCCGGTAGGCCGGTCCCGCCTGGAAGAACTGGTCCGGCGCCAGCACCGACAATGGGCGAGGCATGTCGACGAACTGCTTGGTCACCTGGGTCCAGAGCGCCGCGAACACCGCCGCCGCAAGCGCCGCCCAGAAGCAGTGCGGGACGCGCCGGATGCAGGGCAGCACCAGCGCCAGCGCCACCGCGCCGTCGCCCAGCATGGTCAGGTGCAGCCAGAACAGGGGACCGAGGGCCTGGCCGGCATGGTTCAGCGCCAGGAAGGCGGCGCGGTTGGCGCCGCTGGCGAGCACCAGCACCAGCAGCGCCAGCCCGATGGCGGGCGGCAGCCATACCCAGGGAGAACGGAAGGCGGGAACCATGTGCCTCATCCAGGCATGCGGGCCAGCACGATGCCGCCCTTGCGATACAGCAGCCGCACCGGGCCGAGGGCAGCCAGGGCGTCGCTGCGGGTCAGGATCACCTGGCCGGGCCTCGGCAGCGGCGGCGCCGCCGGCGTGACGGCGCCGCGGTAGACCGAAAAGCTCGGCATATCGATGCGCCAGCTGTGCACCTCCCAGCCGGCGCGCCGGGCCAGCAGGGCCGCTTCCTTCAGCGGACCCTGCTGCAACTCGGCCGCCGCCGGCAGCAGCAGACAGGCCAGGGCCAGCGAGCACAGCAGTCCGGCCAGGGCCAGGCGCCGCCACAGCGAGGCGCCGCGCCACAACGCCAGCCCGAGCACGGCCGCCAGCAGCGCCAGCGCGCCGAGTCGCCAGCCCGCGCCGAACACCTCGGTCCGGCCCAGCGCCTCGCGCACATAGGGGTTGCGGATGCCGGGGGGCAGGCCCTCCAGCAAGACCGGCAGGGCCGCCACCAGCCCGAGGAAGAGCAGCGGCGGCGTAAAGGCCAGCACATGCGAGCGCAGCGTGCCGCGCTCTCGCGCCATCAGGATGAACAGCGGGGTCGCACCATACAGCAGGTAGTGCGGCAGCTTGGTGCCGGCCAGCGAAAAGAACACGAAGACGAACAGGAACCAGCACCACAGGAAGGTGTCGAGCGGCGTCGCGCGCGGATGCCGCAGCTTGCGCAGTCCGGGCAAGCTGCGCAGGAACAGCCCGGTATACGGCAGCAGCAGCACCAGGATCGCCGGCAGGTAATACAAAGGCCCGCCGCCATGCCCCTGCAGCGGCGAAAGGAAACGCTCGACGTTGTGGCGCATGAAGAAGCCGGCCAGGAAAGCATCCCCGCGGCTTACGTATTCGAGCAGGTACCAGGGCAAGGCGACCGCCAGCAGGATGGCCCAGCCGGCGGGGTCGCGCACCGCCCGCCCCCAGTCGGCCATTCTTCCCAGCAGCGAGAAGGCCAGCAGGCTGGCGGCGCCCGGCACCAGCAGCGCCACCGGCCCCTTGGTCAGCAGGCCGAGGCCGATCCACAGGAAGGCGCGCCGTCGCCACAAGGGCCGCGGGTCCCCGGCGTAGCGGACGATGTCGAACATGCTCAGCGCCAGGAAGAGGTTGAGCAGCGCATCGGCGGTCGCCCCGCGCCCGATCACGCCGACACCGGCCGTGCCGGCGGCAATGAAGGCCGCGGCGTAGCCGGTGTCGCGGTCGATGTGCCGGCGCGCGAAGGCGAAGACGGCCACGATCCAGGCGCTGGCGGCCAGCGCCGACGGCAGGCGCAGCGCGAACGCGTCCAGGCCCAGGACCCGCACCGACGCCGCCTGCAGCCAGTAGACGAGGATGGGCTTGTCGTAGCGCGGCTGGCCGTTCAGCCAGGTGGACACGTAGTCGCCGCGTTCGAGCATCTCACGCGTGGCTTCGCCGAAGGCGCCCTCGTCGACGTCGAACAGGGGCAAGGCGCCGAGGTTCAGGTAGAGCCCGATCAGGACCGCGCCGGCCAGCAGCAGGGGCAGCAGCCAGGGCACCGCCTCGGCCGTTGCAGCCGCCCTGCCCAGCCGGCGTCCGTCGCCTCCCATGGACCGCGGCAGGCCGGCGCCTTCCCTCAACGGACCGCCGCTCATGGCTGCGCCGCCTCGCCGGCGCGGCGCCCGTCGGCGGGGTCCGCTTCGCCCAGGCCGCCCAGGGTTTCGCGGACCAGGTAGGTGCGGGCGGCGCCGACCTCGAAATAGGTGCGCGCCAGCACTTCGGTGACGATGCCCGTGCAGACGAACTGCACCCCGATCACGACCAGCAGCACCGCCAGCAGCAGCAACGGCCGGCTGGCGATGGCCTCGCCCTCCCCCAGCTTGAGCCAGGCCAGCCAGCCCAGCGCCGCAGTGCCGGCGAAGCCGCAGGCGAGGCCGATGCGTCCGAAGAAATGGCCGGGGCTGGCGCGGAAACGCACGAAGAAATACATCGACAGCAGATCGAGCAGGACCTTGAAGGTGCGCGACAAGCCGTACTTCGATTGCCCGTGGATGCGCGGGAAGTGGCTGACCTCCTCTTCGCGGATGCGGTCGGGCGAGGTCACGGTGGCCATCCAGGTCGGGATGAAGCGGTGCATCTCGCCGTACAGCCGGATCTCGCGCAGCACCGGGGCGCGGTAGACCTTCAGGGAGCAGCCATAGTCGTGCAGGCGCACGCCGGTGACGGCCGCGATCAGGCGATTCGCCAGCATCGAGGGCAAGCGGCGCAGCCAGAAGCTGTCCTTGCGCTCGCGCCGCCAGCCGACCAGCAGGTCGAGGTCCTCGTCGAGCAGGCGCCTCACCATGCGCACGATGTCGTGCGGGTTGTTCTGCAGGTCGCCGTCCATGGTGGCGATCACGCTGCCGCCGGCGGCGTCGATGCCGGCCTGCATCGCGGCGGTCTGGCCGAAGTTGCGCCGCAGGATGACCGCCGCCATGTGGCCGGGACTGGTGGCCACGGCTTCGCGGATACGCTCGGCAGTGCGGTCGCGGCTGCCGTCGTCGACCAGGATCAGCTGCCACGGCCAGGGCGCCGCCGCCATCGCCGCCTGCACCTGGGTACTCAGCGGCAGCACATTGTCTTCCTCGTCGTGCATGGGCACGACCAGCGACAGGGAATGCGGCTCCAGCGCCGCCTCTTGCTTACGCATGGCAGGCCCCATGGTGGCGGAACCACGCGACGAAGTGCGCGATGCCGGTGCGCAGCGGCGTGGACGGCGCCCAGCCGATCGCCCGCCGCAGGTCGTGGGTGTCGGCGCAGGTGGCCGCCATGTCGGCGCCGGGCATGGGCCGCCCCAGCCGCTCGGCGCGGCGTCCGAGCGCGTCCTCGAGGGCGTCGATGAATTCCGAGAGCTGCACCGGCTGCTGGTTGCCGACGTTGTAGATGCGGAAAGGCGCATGGCTGGTGGCCGGGTGCGGATCGAGCGGATCGAAGTCCGGATCCGGCTCGGCCGGCCGCCCGCACAGGCGCAGCACCGCTTCGACCACGTCGTCGATATAGGTGAAGTCGCGCAGCATGTGGCCGCCGTTGTAGACCTCGATCGGGCGGCCGGCCGCGATGGCCTTCGCGAACAGCATCGGCGCCATGTCGGGCCGTCCCCAGGGCCCGTAGACGGTGAAGAAGCGCAGCCCGGTGGTGGGCAGGCCGTAGAGGTGGCTGTAGCTGTGGGCCAGCAGCTCGTCGCTGCGCTTGCTGGCGGCGTACACGCTGACCGGGTGGTCGACCGGGTCGTGCTCCCTGAACGGCAGGCGGCGGTTGGCGCCGTAGGTGCTGGAACTGCTGGCGTAGACCAGGTGCCCGAGACCGTGCCGGCGGCTGTACTCGAGCACGTTGGCGAAGCCCGCCACATTGTTGATCACGCATTCGTGCGGATGTTCGGAGGAATAGCGCACGCCGGTCTGGGCCGCCAGATGGATGGCCAGTTCGAAACGGTGCTCGCGGAACAGGGCGTCCAGCGCGGCACCGTCGGTGACGTCCACGCGGTAAAAGCGCAGGCCGGCGGCATCGCCCAGCGCGGCCAGGCGCCTTTCCTTCAGCCCGGGCTCGGCGCAGGGTCCGAGATGGTCGATGCCGACCACCTCATGTCCCTCGGCCAGCAGGCGGCGCGCCAGGTGCATGCCGATGAAGCCGGCCACTCCCGTCAACAGGATCATCGGTTTCCCTCCGCGGTCGGGGCGAAGCGGCCCCGGTTCGCCACCGAGTTTAGGGAGCTGAGGGTGCGGCTATGCCGAACGGATCAAACGTGCGCGGAGTGCGGGCGGCGTTAATCGGCGCGCGGCATGATGTCGCTTCGTGCGACAATCCTGGCGCTTGATAGAACCATAACGATAACAATGACAAACAGCTTCAAGGCATCACAGCACATTCACCGCCTGGCGGCACTCATCGTCGGACTGGCGGCCTGCGCCGGCGCGTGGGCCATGGACGTGCGCGTCGTCGGGCAGGAAGCCATCGCGCCCAAATGGGTGGCCCTGCCCGGGCGGGTCACCGGGATCTGTCCGGACGTCATGGCCGCGATCGAGCGCATCGAGCCGCGCCTGCATTTCATGGGCTACGACCGCAGCCGCTCGCTGCCCGGCATCGAAGCCGGGCTGGAGTCGGGCAAGCTGGACGCCGCCTGCGCCCTGATCGCCTCGCCGCGCCGCAATGCCATCGCGGTACCGGTGGGCAAACCGGTGTACGTCGCGCGCCATCTGCTGGTGGCGCGCGCCGGCGACACGGCCGTGGTGCGCGACATGCAGGACCTGGTGCGACTGGGCGCGCTGGTCACGACCCAGCGTGGCTCGGTGTTCACGGACTGGCTGAAAGCGGGCGGCGTGCAGGTCGACGACGCCACCGACGACAACGGCGTCAACCTGCACAAGATGCTGGCCGGACACGGCCGCTTTGCTTACCTCAACGAAGTGACCCTGCAGCACTACATCCACAGCGAGGGGCTCGGCCCGCGCGTGCGCGTGCTCCCTGTGGTCCTTGGCGCCGCGCCTTCGTATTTCTGGGTGAGCCGCAAGGCCGATCCCGACCTCGCCCGCCTGCTCGGCGCCGCACTCGAGAAGCTCAAGGCGGACGGCGAGCTGGACCGCATCTACACGCGCTGGACGGGCTTGCACTGACCCGTCGCGCCGGATCAGGCCGGCGTAAGCAGCTTCAGGCCGACGATGCCGGCCACGATCAGGCCGATCGACAGCAGGCGCAGGGCGCCCGCCGGCTCACCCAGCATGATCATCCCGAACACTGCGGTGCCGACGGTGCCGATGCCGGTCCAGATGGCGTAGGCGGTGCCGAGCGGCAAGGCGCGCAGGGCCAGGCCCAGCATGCCGACGCTGCCCGCCATCGTTGCCAGGGTGAACACGGAGGGCCACAGGCGGGTGAAGCCGGCGGTGTATTTCAGACCCACGGCCCAGGCCACTTCCAACAGTCCGGCAACCACCAGATACGCCCAGCTCATCGCAACTCCGCTCATCTTCACTCAAAGGGCCGCAAGTATAGCACCGGCGCCATGGACTCACCTGCGGCCGGCGCGTCAAAAACGAGGCGATCCCGGCAGGAATTGCGCGTGTGCTTTAAGATGACACGGCCTTACTGAATCCCCAGTCAACAAGAACAGGAGTAGCAATGACTTCGTTGTTTGATCCATTGAAAGTCGGCGCGCTGGAGCTGCCGAACCGCATCGTGATGGCGCCGCTGACCCGCTCGCGCGCCGCCGGCGAAGGCCGCGTGCCGAACGCCCTGATGACCGAATACTATGGGCAGCGCGCCTCGGCCGGCCTGATCCTGTCGGAAGCCACTTCCGTGACGCCGATGGGCGTGGGCTATGCCGACACCCCGGGCATCTGGTCCGACGAGCAGGTCGAGGGCTGGAAACAGGTGACGGCGGCCGTGCACCAGGCCGGCGGCCGTATCTTCCTGCAGCTGTGGCACGTGGGCCGCATCTCCGATCCGCTGTTCCTGAACGGCGACCAGCCGGTGGCCCCGTCGGCGCTCAAGCCGGCCGGCCACGTCAGCCTGGTGCGGCCGGTCAAGGAATACGAGACCCCGCGCGCCCTCGACCTGGAAGAGATCCCGGGCATCGTCGCCGCCTACCGCAAGGGCGCGGAGAATGCGAAGAAGGCCGGCTTCGACGGCGTCGAGATCCACGGCGCCAACGGCTATCTGCTCGACCAGTTCCTGCAAGATAAGACCAATCAGCGCAGCGACGCCTACGGTGGCTCGATCGAGAACCGCGCCCGCCTGATGCTTGAAGTGACGGACGCCTGCATCGAAGTCTGGGGCGCCGACCGCGTCGGCATGCACCTGGCGCCGCGCCGCGACGCCCACGACATGGGCGATTCGGCCCCACTGGAAACCTTCGGCTATGTCGCCCGCGAGCTGGGCAAGCGCGGCATCGCCTTCATCTGCGCGCGTGAAGCGGTCGGCCCGGACAGCCTCGGTCCGCAGCTGAAAGAGATCTTTGGCGGCGTCTACATCGCCAACGAAAAGATGAGCAAGGAAAGCGCCGAGGAGCTGCTGTCCAGCGGCAAGGCCGACGCGGTTGCCTGGGGCCAGTGGTTCATCGCCAACCCCGACCTGCCGGCCCGCCTGAAGACCGGCGCCCCGCTGAACCCGGCGCGTCCGGACAAGTTCTACGCACCGGGTGCGGAGGGCTATACCGACTATCCGGCCTTGCAGGCGAACGGCTAAGCGCTTTTGCCGCCCTTCGATATATGCATGCATATATCGAAGGGTATTTACTTCCCCCTACGGGCGGCGAAGGCAGCAAAAAATCTCCGTTCCGGCCGGCATATCAGTACGATTAATGTTGCTGACATGCTATTCTTGCGCGATTCATTCCCAGACCATCGCCGCAAGGATAACCGTGAAAACTGCTCTTCGCCTGATGCCGCTCGCCATCGCCGCCGCGCTGGCCTTCGCTCCCGCCACCCATGCCGCCACCGCCGCCGCGCCGCGCGCCGAAAACGCCTTCCTGTCGCAACAGGATGCCGCCGCCCGCGCCGCCCGCGTCTCGAACGTCGACTACGTGCTCGACTTCACGCTGACCGGCAAGGAGAACTTCAGCGGCACCACGACCCTGAGCTTCGACCTGAACGATGCGTCCAGCCCGCTCACCATCGACCTCGACAAGGCTAGCGTCAAGTCGGTGACGGTGAACGGCAAGAGCGTTACCCCGCAGTACAACGGCTGGTTCATCACCCTGGCCGCCGGCGACCTGGTCAAGGGCCGCAATACCGTCGCCATCGCGTACGAGCGTCCGCACAGCACCAACGGCGAAGGCCTGCACCGCATGGTCGACCCGGTCGACGGCCGCGTCTACACTTATTCCCACTTCGAGCCGGCCGCCGCCCACCAGATGTTCGCGGTGTTCGACCAGCCCGACCTGAAGGGCACCTACCAGGTCAACGTGACCGTCCCCGCCGACTGGGAAGTGATCTCGACTACCCGCGAGACGAAGATCGATGCCGATGGCGATGCCAAACGCTGGACCTTCCCCAGGACCAAGAAGCTGAGCCCGTATAACTTCTCGATGCACGCCGGCCCCTACAAGAAGTGGGAAGACAGCAGCGGCAAGTACCCGATGCGCCTGTTCGCGCGCCAGTCGGTTGCCTCGCAGATCAAGCCGGCCGAGTGGTTCAAGTACACCAAGTCCGGCCTCGCCTTCTTCGACGACTATTTCGGCATCCCCTACCAGTTCGAGAAATACGACCAGATCCTGGTGCCGGACTTCCTGTATGGCGCGATGGAAAACGCCGGCGCCATCACCTTCGCCGAGCGCGGCTTCATGTACAAGGCCGACATGACCTCGGAGCAGCGCCAGCGCCTGGCCGCGGTGATCATGCACGAGATGGCCCACCAGTGGTTCGGCGACCTGGTCACCATGAAGTGGTGGAACGGCCTGTGGCTGAACGAGAGCTTCGCATCCTTCATGGGCACCCTGGCCACTGCCGAAGCCACCGAGTTCAAGGACGCCTGGCGCGCCTTCTACTCGGAAGGCAAGCAGAGCGCCTATGCGCAGGACCAGCGCTCGACCACCCACCCGATCGAGGTGCCGGTGCCGTCGACCCAGAACGCCTTCGACAACATCGACGCGATCACCTATTCGAAGGGCGCCTCGACCCTGATGCAGCTGCGCCACCTGCTGGGCGCGGACACCTTCCGCAAGGGCGTGCACAACTACCTGGTCAAGTACCAGTACCGCAACGCCACCCTGGACGACTTCATCGGCAGCCTGGGCGACGCCGCCGGCCGCGACCTGAAGGGCTGGACCAGGGAGTGGCTGTACCAGCCGGGCGTGAACACCATCGCCGCCAGCTTCAGCTGCAAGAACGGCAAGATCGCTTCGTTCACGCTCGACCAGTCGGCCACGAAGCAGTTCCCGACCCTGCGCGAACAGCGCGTGCAGGTCGCCAGCTTCCGCCTGGACGGCAAGGAACTGAAGCTCGACAAGAACGTCGCCATCATCTACAAGGGCGCGAAGACGGCCGTGCCGGGCATGGTCGGCGCCAGCTGCCCCGACCTGGTGTACCCGAACTTCGAGGACTGGGGCTTCGTGAAGGTCCAGCTGGACAAGCGCTCCTTCGACACCGCGCGCACGGGCCTCTCTGGCGTCGACGATCCTCTGCTGCGCGCCATGCTGTGGCAGAGCCTGTGGGACGGCGTGCGCGACGCCAAGCTGCCGCTCAACGAATTCATCACCACCGCGCTGAACAACGCGCCGCAGGAGAAGGACTACACCCTGCTGGGCGACGTGCTGGGCAAGGTCGGCGCCGCCCGCCATTACCTCGTCGCCATCGACCCGAACAGCGCCTACGCACACCAGGTCGACCGCCAGCTCGAGGACATGGCCTGGAACGCCGCCGTCGCCGCCAAGGGCAACGACGACTTCCAGCGCCGCTGGTTCGGCATGTATATCGGCGTGGCCAGCTCACGTCCGGCGCTGGACCGTCTGGCCGCTCTGCTGGAAGGCAAGCAGACGCTCGACGGCCTGAGCATCAACCAGGACCTGCGCTGGGCCATCATCGCCCGCCTGAACCGCTACGACTATCCGGGCGCGGCCAACCTGGTGAAGGCCGAGCAGGAGCGCGACAAGTCGGACAGCGGCCAGGCCGCGGCGCTGGCGTCGACGGTGGTGCGTCCGGACCCGGCGGTGAAGTCCGAGTGGCTCGGCACCATCCAGGACACCAAGACCAAGCTGCCGTTCTCGAAGGTGCGCACGGCGATGGGCAGCCTGTATCCGACCGAGCAGAAAGCCCTGGCCGAGAAGTCCGCCGACCAGCGCCTGTCCCTGCTGCCGCAGCTGGACAAGACGGCCGGCCCGGTCTACATGCGCGCCTACGGTCCGAGCATGATCCCGTCGGGCTGCACCCCGGCCAGCGTCAAGCGCCTGCAGGCCGCCAGCGCGCAGATGAAGGACCTGTCCGCCGGCACCCGCCGCGCCCTGCTCGACACGCTGGAAGAAGACCAGCGCTGCGTGGCGATCAAGCAGGCCTTGACGGTCAAGTAAGCAAGCCCGCCGCATGAGCTACGGCGCCGGCGCAGCAGGTTTCCCTCCCAGGAACCGCGCTGCGCTGGCGCTGATTTTTTTCATGCATATGGCGATGCTGCCGGCCTGGATGCGGCATCGTCCGGCGCCCATGCCGGAGACGCCGGAGGCGGCAACCTGGCTGCTGCGCACCGTTCCCGCGCTACCGCCGCCGACGCCGTCAAAACCCGAGGCGCCGTCCGCGCCGGGCTATCCGAGGCCGCGGGCCGGGCACCTGCCGCCGATCGCCGATTTCTTCAACAGCCCCTTGCCGCCAACGGCGAAGTCCGGCGCGCCGGCCGCCACGCCTGCCGATCCCGCTCCCGCCGCCGTGCCTGCGGCGCCCACAGTTCCGCGCCTCGAAGACGCGCATGCGCCAACCACCGTCCAGGACGCGATCCGCGAACAGAAGGAAGCCGACGGCGGCTTCGCCCTCGGGCTGGCGAAGCGCCAGGCCGGCCGCATCGACCGCGGGCTGCGCAATGGGAAATCCGGAGTGCCGGACGAGCCGGACACGCCGATGGGACGCTTCCGGCGCGGCCTCGAAGCGGCCCATGTCGACCGCTCGAAGAGCGTGCACTTCGACACCTATACCTCGCCGGACGGCACCGTCATCTACCGCAAGCGGATCGGCAACGGCAGCATCTGCCGGCGCGGCGGCAACATCAGTCCGCTCGGCATGGGACGCATGGCCATGGGTAACGAGGTGGCCGATAACATTCCCTGCCCCAGCAACGTGGAGTGGAAGAAAGACTGAGAGGGCTCAGCGCTTGCCGCCCGGGCTGTCGGCGCCACCTTTCGACGCCGCAGGCGCCGCCACGCACATTTCGGCCACCCGCTCCCACGCCCCCTCCCCCTGGCAACCGAGTGGCGGATGCTCCTGCAGCAGCTTGCCCAGCTCGACCGGCTTCATCTGGTTGACGCTGACCTTCGGATCGATCTTGATGCACATGACGTCCTGCCAGGCGGCCTGGACGTTGCGCGGAATCGGGATCGGCCCGCGCAGCTTGCGCGCCGCGGCTTCGCAGTCGCCCATGCTGCGGAACTCCCCGCGCAGATTGGCCTGGTCGAGGGTGACGTCCAGCCCCGCCTGCAGATACAGCAACAGAATCATCGTGTACATCGGCTCCCCCGCGTTGAACGGATGCTTGACCACATTAGCGCCCTGATGTTCCCGGCGCACGCCTGAGCTGCATCATCTCCGCCTTGATTGTCGCAAAGCGCGTCCTGGCGTGTCGCATGCACCGGCTGTAGAATGGCCGGCCCTACCGCAAACGCCAGGAAGGAACCGTCTTGAACTGGGATCATGCAAACCCTTTCACGCTCCCGCGCGTGCCGGTCGCCGCCGATATCGATGGGCTGAACCATACCAATAACGCCGTCTACGTGCGCTGGTGCGAGCAGATCGGCTGGGCCCATTCGGAATCGCTCGGGCTCGGCCTGGAGGATTACCGGCGCCTTGACCGCGCGATGGCGATCCGGCGCGGCGAATACGATTACATCCTGCCGACCTTCGAGAACGAGGAACTGCTGCTGGCCACCTGGCTGGTGGGCGGCGACGGCAAGCTGTCGATGGCGCGCCGCTTCCAGCTGGTGCGCGCCAGCGACCGCGCCACCGTGCTGCGCGGCCGCTGGGACCTGGTCTGCATCGAGATCGGCAGCGGCAAGCCGCGCCGCATGCCGCAGGAGTTCCTCGCCGCCTACATGCCGGCGATCGTCGACTGAACCCCTTGTGCCAATGTCACATGCGCACACGATTGATTTGACATGCGGAATCTGACATGTCACCATTCCTTTCTGTGTTGCAACAATTTTCGCTTTCCGACAAAAAAAACATCGCCATGACCGCCGCCACCGACCTGTCTTTCACCGCGCCCGGCCTCCATGGCCAGCTGGCGCAACTGAATGCCGAACAACTCGACCGCCTCGACTTCGGCGTGATCGGCTTCGGCGCCGATACCAGTGTCTGCAAGTACAACCAGACCGAGTCCGACGCCGCCGGCCTGCACGCCGCGCGCGTGCTGGGCCAGCCGCTGTTCACCAACGTCGCCCCCTGCATGAACAATTTCATGGTGGCCCAGCGCTTCGAAGACGCCCAGGACGAGGGCAATGCGCTCGACGATACCATCGACTACGTGCTGACCCTGCGCATGCGTCCGGTGAAGGTGAAGCTGCGCCTGCTGGCCGAGCCGGGCAGCGAGCAACGCTACGTGCTGGTACAGCGCAAGCTGTGAGCGCCGACGCGCACGCCCGACTGGCGGCCGAGCATGAGGCGCTGATCCAGTTCCTCTACCTTGCCCCGGTGGGTCTGGTGCAGACCGGCATCGACGGCGAGATCGTGATGATCAATCCGATCTCGGCCCAGCTCCTGATGCCGCTCTCGCGCGACGCCAGCCTGACCAATCTGTTCACGGCGCTGGAAGACGTGGCGCCCGAGCTGCGCCACCTGTGCGCAAACTTCGACCGCCCGAGCGGCATGATCTGCGACGGCCTGCACATCCACCTGAACAGCGGCGCCGCCGGCAAGCGCATGCGGGTGCCGCAGGTGCTGTCCCTGAGCCTCCTGAAGCTGGACGGCTCGCGCCTGATGGCGGTGCTGCAGGACGTCAGCGAGCAGGTGCGCCGCGAGCGCCAGCTGCGCCAGAGCGACGCCTGGCTGAGCGCCCTGCTGACCAGCATCAGCGACTATGCGCTGGTCGGGCTGGACCGCGAAGGCCGGGTCAGCGACTGGAACGAGACCATCGGCCGCGTGACCGGCTTCCAGCCCTCGGTGGTCGGCCAGCCCTATTCCGTGTTCTATCCCGAAGGCGCGACCACCGCCGAGCAGGTACAGGACCGCCTGCACGAAGCCGACGCCAATGGCTGGAGCCTGGACGAAGGCCCGCGCCTGCGTGCGGACGGCAGCCAGTTCTGGGGCAGCGCCATGATCTCGCCGCTGCCGGACCGCGAGCCGGACCTGCCCGCCGACGGCGAAGCGGCCTACTGCCTGGTCCTGCGCGACATCAGCGACAAGCGCGACACCGTCGACAAGCGCCGCAAGTCGGTGTTCTGCGACCACCTGACCGGCGTGGCCAACCGCCGCGCCTTTTTCGAAGCCGCCGAACTGGAGCTGACGCGCAACCGCCGCACGCCGCGCCCGATCGCCCTGGTCCTGTTCGACGCCGACCACTTCAAGCAGATCAACGACCGCCATGGCCACCCGGCCGGCGACTGCGTGCTGCGCCAGCTCGGCGCGGCCTTGTCGCTGACCTTCCGCCAGGTCGACGTGGTGGCGCGCGTGGGCGGCGAGGAATTCGCCGTGCTGCTGCCCTCCTCGACCCTGGCCGGCGCCGAGGCCGTGGCCGAGCGCCTGCGCCGCCTGGTCGAAAGCCAGCCGGTCGTGTGCGACGGCGTTTCGATCGCGTACACCGTGAGCGCCGGCATCGCCGCCGTCGATGCCGGCGAGACCATCGATCTCGACACCCTGATCAAGCGCGCCGACCGGGCCCTGTACGCCGCCAAGGCGAACGGACGCAACCGGATCGAATGCTGGAGCGGAGACCGCGATGCACACCGATAAGCCGATCAATCACGCCGACGCCTACGAAGCCCTGGTGCAGTTCCTGTACCGGGCCCCGATCGGCCTGGTGCAGGCGAGCCTGGACGGCGCGGTCGACATGCTGAACCCGATGTCGTCCAGTCTCCTGATGCCGCTGGTGCGCGACGGCAGCATGGACAACCTGTTCACCGTGCTGGCCGGCGTGGCGCCGCAGCTGCGCGAACTGACCGACAACTTCACCGAGCCGTCCGGCGCGGTCTGCGAAGGCCTGCGCCTGCAGCTCGGCGACGCCGCCGGGCCCGGCACGCCGCAGTGGCTCTCGCTGTCGGTGCTGAAGCTCGACCCGACCCGCCTGATGGCGGTGGTCACCGACGCCACCCATGAAGTCCAGCGCGAGCAGGAAAGGCTGGCCCGGCGCCTCAAGACGGCGGCCCGCACCGACGCCCTGACCCGCATGCCGAACCGCGAAGCCCTGCTGGAGCAGGCGCAGCAGATGCTGGCCCGCTCGTACGGGCTCGATCCGAACCGTGGCGGTTTCGCCTTGCTGTTCATGAATTGCGACCGCTTCCGCCAGATCAACGACGCCCTCGGCCAGAGCGCCGGCGACCGCCTGCTGGTGCAGATCGGCGAGCGGATCCGCGCTACCCTGCGCCCGCCCAGCGACCGCATCGATCCGAACGGCGGCAGCGGCCAGCTGGCGGCCCGGGTCGGCGCCGACGAATTCGCGGTGCTGCTCGACGGCCTGCGCAGCCGCGACGACGCCGAACGCATCGCGGCGCGCCTGCTGGACGCGCTGGGCCGTCCGCACCAGCTGTCCGGCGGCCAGGAAGTCACCTGCAAGCTGTCGATCGGCCTGGTCTGGGGCGCGGATGCCGGCGACTTCGCCGGCGAGATGCTGCGCGACGCCAGCATCGCGATGGTCGAGTCCAAGCGCGCCGGCGGCAACCAGTGCACCATGTTCGAGCCCGCCATGCGCGAACGCGCCGCGCGCCGCGCCGACATCGAGTCGGACCTGAGACTGGCCCTGCTCGAGGATCAGCTGTTCGTGGTCTACCAGCCGGTGGTCGGCCTGCGCGCCGACGGCGGCACCGACCTCTCGGCCGGGGTCGAAGCCCTGGTGCGCTGGCAGCATCCGGCGCGCGGCGTGGTGGCGCCCTTCGAATTCATCCAGGTGGCCGAGGAATCGGGCTTGATCGGGGCGCTGGGCGATTTCGTGCTGCGCCGCGCCTGCCGCGACTTCATGGGCTGGCAGCGCGAACTCGGCGACGCCGCCCCGCGCCTGCTGGCGGTGAACCTGTCGCGCGCCCAGCTGGGCCAGCCTGAGTGGCCGGCCACGGTGCGCGGCGTGCTGTTCGATGCCGGCATGCACCCGTCCCAGCTGCAGCTGGAAGTGACGGAAAGCCTGGCGGCCCAGGACCAGCAGGTGCAGCAGCGCCTGCACGAGCTGAAGGCGATCGGCATCACCCTGGCGCTGGACGACTTCGGCACCGGCTATTCCTCGCTGTCCAGCCTGCACCAGCTGCCGGTCGACACGGTCAAGATCGACCGCTCCTTCGTCTGCCAGGCCGACACCAGCCAGCACCACCGCGTGCTGATCGAAGCCACCGTGAAGGTCGCCCAGAGCCTGGGCATGAGCACGGTGGCCGAGGGCATCGAGACCGAAGCCCAGGCCGCCGCCGTGCGCGGTCAGCAATGTGCCAAGGGACAGGGCTATCTGTTCAGCCGGCCGCTGACTTCGGCGGCCCTCGTGGACTGGCTGCGGGCCGGCCTGTGCAAAGCGGCTTGATCAACGCATCGCCAGCGGCCGTCTCCGTTGCGGCGGCGGAAACCCGGCATCCAGCTGGGCCAGGTCTTCGGCGCTGAGCGCCGGCGCCAGGTCCAGCGCGGCGCGGTTCTCGCGCACGTGCTGTGGCCGCACCGCCTTCGGGATCACCACCACGTTTTCCTGCCGCAGCAGCCAGGCCAGCGCCACCTGGGCCGGCGTCACGCCATGGCGGCCCGCCACCGCCGCCAGTTGCGGATTGCCCAGCAGGCCGGCCTGCTCGTTCGGGTTCGACTCCAGCGGCGAGTAGGCCATTACCGGGATGCGCCGCTCGCGGCACCACGGCAGCAGCTCCCATTCGATGCCGCGCCGGGACAGGTTGTACAGCACCTGGTCGGTGGCGATCAGTTCGCCGCCGGGCAGCGCCGCCGCTTCCAGCATGTCGTCGAGGTCGAAGTTGCTGACGCCGAAGTCGCGGATCTTGCCCTGTTCGCGCAGGCGCACGAAGGCCTCCAGCGTCTCTTCCAGCGGCACGTTGCCGCGCCAGTGCAGCAAGTAGAGATCGATGCTGTCGGTCTTCATGCGCCGCAGGCTGCGCTCGCAAGCCGCCTGCACGCCGCGGCGGTCGGCATTGTGGGGATAGACCTTGCTGACCAGGAACACCTGGTCGCGGCGGCCGGCGATCGCCTCGCCCACTACTTCCTCGGCGCCACCCTCGCCGTACATCTCGGCGGTGTCGATCAAGGTCACGCCGAGCTCCAGCCCGAGGCGCAGCGCCGCTACTTCGCCGCGGCGGGCGGATGGATCCTCGCCCATGTTCCAGGTGCCCTGGCCGAGCACGGGAATCCGGCTTCCGGATGGCAACAGCAATCCCTTCATGCTTCCTCCCTTGCGTAAAAGCCAACCATACCGCAGACACGGCATGCAGCAAAGCGCCGCATGGGTTTGTGCGCGCACAAAAGCGAGATTGAGGCAGCCGGGTTTCCGCGCCCCTGCGAGGCGCACACTGGGCCGCTTAGAGCCGACAGGTTCTTACCGGCCCCATGCCTTGCGACCATGACACTGACGCGCTTCCGTTTCTTTCTTCTAGTCCTTGCCATGACAGGCTGCACCGTCAAGGACAACCATCCGGTGGCGGTCACGCCCCAGATCGTGCCGACCGAGCTCTACGTCGCGCCGGACGGCCTGGACAGCAACCCCGGCACGCCCACGGCACCGCTGCGCTCGCTGGCCCGTGCGGCCCAGCTGGTCACGCCCGGCACCACGGTCAACGTGCTGCCCGGCACCTACCAGGGCGGCTTCCGCACCAGCGTCAACGGCCTGGCCAATGCCCGCATCGTGTTCCGCTCCACCGAACGCTGGCAGGCCCGCCTGGTGCCGCCGCCGGCCTCGCGGCACGAGGTGGCCTGGGACAACCGCGCCAGCTACGTCGACATCCTCGGCTTCGAGGTCGACGGCTCGGCCCACGTTGCCGGACAAGCCTGGACTACAGGCATCTACAGCACCGGTTCCTATAATCGCATCGCCGCCAACCACGTGCACCACATCGCCACCGGCCAGCCCTGCACCAGCAAGGGCGGCGCCGGCATCGCCGTCGACAGTTATTACAAGGGAATGTTTTCCGAAGTCGCCAGCAACAGCGTGCACGACATCGGCCCGCCCGGCTGCCGCTACGTGCAGGGCATCGCCATGAGCACTTCGGGCACGGTGCGCAACAACATCGTCTACCGCGTGACCGAAGCCGGCATCCACCTGTGGCACGACGCCAATCGGGTGGTGGTGGTCAACAATACGGTCACGGCCTCGAACACCGGCATCCTGGTCGGCGGCGGCGACTTTTATCACAGCAAGGGGCCGAACGACCATACCCACGTGTTCAACAACATCGTGTTCGACAACCGCTACGGCATTTCCGAACAGGGCGCGACGGGCAAGCACAACAGCTACCGCAACAACCTGGTGTTCGGAAACCGCGGGGCGGACTGGCGCCTGGCCGAGGGCATGCGCCAGTCCGGCACCGTCGCCGCCGCACCCGGCTTCATCGGCTACTCGCGCAGCGGCACGCCGGACTTCCGCCTGGCGGCGGATTCACCGGCGATCGGCAAGGGCCTCGAGCATGGCGCCGACGGGCCCGACTTCTACGGCAAGCTGCGCGGGCCGGCGGATTCGGTCGACATCGGCGCCTGCCAGCACTGAGTTCAAGAGCGTTTGACGCTCTACAGGATCTCGTTCACCCGTTCCGAAGGCCGGCACAGGCGCACACCCTTCGGCGTGATCACGAAAGGCCGGTTGATCAATATTGGATTGGCGACCATGGCGTCCAGCAGGGCCTCGTCGTCGGCGCCGTCCAGTCCCAGCTCGGCGTAGCGTGCTTCCTTGCTGCGCACCGCCTCGCGCACCGACAGGCCGGCGTTCGCGATCATTTCCCTCAGCTCCTCGCGTGCGGGCGGATTGGCCAGGTAGTCGACCACTTCGGGTTCGTGGCCGGCGTCGCGCAGCAGGCCGAGCGTGGTGCGGGAGGTGCCACAGCGCTGATTGTGAAAAATCTTGATATCCATCGTTAAATCCCAGGTTGCAGAATGCGTGAGTCTTGTTGCTCAGGCGAGGCATGATACCGACGGCGCTACAACGCTTCCAGTTTTTTCGCTTGTCCGGCGTTTTTTCCCGCTATAGAATCGCCGCTTTATTTGCCGGGACGAAATGAAAGAAGCCCGGTTGAAAGAGACACAATGCAAGAATACCTGACGCGCCCGGCACAGCTGCCGACCTGGGGCCAGCGCACCGCCCTGCGCCTGCTGAACCTGATCGGCTGGAATCTATATTTCAAACCCCTGCCCGGCCCGCACGGCATCGCCGTGGTCTACCCGCACACCTCGAATCTCGACTTCTTCGTCGGCCTGCTGGCCAAGTGGGCGGTCGGCCTGCAATTCCGCTGGCTGGCCAAGGATTCCCTGTTCCGCGGCCCGATGGGCGCCATCATGCGCTATTGGGGCGGCGTGGCCGTCGACCGCAGCGCGCCGCAGGGCGCGATCCGGCGCCTGGCCGAGACCATGCTGGCATCGAAGTGGTTCTGGCTGGCGATCACGCCGGAAGGCACGCGCGGCTACCGTCCCTACTGGAAGAGCGGCTTCTACCGCATCGCGCTGGCGGCCCAGGTGCCGGTGCTGCTGGTGTCCATCGATTACGGCAAAAAGGTCGTCGACGTCACCAAGACCATGACCCTGAGCGGCGACGAAGCCGCCGACATGGCCGCGATCGCCCAGGCCTACGAAGGCGTGCAGGCGAAGTATCCGAAGGATGCGGCGCCGATCCGCCTGGCCGAGCCGGGCACCGACGACGCCCGCAAGCAGACCTCGGGCAAATAAGCGGAGCGCTCAGACCGACCAGGATTCGTCGCTGGCGGACAGGGCGTCCCAGGCTTTCGCGGTGGTCAGGAAGACCTGGCCGCTGAGGCGATCCAGCAGGCTCGATTCCTTCAGCCTGTCCATCACCGGTCCCTTCACCTCGGCCAGGTGCAGGCGCACGCCGCGCCGGCCGAGTTCCGCATTCAGTTCCAGCAGGCCGAACAGCGCCGAGGTGTCGATCGCATTCACGGCCGACAGCACCAGCACCAGCTCGCGGGCGCCCGGATGCAGCGCCAGCTCTTCTTCGACCCGCGCGTGGACGGCTTCCACGTTGCCGAAGAACAGGCCGGCATCCACGCGCAGCAGCAGCACGCAGCTGCGGATTTCGACCTCGTAGCGGTCGACGTTGCGGAAATGTTCGGTGCCGGCGATGCGGCCCAGCACCGCGATATGCGGCCGGCTCTCGCGCCAGATCATCGCGCCCATCGACAGCAGCAGGCCGAGCACGACGCCGGCCTCGACGCCCAGCAGCAGCACCCCGCCGGCGGTGGTCAGCAGCGCCAGCGCGTCGGCGCGGTCGTAGCGCCAGGCGGTGCGCAGGGTCGCGGTCTCCAGCATCCCGAGCACGGCGACGATGATGGTGGCCGACAGCACCGGCAGCGGCAGCAGGGCCAGCCAGCCGGTCGGCAGTACCAGGGCGGCGCCCAACAGCGCGGCCGCGCTCACCCCGGCCAGCTGGGTGTTGGCGCCGGCCGCGAAATTGACGGCGGAACGCGACAGGCCGCCGGTGACGGGAAAGGCGCCGCTCAGGAAGCTGCCGACGTTGGCCGCGCCCAGGCCGACCAGCTCGGCGTCGGTGGACAGCTTTTCCCCCTTCCGGGCCGCCAGGGTCTGGGCGCCCGACATCGAGATCAGGAAGCACATGAAGCCGATCAGGAGGGCCGGCTGGAGCAGCGCCCGCCAGTGCGCGCTGGAGACGGCCAGGTTCAGCTGCGGCAGCCCGGCCGGCACCTGGCCGATGGTCCGCACGCCCATGCGGTCGAGCCCGAAGATGGCGACCAGGGCGATGGCGCCGGCCACCAGCGCCATCGGCGCCAGGCGCGCCCCGACATCGGCGGCGCCCGGTGCCAGGCCGCAGCGCCTCAGCAAGGCGGCGCCGTGGCGGCGCGCCAGCATCAGCAGCGCCAGGGATCCGAGGCCGAGGGCGGCGCTGGGACCGTGCCAGTGCGGCGGCGCGGCGCCCAGCAGGGGGCGGACCTGGCCGACCGCGATCACGATCGCGGAGCCGATGGTGAAACCGTTCATCACCGGGCGCGAGAAGAAATTGGCGAGGAAGCCGAGCCGCAGCAGGCCGCAGGCCAGCAGCACCAGCCCGGACAGCAGGGCCAGCTGCGCGGCCAGCTCGCCGTACAGCGCGCTGCCATGGCTCGCCAGCGGCGCCAGGCTCGATGCCGTCATCAGCGCGACGATCGCCATCGGCCCCACCGATTGCGTGCTGCTGGTGCCGAACAGCGCGTACAGCAGCGGCGGTGCGATGCTGGCGTACAGGCCGACCACCGGCGGCAGTCCGGCCACCAGGGCGTAAGCCATGCCCTGCGGGATCATCATCATGGCGACGACGGCGCCCGCGCCCAGGTCGCCCGGCAGCCAGGCGCGCCGGTAGCCCTTCAACCAGCCCAGCATCTATTGCATCGCCAGTTCGACGCAGTTGCGCCCCGCCCGTTTGGCGCGCGCCATCGCGGCGTCCACCCGCCGGGACAGGGAATCGGCGCTCTCCTGCTCGCCCAGCTGGGCCACGCCCAGGCTGACGGTCACGTGGTCGCAGCCGGGAATCGCGGCCTGCTCGACCGCCTGGCGGATCTTCTCGGCCATCTTGAGGCCGTCGATGGCGCTGGTGTGGGGCGCGATCACATGGAATTCCTCGCCGCCCGATCGCACCAGCACATCGCTCGAACGCAGCACCGCGCGCACGCAGTCGGCCACCGTGCGCAGGACGACGTCGCCGACCGGATGGCCGTAGTTGTCGTTGATGGCCTTGAAGCGGTCGATGTCGAAGGACAGCAGGGCCAGCGGGGTGCGGTAGCGGCGCGCGCGCCGCACCTCGCGCTCGAGCAGTTCCTCGCCGTGGCGGCGGTTGGCGACGCCGGTCAGGGCGTCCATGGTCGACACATAGGTCAGGCGCGCCAGCAGTTGCTCGCTCTCGATGTTCATGTCGATCTGGCGCTGGCCCAGCGCGGCCATGGCGGCGCAGTCGCGCAGGGTGTCGAAGACTTCCGGCGCCAGCGCCGCGCCGTCGTCGAGCAGCAGCGACAGCGCGCCGCGCGGGGCGCCGGGACCGTCGGCCGGCACCGGAATGCCCAGCGCCTGCACCACGCCGTGCGCGCCCAGGGTCTCGGCCAGCGCCGGCTCGCCGGCCTGCTCCAGGGTGTCGAGCAGGACCAGTTCACCGCTGGCGGCGGCCAGCAGGCCGGGGAAGGCATGGCGCAGCGGCGCCTGCAGCAGGCGCTCGCCACGCTGCAGCAGCGCCGCCAGGCGCAGGCCGGCGGCCGGCCCGCGGCCCGATTCGGCCTCGAGCTGCAGGTCGTTGTCGCCCCGCAGCTGGAACATGGCGGCGTGCAGTACGCCCGGCCACGCCAGCAAGGCCCGGCACAGGCGCTCGGCCAGGCTTTCTTCTTCGCCTTCCTCGAGCGCCGCCTGCACGCGGGCGCGCAGCGCCAGCAGCGCACGCAAGGCGCCGGCATCGGCGGCCGGGGCGCCGCCGGCAGGCGTCTCCAGGCATGCGCGCACGACGTCCTGCAGGCGCGGCGCTTCGATCGGCGTGACCGCATACGCGGCCGGACCGGATGCGTTCAGCAGCGGCAGCCAGCGGGCGTTGGCGAAGGGGCACAGCAGCAGCACCCGGGCACCGCCGCGACGCGCCAGCAGGCCGCCCAGCGCATCGAGATCGATGCCCGGCTCGAAGCGTTCGAGGTCGACGATCAACAGGCGGGGTGCCTGTGCGGCCAGCAGCGCGAGCGCGGCCTCGGGGCTATCGGCCAGGTCCAGGCGCGCGAACAGCGGCCCGCAGGCCTGGGCGAAGTCGGCGCGGCGCGGCGCCATCGGGCTGAGGTAGATCCCGGTCCATCCTGCATCCTGCTCGGTCAGCTGCGACATCTGCACTCCTGGAAAAGCTGAAGGTATAGCGTGCTACGGGCTGAAGTTTGCCACAAAGCACCATGCGCGCCTAGCAATTGCGGCGCTGTGTGTGGAAGCGCACGGTAGCGAAGCCCACCCGGCGGGAATACTGAAGGATGACGTACTACCGAGTGCACAAGGAGATCGGCATGGCAAACCAGGATGATGTAGCGAACAAGCAGAAAGCGATTCAGAACCGCCAGGACCAGCTGGACGGCAGCATGCAGAAAGGCGATCATGGCTCGGGCGCAGGCGAAGTGAAACCAGCCCAGACCGGCATCCGGCAGCCGTCGGGCGACTTTCCGGCCCAGCACCTGGCCAAGCCCGGCCTCGAAGCCCAGATGGAACTGAAGCCGAAATTCATGGCCGAGCACTACAAGGGCAGCGGCAAGCTGGCCGGCCAGGTGGCGATCGTCACCGGCGGCGATTCCGGCATCGGCCGCGCGGTCGCGATCCTGTTCGCGCGCGAAGGCGCCGACGTCGCCATCCTCTACCTGAACGAGCACGAGGACGCCGCCGAGACCCAGCGCCACATCGAAGCCGAGGGACAGCAGTGCGTGACCGTGTCCGGCGACGTCAAGGACATGGAGTTCTGCCAGCAGGCCGTCGACCAGATCGTCGCCAAATTCGGCCGCCTGGACGTCCTGGTCAACAATGCCGCCTTCCAGGAGCATGCCGAGTCCCTGCTCGACCTGACGGAAGACCGTTTCGACGAGACCATGAAGACCAACATCTACGGCTACTTCCACATGGCCAAGGCCTGTCTGCCCTACATGAAGCGCGGCGCCGCGATCGTCAACACCGGTTCCGTCACCGGCCTGAAGGGATCGAAGAAACTGCTCGACTACTCGACCACCAAGGGCGCCATCCACGCCTTCACGATGTCGCTGGCGGCCAACCTGCTCGACAAGGGCATCCGCGTGAACGCCGTGGCCCCGGGCCCGGTGTGGACCCCGCTGAACCCGGCCGACCAGCCGCCCGAGGACATCACCAAGTTCGGCCAGCAGACCACCTTCGGCCGCCCGGCCCAGCCGGAAGAGCTGTCGCCGGCCTACGTCTACCTGGCGTCGAACGTGTGCTCGGGTTATGTGACGGGCGTGGTGCTGCCGATTACGGGTTCGGTGGGCGAGTGATCTACTAAAGGAGTGTGATCATGGCGAGGAGTATGTGGAAGGGTGCGATCAGCTTCGGTCTGGTGCACATCCCGGTCGAACTGTACCCGGCAACCAGCGACAACGGCCTGGACCTGCACATGCTCGACCGGCGCGACTTCTCGCCGATCGGCTTCAAGCGCTACAACAAGAACACCGGCAAGGAAGTCTCCTGGGACGACATCATCAAGGGCTATGAGTACGCGACCGACGAATACGTGGTGCTGTCCGACGAGGACCTGCGCCGCGCGAATCCGGAGGCCACGGGCACCATCGACATCCTGGCCTTCGTCGATGCCGAACAGGTGCCGCTGATTTACTACGAGCAGCCCTACTACCTCGCGCCCGGCAAGGGCGGCGACAAGGTCTATGCGCTGCTGCGCGAAACCCTGCGCGAAGTCGGCAAGATCGGCATCGCCAACGTCGTCATCCGCGTCAAGCAGCACCTGGCGGCGCTGGTTTGCGTGGGCGACACCATCGTCCTCAACACCCTGCGCTACCCGGACGAGATCCGCCCCACCGACGAACTGAAGATTCCCGACGAGAACTCGAAGGCGGCCCAGCTCACGGAAAAGGAACTGCAGATGGCCAAGGCGCTCGTCGAAGGAATGAGCGAGAAATGGAAGCCGCAGAAGTACCACGACACCTATCGCGAAGACGTGATGGCGATGGTGAAGAAGAAGATCGCGGCCAACCAGACCAAGACCATCACCATGCCGGAGCCGGACCAAGACAGCCCGAAGAAATCCAACGTCATCGACCTGGTCTCGCTGCTGCAGGCCAGCCTGGGCAAGAAACCGGCGCCCGCGCATGCGGACGGCGACGGCGACGACGATGACGACCCGCCGCCACGCAAGTCGCGCAAGCCGTCCAGCGACGAGGACGAGGACGAGGACAGCACCGACTCACCGCCGCAGCGCGCCCGCAAGACGGCTTCGCACCCCACCGCGCAGGCGCGCGCCACCGCGGCCAAGAAGCCGGCTGCAAAAAAGACTGCGACGAAGACCGCCGCTTCGAAGGCGCCCGCCAAGCGCACGGCCGCTGCGTCCAACACCGCCACGGCGGCCAAGACCCCGGCCAGGCGCAGGAAGGCGGCCTGAGTGGACTGGGATACGCTGATCGATCTGCTGCAATGGCCGGCGATGGCGGTCACCCTGGGCGCCGCGTTTTTAGTCGGTGCACGCCACGCCAGGCGGCGGATTTTCGGCTTCTATACCTTCATCGTCAGCAACCTGCTGTGGATCGTGTGGGGCGTGCACGACGAGGCCTGGGCCTTGATTGCGCTGCAGGCGGGCTTGTGCGCGATGAATGTGCGGGGGATCGTGCGGAATCATAAGGAGGCCGAAGCCGAGACCCGCAACGAATCCGGGGCCCAGCCCGCCTCATAAGGCCAGCGCCCGCGCCAGCCACGGATAGCGCGCATGGCGGCGCGCTTCGAAGGCTGCGATATCGCTCGCATGCGCCAGTGACAGCGCGATGTCGTCCTTCCCGGCAAGCAGATTCTCGCGGACGAATGGCGAGATCGCAAAGCGCTCCGCAATGCCCGCCCCGGTAACGGTCTGGGCGCGCAGGTCGACCTCGAGCAGCAAGGGCTCCGGCCCGCCGGCGGCCGCGAACAGCCGATCCATCGCTTCCACGCCCAGCGGCACGGCCAGCAGGCCGTTCTTGTAGCAGTTCCCCATGAAGATGTCGGCAAAGCTGGCCGCGATGACCACCCGGAAGCCGGCCTGCAGCAGCGCCCAGGGTGCGTGCTCGCGCGAGCTGCCGCAGCCGAAATTGCGGCGTCCCAGCAGGATGCTTGCCTGGGCGTAGCGCCGGTCGTTCAGCACGAACTCTGGATTCCTCGGCCGCGCCGCATGGTCCATGCCGGGTTCGCCGATGTCGAGGTAGCGCCAGGCGTCGAACAGATTGGGACCGAAACCGGTCCGCTCGACCGACTTCATGAACTGCTTGGGGATGATGGCGTCGGTATCGACGTCGTCGCGGTCCAGCGGCGCGGCCACACCGCGCAGTACGGTAAATGCTTGCATGGCGGCTCCTCAGGCGAAAAAGGACGTGACGTCGACGGGATGGCCGGCCAGGGCCGCCGCCGCCGCCATCGCGGGACTCATCAGGTGGGTGCGGCCGCCGACGCCCTGGCGGCCTTCGAAGTTGCGGTTCGAGGTCGAGGCGCAGCGCTCACCCGGCTGGAGGCGGTCCTCGTTCATCGCCAGGCACATCGAGCAGCCCGGCTCGCGCCACTCCATGCCGGCTTCGACGAACACCCGGTCGAGGCCTTCGCGTTCGGCCTGCAGCTTGACCAGCCCGGAGCCTGGCACCACCAGCGCCTGCTTCACGCCGGCCGCGACGCGTCCGCCCATCCGCAGCACGACCTGCGCCGCGGCGCGCAGGTCCTCGATCCGGCTGTTGGTGCAGGAGCCGATGAAGACCCGGTCGAAGCGCAAGCCGTTCAATGCCTGTCCCGGCTCCAGGCCCATGTAGTCGAGGGCGCGCCGCATCGATGCGCGGCGTCCCGCGTCCTGTTCCTGCGCCGGATCGGGCACCTGTCCATCGATGTCGCCGGCCATCGCCGGCGAGGTTCCCCAGGTCAGGCGCGGGCGCAGGCCGCCGATCTCGAGCCGCACGCGGCGGTCGAACCGGGCATCCGGATCGCTGGCCAGGCCACGCCAGTGATCGACCGCCTGGCGCCACTCCTCGCCGCGGGGCACGCCGGGCCGGCCTTCCAGCCAGGCGATGGTGGTATCGTCGACCGCCACCAGTCCGGCGCGCGCGCCCGCCTCGATCGCCATGTTACACAGCGTCATCCGGCCTTCCATCGACAGTGCGCTCACGGCGCTGCCGCCGAACTCGATCGCCATACCATTGCCGCCGTCGGCGCCGATCTGCGCGATCACGTACAGGATCAGGTCCTTGGCCGTGCAGCCGGGTGCCAGGCTGCCCTCCAGTTCGACCAGCATGTTGCCGCTCTTTTTCATCAGCAGGGTCTGGGTCGCCAGCACGTGCTCGACTTCGGAAGTCCCGATGCCGAACGCCAGCGCGGCGAAGGCCCCGTGGGTGCTGGTATGGGAATCGCCGCACACCACGGTCATGCCGGGCAGCGTGGCGCCCTGCTCGGGGCCCACCACGTGCACGATACCCTGGCGCGGATCGAGCAGGCGCAGCTGGGCGATACCGTGGGCGTCGCAGTTCGCTTCCAGGGTCTCGACCTGCATGCGCGACAGCGGATCACGGATGCCGCCGGCGCGGCCACTGGTCGGTACGTTGTGGTCGCACACGCCCAGGCTGGCGCCGGGCCGCCAGACCACCCGCCGCTCCAGCGCCAGGCCGGCGAAGGCTTGCGGGCTGGTGACTTCGTACAGCAGGTGGCGGTCGACGTAGAGCTGGGCGGTACCGTCGTCTTCGACGCGGACCACATGCTCGTCCCACAGCTTGTCGTAAAGGGTTCTGGCTGCCGTCATTTGATACTTCCTTTCAACAACATGATCAAAAATGAGCGCGCTCTATTTATTTCACATGGCGAACTCGATATACTTTCCATATGACAGACACCGACGACACAACCGCCCCCAAGCTCGGCCTGCGCGAACGCGGCAAGCTGGAAAAGCGCCGCCGCATCAAGCAGGCCGCGCGCAAGGTCTTCCTCGACAAGGGCTACGAGGATGCCACCACACGCGAGATCGCGAACGCCGCCGAGGTCGCCATTGGCACCCTGTTCGTGTATGCGAAAGACAAGCGCGACCTCCTGATGATGATCATCAACGACGATCTCGACCAGGTGAACGACGAGCTGGCAGCCCGGCGCTGGGAAGGTCCACTGATCGACCAGCTGACCGGATTTTTCGGCCGCCGTTACGCCTACTGGGCGAGCGAGCCGCGCCTGGCCCGCCCCGCTGTCCAGGAAACCTTCGACTTCCTGTCGCGCGGCACCGGCCAGGGACCGGAGACCGCCCGCTTCTACGGCCGCCGCGGACGCATCGTGGAGCTGCTCGAAACAATCATCCGCGCCAAGCAGGACGCGGGGCGCATCGGGCGCGAGCATGCCGCCGCCGACATCGCCTCGCTGTGCATGACGATCTACCTGACCGAGGTGCGGCGCTGGCTCAACGATGACGATCCTCAGCCCGAGGCCGGCGTGGAGAGGCTGCGCAAGCTGCTGGCGCTGGCGCTGTCCGGGGTGCGGCCGGCCGACGGCGAAGCCGCACCCTGAGCCCGCTTAGTGCGAACCCGGCAGGCTCACCTAATGTGAGCCCGGCAGGCTCACCTAATGTGAGCCTGCCGCCACCTGGAGGTCGGCGCCGGCGCGGATCGCTCCCTGGCGCAGCCGCAGCAGCATGCCCGAGGCAATGCAGCCCACCAGCATCGGCATCGCGCCCCACAGGAAAATTTCCTGCAGCGGCAACTTCAACGCGATCAGGATGCCGCCCACCATCGGGCCCATGATCGAGCCGATGCGACCGATGCCCAGGGCCCAGCCCACGCCGGTCGAACGGATGAAGGTCGGGTAGGAGCTGCCGGCCAGCGCGTTCAGGCCGAACTGGGTGCCCACCACGAACAGGCCGGCGGCGAACACGATCACTTCCAGCATGGTTTCGCTACGGCTGAACATGCCGATCGAGGCGATCATCAGCGCGGCCAGGGCGAAGAAGCCGACCAGGGGCAGCAGGCTGCCGCGGTCCAGCAGGCGGCTGATGATGATGCCGCCGACGGTGCCGCCAACCTGGAACAGCGAGGTGACGATCACGGCGCGCTGCAGCGGCACGCCGGTGCTTTCGATGACGGTCGGCAGCCAGTTGGCAATGAAGTGCAGCGTCACCAGGTTGGCGATGAAGCAGATCCACAGCAGGATGGTGAAGGGCGCACGCTTTTCCTTGAACAGGTGGCCGGCCGAAAAGCCGGGCCGCTTCTCCTCGTGCAGCACCAGTTCCGTGTCCCGTGCGATACCGGCCTGCGGGAACCATGCCTGCAGGCGGCTGCGGGCGGCCGCCAGGTCGCCCTTCAGGATCTGGAAGCGCACCGACTCCGGCAGGAAGCGTGCGCACAGCGCGGCGACGACCAGCGGCGCGACGCCGCCGGCAACGAACACCGAGCTCCAGCCGAAACGCGGGATCAGGAAGGCCGCGGCGGCCCCGCCCAGGGCGGCGCCGATCGTATAGCCGAGGAACATCAGCGTGACCATGGTGGCGCGCAGGCGCTTGGGGGCGTACTCCGTGTTCAGCGCGATCGTGTTCGGCACCGCACAGCCCAGGCCGACGCCGGCGAGGAAGCGCAGCGCCACCAGTTCGGTCAGGCCCGAGACCCAGGCCGTGACCAGGGTAAAGACGCCGAACACCAGCACGCCGCTCAGCACGGTGCGCTTGCGGCCCATGCGGTCGCCCAGGGTGCCGCCCTGGGTGGCGCCGATCATCATGCCGACCAGGCCGGCCGAGAAGGCCACGCCGAAGGCGGCGCGGTTCAGTCCCCAGGCCTTGATCAAGGAAGGTGCGACATAGCCGATCGCCTGCAGGTCGAAACCGTCGACGACCATGACGAGGAAGGACCAGACGATCAGGCTGACGTGCAGCCGGCTCACTCTGGCGTGGTCGAGCAGGTCGACGACGTCGACCTTTTTATGTGATGTATTCATGTGCAAATCCCGATACGGCTGGAAATCAGAAGAAATGATGGATACCGATGCGGCTCACGACCTGACGGTTGGTGGACGACGGCGCCAGGCCGTTGATCACCGCCAGGCCGTCGCTGGCGCGCTGGTAGGCCACCGCAGCATACAAGGTCGTGCGCTTCGACAGGGCAAGCATATCGATCACGTTGAACTGGGTCCAGCGCACGCCGGCGAAGCGCGAGATGCCTGTCGAGACGCCGACGATATTGAAATAGCCGGTATCGATATCCGTGCCGAGCTCATAGTTCGTCTGGGCGGCCGAGCCCACGCGGTTTTCCAGCTCGACGCGCGAAATCATCGCGTGCGGCGTGAATCGTCCGACGGTGTAGCTCCCGGTGGCGCCCACGCTGGTCGTCTTCGACGATGCGAAGTTCGTGTAGGCGGCGCTCGGCGCCGACGGGTCGCCGTTCGAGAGCGCCTGGCCCAGCAGGCTGCGGATGCCGAGCGTGCCGCCCAGGTTGAAGCTGCGGTCGTTCGACACGGTGTACGCGAGGTTTGCCTTCAGCGGGCCGGCCGCATACTGGGCGCCTGCGCTCCAGTTGCGGTTCTTGCTGCTGTCGCCCGGATTTTCGCCGAAGCCGATCATCGCGCCCAGCTTGAAACCACCCCGGTTCGGGGTCTCGTAGCGGACCGCGTTATCGATCTGGAAGGTGCTGGCCTGGTTGTCCAGGTTCCCCGGATGGAAGAAGTACGAAGACCCCATGATGCCGTTGCTCTGGAAGCGCAGATAATCGTACATGAAGTCGGGCATGTGCCCGAGAGTGAGAAGGCCGTAGCTGCTGTCCAGGCCGACCACCGCGCGACGGTTGAAGAGGGCCGTGCTTTTCTTGAGCGTGCCGTCGTCGAGATTGAATCCGCTCTCCAGCATGAACATGGCCTTCAGGCCGCCGCCCAGGTCTTCGACGCCGCGGAAGCCGAAGCGGTCCGGCGAGCGGTTACCGCTGTCGACGCGGGTGTTGCCGCTGCCGCGCTCATTGCTGACATAGCTGATGCCGCCGTCGACGCTGCCGTAAAGTGCCACGCTGGTCTGCGCCATCGCGGACGCGGCCGGCATGCCTGCTGCGCAGGCGGCACAGGCCAGCGCGATCGTTTGCTGCTTGAACATCGAGTCTCCTCCAAAGAGGAAGGCAGCACGGCCGGGCGCTTGCTGCGCCTCTAGTAACGGCCGCCTTCCGGGTTGTACTACGGGTCTACTGCTTACTGGATCTCCCGCGCCCGCGCGATGCTGGCGATCATCGACGAATTGAGCAGGTAGGCGCGGGCCCTGGCCGGGTCGGCGGCGGTCTGGCGCAGCTCGTCCAGGTGCTCCTTGCGGACGGCCGGATCGCGTTCTTCCAACAGGCGCTTGTTGCGGATCGTGATCGCCTGCACGTACTCGATATTCGTCAGGCGGCGCTGGCGCACGTAGCGGTCCAGCAGGTCCTGGCTCGCGCCCTCGAACACCACGGTCAGCTTCTCCGCCAGGTTGACGCCGTCGTGGATGCCGCTGTTCAGGCCCATGCCGCCGAGCGGATTGTTGATGTGGGCGGCGTCGCCGGCGATCAGCACGCGGCCGTCGCGGAAATCGCTGGCCACGCGCTGGTGCACGCGGTACACGCTGCGGTAGGCGATCTCGTACTCGCGGTCGGGCGCCAGGAAGCCCTGGATCCGGCTTTGCACGAAGGCGTCGGACAGGATTTCTTCCTCGCTCATCTCCGGCTTCGTGGGGAAGGCGATGCGCCAGATTCCCGGCGGCCCCTTGTGCGGCTGGATGAAGATCGCGCACCACTCGTCAGGATCGGCGACGTAGGCATTGCCCGTGAAGCCCTGCTCGCGCAGGTCATAGGGCGTGGCGAACACCAGGAAGCGTTCGGGCCAGGTAAAGCCGTCGAACTCGACGTTCATTCCTTTGCGCACCACACTGTGGGCGCCGTCGGTGCCGACCAGCCAGCTCGCGCGGATCTCGTCTTCGCCGTTTTCCGACTGCACCTTGACCGTGACGCCTTCGGCATCCTGGACAAAGCCGGTGCAGCGATGGCCGAACAGCAGCTTCACGTTCGGCATCGATACCAGGACGTCGGCGGCGATGCGCGACAGCTTGTGCTGTTCGCAATGCAGGCGGAAGGGATGCGGGGTGACGTCGGCCAGCAGGCCGAGGTCGAACTGGGCGACCACGCCGGTGCGGCGGTCGCGGATCTGCCATTCCGGCACCTTGATGCCCTGCTCCAGCATGGCATTGCCCAGGCCCAGGCGGTCGAGCATCTCGACGGTGGGCGGGTGGAAGGTACCGGCGCGCAGGTCTTGCGGGATCTGGCTCTCCGCTTCCAGCAGCACGACTTCGATGCCCTGGCGCGCCAGGGCCAGGGCGGTGACCAGGCCGACCGGGCCGCCGCCCGCGATGACTACGGGTTTCTTGCTCATGATTCTAGTTCCTTGATGATTCACGCCGACCGCTGCTCGCGCCACAGGCCGAGTATTTCCTGCACCGGACGGTCCGAGAAGCTGAAGATCACGGCGTCGTCCTTCCCCGCCGTGATGCGATGCTCGGCCCAGCTCGGGACCACGAACACGTCGTTCGGGCGCGCCGTGAAGCGCTGTTCGCCGATCGCGACCTCGACCTCGCCGTCGATCACGGCAAACACCGTCCCGGCCGTGCAGCGGTAAGGCGCGGTGCCGAAACCGCCCGGCAGCAACTGGATGAACGCGCCCATGGTCGGCATTGGATAGCCGCCGTCGAGCGGATTCGCGTAGCGCAGCTTGTGGCCATGGCAGGCGTCAGGCGGATTGCCGGCCGCGATCGCGCGCAGTGCCGCCAGGGTCTCGGCATACGGATACTTGAACAGCGGCGAAGACGGGCTGGGGGCCTGGTAGTCGACCGGCAGCAGGTTGCTGCCGAAGCGCGCCTTGCTCTCGCCGCCGCGGCGCGCCGGGATCGGAGCCGGCAGGTCAGCGGCATGCTCGGCGAAGCTGGCGTCGAGCATGGCTACCATCGGCACGTCCAGGCCGTCGAGCCAGACCATCGGCGCCGCGCCTTCGTTGCCGTGCTCGTGCCAGTGCCAGGCCGGGGTGATGATGAAGTCGCCGCGCTCCATGAAGGTCTTCTCGCCGTCGACCGAGGTGTAGGCGCCCTCGCCTTCGAGGATCAGGCGGATCGCCGCCTGGGTGTGGCGGTGCGGCGGCGCGATCTCGCCCGGCAGGATCATCTGCAGGCCGGCGTACAGCGAGGTGGTGGCCGCCGCCTGGCCGCGCAGGCCCGGGTTCTCGAGAATCAGCACGCGGCGCACCGCTTCCTCGGCGGTGATCAGGCGGCCGGCTTCGTCCAGGTAGGGGCGGATCTTGCGGTAGTCCCAGTGCACCGGGCGGCACTGCGAGGCCGGGGTGCGGGTCACCAGGCTGTGCAACTGTTCCCACAGCGGGGCCAGGTTGTCCGGGTCGATGCGGCGGTAAAAGTCGCGGCGCGCTTCGAGGGCGCCGGCTTCGCCTGTCGTGGTGGTGTTCATGTCTCCTCCTTCGGCGCGTCGTAGGCGCGGATGGCGACGTCCATCTCGCCGATGCCTTCGATATACGCATGCATGACGTCGCCCGGCTCGATGCTGTTCACGCCTTCCGGGGTGCCGGTCATGATGATGTCGCCCGGGTACAGGGTGTAGGCGCGCGAGGCGACTTCGATCAGTTCGGCCACGCCGGTGATCAGGTCGCGGGTGTTCGCCTTCTGGCGGTGCTCGCCGTTGACGGTGATCGAGAAGTCCAGCGCGTCCGGGTCCGCCACTTCGTCGCGGGTGACCAGGTAGGGACCGAGGACCGAATAGGTGTCGGCGGATTTACGGTAGCTGCGGTCTTCGGGACCGCGCACGGTCATGTCGAGGCCGATCGCATAGCCGGCGACGACGCTGAAGGCATCCTCGCGGCCGACGTCCTTGCACTTCCGGCCGATGATCACGGCCAGTTCGACTTCATGGTCGTTGCGGCGGCCCGGGTAGGCGATGCGCACGCCCTCGCCCGCGCCGACGATCGACGACGGCGACTTCAGGAACACACCGAACTTGGCGACCGGCGAAGCGAAGCCATCGTAATCCGGCAGGTGCACGCCGTTGTGGATGCCCTTGTCGGCTTTCGACTCGGCCACGTGCAGCTGGTAGTTCAGCGGCGCGGCGATGATCTTCGACGGGTTGGCGACGGGGCTCAGCAGCTTGACGCTGTCCAGCGCCACGGGGTTGGCGCGGCCCTTCAGTTCCTGCATCTGGCCCTTCAGGCGCTCCAGATGGGCGATCAGCTGGTCGCCCGGCTCGAGCGGCCACTTCAGTGCCGGCAGCTGGGCAGCCACTTCGGTCACGTCGTACACCTGTCCGCCTTCGACCAGGCCGATGCGGTTGTCATTGAAACGGCAAATCTTCATCTCGTGCTCCTCAGGTTCTCACGGTTAACTTTGCGTCGCGCTCTTTTTTGAGCGCGCTCATTTTTGAGTTAGGTCATTATTGAGCGTGACTTGAGGATTGTCAACGAGGATTTGCAGGGGCGAAAAAAAAGGACCCTCGCAAGGGTCCTCATCCATCACGCGGCCGCCGCCGCGACTATTTCGGCTTGAATCCGAGCGCCTTCATCGCCTTGGTCAAGGTCGTGGCACTCTCCTCATAATCCTCCCAGGGCGAATTCCCGATCGCCAGCCGCTCCCCCACGGTCTTCACCGTCCAGTGCGCCCCCGACCTCAGGTCCATCAACTCTTCCCAGCGCACCGGCACCGAAATCCCCAGCCCCGGCCGCACGCGCGCCGACCAGGCCGACACCGTGGTCGCGCCGCGGCCGTTGCGCAGGTAGTCGATGAAGATGCGGCCGACGCGGTTTTTGGCGCCGCTCTTGTCCGAAAAGCGGTCCGGAATGGTCTTCGCCAGGTGGTTCACGATGGCGTGCGAGAAGTCCTTCACGGTGTCCCAATCGAGCCTGGGCTTGAGCGGCACCACCACGTGCAGGCCCTTGCCGCCGCTGGTTTTCAGGAAGGGATTCAGGCCCAGCTCCTGCAGGAAGGCGCGCACCAGCTGGGCCGCTTCCTGCACTTGCGCGAACGAGATGCCCTCGCCCGGGTCGAGGTCGAACACGAAGCGGTCCGGCGTGTCGTAGCGCTTCTCGACCGCGTTCTGGCTGTGGATCTCGACCACGTTCCACTGGGCGCAGGACAGGATGCCCTCGACTGTGTCGATGCGGGTCATGCGCGGGTGGTCCGGATCGAGGGACTGGTCGAGCTGGCCGACGCCGGGCATCTTGCGCGGATCGACCACGTGCTTCTGGAAGAACAGCTCGCCGCCCACGCCCTCGGGCGCGCGCACCAGCGAGACCGGCCTGCCCTTCAGGTGCGGCATCATCAACTCGCCGACCAGCGCGTAGTATTCGACCAGTTCGAGCTTGGTGACGCCGCTCTCCTTGTCCATCACGCGCTCGCCGTGGGTGACCTTGAATTTGGCCGGCAGGCTGCTGTCCGCCGGTTCGGCCTTGTCTGCCCTGGCTTCCGCTTTCGCTTTCGGTGCCGCTTTCACGGCCGCACGCGTGCGAGGGGCCGGTTTCGCGGTCTCCTGCACATGTTTGGCCTGCTCGCGCACGACGCTCCTGGCCGGCTTGTCCTTGCGCAGGCCCTGGAACACCGGGTGGCGGATCGAATTCGTCGCCGTCCACTCCGAAAAACTGACCTCGGCCACCAGGGTCGGCTTGACCCAGTGGTTGCCGCGGCCGGGGACGGCGCGCGGCGGGAAGGGATTCTCGTCGCTGGCGATGGTTTCCAGGGTCTCGCGCATATGGCGCAGCGAGGCGCCGTTGAAGCCGCTGCCGCAGTTGCCGGCGTAGCGCAGTACGCCTTTCTCGTCATAGTAGCCGAGCAGCAGCGAGCCGATGCCGGTGCGGGCGCCCTGCGGGTCGGTATAGCCGCCGATCACGAATTCCTGGCGCATCCCGCATTTCAGCTTGATCCATTCCGGCGAGCGCCGGTTCACGTAGCGCGAGTCGCGCCGCTTGCCGATCACGCCTTCGAGGCCGATCTGGCAGGCGGCCACTACCAGCTGGCTGGGGTCGGTGCCGAATTCGCTGGAGAAGCGCACGCTGTCGGACGCCTTCTCGGCCAGCACGTCCTGCAGCAGCGGGCGGCGCTGGTCGAGCCTCACCTCGCGCAGGTCGTAGCCCTTGAAGTAAGGGATGTCGAAGATGAAGTAGACGATCTGGGCGCGGTTCGAGCCGTCGAAGGCCAGCTGCAGCAGGTTGAAGTTCGGCTTGCCGTTCTCGTCGTGGACCACGATCTCGCCGTCGTACCAGCCGTCCGGCAGCTTCATGCGCTTGATCTCGTCGCGCAGCGGCCGCAGCTTGTCGGTCCAGTCCTTGCCGTTGCGGGTGACGAGGCGAATGTCCTTGCCCTTGTCGGCGACGCGGGTCAGCATGCGGTAGCCGTCGAACTTGATCTCGAAGATCCATTCCTCGGGCCGTTCGGGCGGGCCGTCGACCAGGGTCGCCAGTTCGGCATTCAGGGTTTCCGGCAGCTCGGCCTTGACCGCGCCCTCGGGCATGGCGCCGCGCCGCGTGGTCTTTGCCGGCTTCTTCGACGGCCTGGCCTCGGCCTTCAAGGCCACCAGCTTGGCGCGCGCCGCTTCCCGGTCTTCGGGCGAGCCCGGCATCGGCAGGTCCTTGACGCTGTCCGGCATCTCGTCGACCACCGAGAACTCGGACGCCGGCCGCATGTACTCGTCGTTTTCCTTGATCAGCAGCCAGGGCTCCTGCTTGTCTTCCTCATGGCCGCGCAGGCGCACCAGCACCCAGCGTCCGTGCATCTTGTGGCCATGCATCTCGAACTTGATCTCGCCCTTGGCATAGCCCTTGCGCGGGTCGCCGACCGGCTCCCAGGTGCCTTTGTCCCAGACGATGACCTCGCCCGCGCCATATTGCTTGGGCGGGATCGTGCCTTCGAAATCGGAATAGGAGATCGGATGGTCCTCGACGTGCACGGCCATGCGCTTGTCGTGGCTGTCGTAGCTGGGGCCCTTGGGCACGGCCCAGCTCTTCATGGTGCCGTCGAGCTCGAGACGGAAATCGTAGTGCAGCCTGGAGGCCCAGTGTTTCTGGATCACGAAGGTGAGCGCGCCGGTGCTGGCGTCGCCCCCTTCCGCGGGTTCCGACGTGATCGAAAAATTCCGCTTGGCCTTGTATTCCTTGAGTGCGTCGGGCATGGCATCACCTGTACATCAGCAGCAATATTGCTCAATATACTGCGATGCCACGGGCATGACTGTACGGCAGCTAACCGTCACTGCCGCCGCTCATTTGAGCACTTATTTCCGCTCAGATGCGCTCTGATCGCGGGCCGCACGGAACTCCGAGTCTTTCGACCAGTTCGGCCAGGCGTTCGAATCGGCCAGTTCGCGGCCCACCGCGTACAGGATGCCGAGGTCGCGCGCCATCCCCTCGAAGGTCCACTCCGGACGCCATTCGTCGGACGGCTGGTGGTAGTTCTCCTTGACGTAGCGCTCGGCCTCCTTCTTGCCGGCCGCAAGCCCGCCCTGCTCCCAATGCTCGCCCGATCCGAAGGAGATCGCCGGCACGCCGCGCTTGGCGAAGGGGAAGTGGTCGGAGCGGAAGAAGTGGCCGGCTTCCGGCTTCGGATCCGGCGAGTAGCTCAGGCCGGCCAGCCTGGCCTTGGCCTTCAGGCGGTCCAGCAGATCCAGCTTCGCGCTGCCCGAAATCGTGAAGTCCTTGGCCTTGCCGTGCGGGTCAAGGGCGTCCATATTGATCACGCCGACCGTCTTCGCCAGCGGATACACCGGGTTCGAGGCATAGTATTCGGAGCCCAGCAGGCCCTTCTCTTCGGCCGTCACCGCCAGGAACACCACGCTGCGCTGGGGCGCCGGCGCGGCGGCGTACACGCGCGCCAGTTCCAGCAGGGCCGCGATGCCGGTCGCGTTGTCGACCGCGCCGTTGTAGATCCTGTCGCCCTTGGCGTCCGGCAGGCCGATGCCGAGATGGTCCCAGTGACCGCTGTAGATCACGACCTGGTCCGGATGCCGGCTGCCTTCGCGCAGCGCGACCACGTTCTTCGACGTGATCACCTGGGCGTCGACGGCGTACTTGCCCGACATCGAGACGCCGGTCAGCTCGACCGGCCTGAAGCTGCGCGAGGCGGCCGACTTCTTCAGCTTGTCGAAGTCCAGGCCGGCGCGCTTGAACAGGTCGACGGCCAGGTCGCGCTGGATCCAGGCCTCGACCGGCGCATGCGATTCGCGCGGGTTCTTGCGCACCACGTCGTACATGACGTTGGTATTGGAGTTTTTCACCGTCGCCCAGCCATAGGAAGCCGGCGCGGTCTCGTGGACAATGATGGTGCCGAGGGCGCCGCGGCGCGCCATCTCTTCGAACTTGTAGGTCCAGCGGCCGTAATAGGTCATGGCCTTGCCGCCGAAATCGCCGCGGCCCGCCTCGAAGTCCGGATCGTTGATCAGCACCACGGCCAGCTTGCCCTTCAGGTCCTGGCCCTTGAAGTCGTCCCATTTGCGCTCCGGCGCGGTCACGCCGTAGCCGACGAAGACCAGCGGCGCATCCCTGAATTCCACGCCTTTGGCGCCCGTCATCGAGGCGCGCACCGCGATCTGCTCGCCCTGGGTGAGGGTTTCTTCTTTCCCGCCGCCCTTGACGCTGACCTCGACCGGGCCCTTGATCTCGAAGCGGCCCAGCGGCACGTCCTGGGTCCAGCCGCGCTTGCCGTCAATGGCGTCGCCGCCCGGCTTCAGGCCGGCCGCCTCGAACTGGTTGATGAGGTAGGCGACAGTCTTGGCTTCGCCCGGCGTGTTCGGGCCGCGGCCTTCGAACTCGTCCGAGGACAGCACCTTGACGTCGTGCGACAGGTGGGAGGCTTCGATCTGCACGGCCTGGCCGGCGGGCACCGCCGGCTTTACAGCGGCGTTCACGGCCGGGGCGGCATGCGCGGACGCGGCCAGCGCGGCCGCGGAAAGGATGGCGATGGAGGTGGTGGTCTTCACGGTCTCGTTGGTTTTCTTGGTTGGTGGAAATGCCGGATGAGTATCCTTTGAATAATTTGCAATGTCAAACAGGCATCAATCGTGCGCATCGCATATAGTCGAGCTTCCTTCAGCATCGATTCGAGAGCTCATGTGAAACCTTCCGCCCTGCTCCTGCCCTGCGCCGTCTTCGCCGCCCTCGCGCTGGCCCTGCCCGCCGCCCTGGCCCAATCCACCGCGCCGGTGTCGGCCACGGCCGCTCAAGACCCGGTCGCCCGCCTGGTCGGCCAGCTCGACCTCGAACGCTACAAGGAGACCATTCGCGGCCTGGCCCGCTTCGGCGACCGCAAACAGGGCACCGAACGCAACCGCAAGGCGATTGACTGGATCGAGGCCCAGCTGAAGTCCTACGGCTGCGCCACCGAGCGCATCCGTTATGACTATGTGCCGCCGGCGCCGCGTCCGCCCGGCAGCCCGCGTCCGGCGGCAGCGGGAGGCGGCCGCGGCGGCCCGGCCGGCCAGGGTGGCAGCACCCTGTTCGGCACCCGCGCGCCCACCGGCGTCAATCAGGATCCGATGGCCCAGCCCGACGAGCGCCTCCGCGCCCTCAACGCCGAGCAGCCGGATCCGAAGGGCGGCCCGCGCGAAGAGGTGGTTTGCACCAAGGTCGGCAGCAGCCGTCCCGACGAGATGTATATCGTGGCCGCCCACATGGATGGCCTCGGCTTCGGCGAAGCGGCCAACGACGACGCCTCCGGCACGGCCCTGGTGATGGAACTGGCGCGGATCCTCAATGCGCCCGGCGTCACTACCGAGCGCAGCATCCGCTTCGCGCTGTGGAACAACGAGGAGACCGGCCTGAACGGCGCCTCCGCCTATGTGGCCCAGCGCAAGGATTTGCAGGGGATCGAATCGCCCAAGGGCTCGGGCCGCTATCCGGAACCGCGCTGGCTGGGCATGATCCAGCACGACATGATGATGTTCGACCACGGCATGCCGGTCGCGCGCACGGATGCGAACGGCAAGACGGTCACGGCGCCGCCGCCGGAGCAGCGCCGCGAAGCCGACGTCAACATCGAGTTCCAGGCGAACTCGCGCCAGGCCGAAGGCTCGCAGAAGCTGGCCTGGGCCTTCCGCGCCGCGAACGAGCAATACGCCACCGACTATCCGGCCGCCGTCGGTCCGCACATGACGAATACGGACTCGACCCCGTTCATGGACCTGGTGCCGTCGATCTCGCTGCGCGAGAACGAGCGCGGCCAGCAGATCGGCGCCGGCTGGAATCCGCACTGGCACCAGCCGACCGACCTGGTGTCGACCTTCAGCGACAAGGACTTCCTGCTGGGCCTCAACGCGGCCCAGACCACGCTGGCGGCGATTGCCCGGCTGGCCGGCGCCCAGGAAAAGAAATGATAGCTATTTGTAAGAACATGTAAAAACGCGTCAACTGGCCGGCGGCTGGCCGCGTTGAGGGATCAGTAGCACCCGGGAATGTCCCAAAAATTTCGAAGACAACACTGAAGGAAACATCGCCATGAGCAAAATCGTCGCTACCCTGATCGCCGGTCTGTTCGCCACCTCGGCATTTGCCGCCCAGTCGACCGCTATGTCGCCGGCGCCGGCAAGCACCCATGCCGCCAAGGCCGATGCAAAAGCCGACAAGAATGTCGCCAAAGCGGAAGCCAAGGAAGAGAAAGCGGCAGCCAAGGCAGACGCCAAGGTAGAGAAGAAAGCAGCCGAGGCCAATTCCGACGTCGCCGTCGCCAAGGCCGACGCCGCCAAGACCAAGGCAAAAGCACACAAGAAGGCCGCAAAGGCCAAAGCGGAGGCCGCTGCCGACAAGGCTGCCGCTCACGCAGACCAGAAAGCCGACACGGCAGCAGCACACTAAGCCAAGCGGCTCAAGCCCCATCGCTTCGAAAGACAGGGTGCCTACCCTGTCTTTTTTTCGTCTCCGCACTACAATGGCGGTTCCTCCGACTGGGATTCCGCCATGCACAAGATCGTCTTCCTTGACCGCGACAGCCTGATCGCCGACGTCCGTCCGCCCGCCTTCGAACATGCCTGGCAGGACTATCCGGCCACCGCCCAGCAGGACGTCGTCGAACGCCTGCGCGGCGCCACGGTCGCGATCACCAACAAGGTGCCGATCCGCGCGGAGGCGATCGCCCAGTTGCCGGACCTGAAACTGGTGGCAGTGGCCGCGACCGGGACCGACAACGTCGACCTGGCCGTCTGCCGCGAGCGCGGCATCGCGGTCTGCAATATCCGGAATTACTCGGTGGTGTCGGTGCCGGAGCACTGCTTCGCCCTGATGCTGGCGGTGCGGCGCAACCTGCTGGCCTATGCCGCCGACGTCGCCGCCGGGCGCTGGGAAAGCTCGACGCGCTTCTGCCTGCTCGACCACCCGATCGGCGACCTCGCCGGCAGCCGTCTCGGCATCGTCGGCTATGGCGCGCTGGGCCGCCGCGTGGCGCAGATCGGCCGCGCCTTCGGCATGGAGATCGCGGTGGCGTCGCGCTCACCGGTCGGCGACGGCGACGTGGTGCAGCTGCCGCTGTCCGAGCTGCTGTCCACCAGCGACGTGATCAGCCTGCACCTGCCGCTGACCGGGCAGACCCGCCACATGATCGGCGCGGCCGAGCTGGCGTCGATGAAGAAGAACGCCATCCTGATCAACACCGCGCGCGGCGGCCTGGTGGACGAAGCCGCGCTGGCCGAGGCACTCAGGAACGGCGTCATCGCCGGCGCCGGCTTCGACGTGCTGAGCAAGGAACCGCCGGTGCCGGACAACCCGCTCCTCAAACTGAACCTGCCGAACTTCGTGCTGACCCCGCACGTGGCCTGGGCCAGCGGCGGCGCCATGCAGACCCTCGCCGACATGCTGGTCGATAACATCGACGCCTGGGCGGCCGGCACGCCCACGAACCTCGTATGACCGCGCCATGAGTACCACCGACGCCATCACCCCGTCGACCATCGTCCAGCTGGTCGACACCTTTTACGCCCGCGTCCGCGAAGACGCCGTGCTGGGCCCCGTCTTCGAAGAGAAGCTGGCCGGCCACTGGCACGAGCACATGCCGCGCATGGTTGCCTTCTGGACCAAGGTCCTGCTCGATACCGGCGAATTCCAGGGCAATGTCTTCGGCAAGCACATGGCCCTGAGCGGCATCGGCCGAGAACACTTCGTCCGCTGGCTCACCCTGTTCAGGATGACCGCGATCGAAGTGTTCGGCACCGAGGACTCCGCCGAGGCGGTGGTCGTGGCCAACCGCATCGCCAGCAGCCTGCAGCTGGGTTTCTTCGGCGAGATCCAGGTCCAGGTCTGAACTTCAGTGGTCGAGCCGCGCGATCCTCAGCAGATTGGTGGTGCCGGACGCGCCGAACGGCATGCCGGCGGCGATCGCGATGGTCTGGCCTTCGCGCGCCAGCCCTTCGCGGCGGGCGGTAATGCAGGCGAAGTCCGTCATCTCCGACACGTCGGCGACATCATGGGTCAGCACCGCGTGCACGCCCCACACCAGCGCCAGGGCGCGCGCGGTGGCGAGCTTGGGCGTCATGCCGATGATGGGCGCCTGCGGCCGTTCGCGCGCCAGCCGCAGGGCCGAGTGGCCGGAGCTGGTGTAGGCGACGGTGGCCGCCACGTCGAGCAGTTCGGCCACGTTGCGCATCGCCAGCCCGATCGCGTCCGCGATCTCGGCCCGCGCCGGGCTCTGGCTCGCCGCGATGCTTTCGCGGTAGACGGGATCGGACTCGGTCTGGACGATGATGTTGTTCATCATGGTGACCGCCTCGACCGGGTACTTGCCCGACGCCGACTCGGCCGACAGCATCACCGCATCCACGCCGTCGTAGATCGCGGTGGCGACGTCCGAGGCTTCGGCGCGGGTCGGCACCGGCGCCGTCACCATCGATTCCAGCATTTGCGTGGCCACGATGACCGGCTTGCCGAGACGGCGGCAGACGCGCACGATGCGCTTCTGGATCGCCGGCACCTGCTCGGCCGGCATCTCGACGCCGAGGTCGCCGCGCGCCACCATGATGGCGTCGGCTTCCTCGACGATCGCTTCCAGGTCCTTCACCCCAGCCGGCTTCTCCAGCTTGGCGACGATGCGGGCGCGGCCCTGCACGATCTCCTTGATCTCGCGGATGTCCTCGGCCCGCTGCACGAAGGACAGCGCGACCCAGTCGATCCCCAGACTCAAGCCGAAGGCCAGGTCCTGGCGGTCCTTGTCGGTCAGCGCCGACAGCGGCAGCACCACGCCGGGGACGTTGACGCCCTTGCGGTCGGACAGCACGCCGCCATTCACGACCGTGGTATCGGCCGACTCGGCGTTGAATTGCTCGACCCGCAGCGCGATCCGCCCGTCGTCGAGCAGCAGGATGGTGCCCTGCTCCAGCGCCGCGAAGATCGCGGGATGCGGCAGCGCGACGCGCCTGCCGTCGCCGGGCTGGCCGGCGTTCAGGTCGAGCCGGAACGATGCCCCGGCCTCGAGGGTGACGCGGCCTTCGGCGAAGGTGCCGATGCGCAGCTTCGGCCCCTGCAGGTCGATCAAGACCCCCACCGGGCGGCCCAGCGACTGTTCGAGCGCGCGCAGCTTGTCGAGGCGGGCCTTGTGGTCCTCGTGGCTGCCGTGGCTGAAGTTGAGACGGAAGACGTCGGCGCCGGCGCGGAACAGGGCCTCGATGGTGGCCGCGTCCGTGCTGGCCGGGCCGAGGGTGGCGACGATTTTCGCCTTGCGATTACGATGCATGTGTGCTGCTCCCGTGGGGCGTGTCGATCAGGATGGCGCGGAAGTCGTTCACATTGGTGAGCGTGGGACCGGTGACGATGGCGTCGCCGAGCGCCTGGAAGAAGCCGTGGCCGTCGTTGCGGTCCAGGCTTTGCATGGGCCGGATCTCCCTGTCGAAGGCGCGCGCCAACGTATCCGGCGAGAAGTAAGCGCCGGCGATCTCCTCCTGGCCGTCGACGCCGTCGGTATCGCCTGCCAGGCCGTATATGCCGGCTTCGCCGCGCAGGGCGATCGCAGCCGACAGAAGAAACTCGACGTTGCGCCCGCCGCGGCCGTCGCCCCGCACCGTCACCGTGGTCTCGCCGCCGGACAGCAGGATGCAGGGCGTGCCGAAGGGCTGGCCGCGCCGCGCCACCTGCAGCGCCATGCCGGCCATGACCTTGCCGACCTCGCGGGCTTCGCCTTCCAGGCTGTCGCCGAGGATGTGGACGGCGACGCCGGCCGCCTCGGCCACGCGGGCCGCGGCCTCCAACGCCATCTGCGGGGTGGCGACGAAGCGGACTTCATTGCCGGCCAGGCGCGGATCGCCCGGCTTGACCGATTCCCCTGCCCCGCTCTCCAGCACGTCGCGCACCCTGCCCGGCAACGCGATACCGTAGCGGCGCACGATGTCGAGGGCATCCGCGCAGGTGCTCGGATCGGCGACGGTCGGACCGGAGGCGATGTCGCAGGGTTCGTCGCCCGGCACGTCCGAGATCAGCAGGGTCAGCACCTTTGCCGGATGGCAGGCGGCGGCCAGCCGTCCGCCCTTGATGGCGGAAAGATGGCGGCGCACGCAATTCATTTCGCCGATGCTGGCGCCGGACGCCAGCAGCGCGCGGCTCACGAGCTGCTTGTCTTCGAGCGTGATGCCGGGCAGCGGCAGCGGCAGCAGGGACGAGCCGCCGCCGGAGACCAGGCACAGCACCGTGTCGTCGGGACCCAGGCCGCGCACCAGTTCCAGCATGCGCCTTGCCGCCCGTTCGCCGGCGGCGTCGGGCACCGGATGCGCCGCCTCGACGATCTCGATGCGTTCGCACGGCACCGCATAGCCGTAGCGCGTGACGACCAGGCCTTCCAGCTTGCCCGGCCAGGCCCGTTCGACCGCCCGCGCCATCGCCGCCGAGGCCTTGCCCGCCCCGATCACCACCAGCCGGCCGCGCGGCGCGGCGGGCAGATGGGGCGGAACGCATTTGTCCGGCTGGGCCGCGGCGATGGCGGCGTCGAACATCGCCTTCAGTAGTGCTTTCGCGTCCATGGTTTCAGGCCGATACGTTCTGCGGTTTCACCAGGCTGACGGCGACGTCCTCGCGGTCCTCGTTGCCGTGCGGGGTGATCAGGGCTTCCTGTTCCGGCGCCGGTTCCTCGCCGTTCAGGATGCGGTTCATGCGGACGCGGTCGACGGCGCCGACCCAGCGTGCCACCACCAGGGTGCCGACGCCGTTGCCGATCGTGTTGGTGATGGCGCGCGCCTCGGACATGAAGCGGTCGACGCCCAGCAGGAGCACCATGCCGGACACCGGGATCTTGCCCATCGAAGCCAGGGTGGCGGCCAGGGTGATGAAGCCGGAACCGGTGACCCCGGCCGAGCCCTTCGAGGTGATCATCAGGACGCCCAGCACGACCAGCTGGTCCATCAGCGACAGCGGCGTGTTGGTGGCCTGGGCGATGAAGATCGCGGCCATGGTGTAGTAGATGCACTGGCCGTCGGGATTGAAGGTGACGCCGGACGGCACCACCAGGCCCACCACCGACTTCGAGACGCCCAGGTACTCCAGCTTCTTCATCAGCTGCGGGACGACGGACTCGGACGAGCTGGTGCCGAGCACGGTGAAAATCTCCTCGCGGATGAAGCGCAGGAACTTCCAGATGCTGAAGCCGCAGATCCGGGCGACCACGCCCAGCACGACGAACACGAAGGCGACGCAGGTCAGGTACATGGAACCCATCAGCTGACCGAGCGACAGCAGCGAGCCCAGGCCGTATTTGCCGACCGTGAAGGCGATGGCGCCGAAAGCGGCGAGCGGCGCGATCCGCATGACCATGCCGAGCACCATGAACATGCCGGTATTGAAGGCTTCCAGGAGGTCGACCACGGGTTTGGCGTGGCGGCCCATGCGCGACAGCGCAATGCCGAACATGGTGCCGAACACCAGGATCTGCAGGATATCGTTCTTGGCCAGGGCGTCGATGGCGCTGGTCGGGACCATGTTCAGCAGGAAGTCGACGAAACCGGTCGATTTCGCCGCCGCCGCCGTATAGTTGCTGATGGCCTTGGTGTCGAGGTGGGCCGGATCGACGTTCATGCCGACGCCGGGCTGGACCACGTTTACGACGATCAGGCCGAGCAGCAGGGCGAAGGTCGACATGACTTCGAAATAAATCAGGGCTCTGCTGCCTACGCGTCCCAGTTCCTTCAAGCTCTCCATCTTGGCGATGCCGAGCACCACCATCGCGAAGATGACCGGTGCGAACACCATCTTGATCAGCCGGATGAAGAGGTCGCCCAGCGGCTTGAGGTCGGTGCCGAGCTTGGGATACAGGTAGCCGAGCAGGCCGCCTGCGATGACGCCGATTAGAACCTGGACGTATAGCCTGCCAAAGAAGCTTCTGGACATGATGTCGGTCTCCATTATGTGATGTGTTTCGAGTCCCCCCGGCTCTTCATGGCCGGTCGGGGACGGGGCTGATGCGGACTCAGGCCGCTGCGCGCTCCTGGCTGCCGTCGAGGATGCCGCACACGGCCCTGGTGACGTCCGCCGTGGTGGCGGTGCCGCCCAGGTCGCGGGTGTGCAGGGTTGGGGTGGCGGTGACGGTCTCGATCGCCTGCATCACCCGCTGTGCGGCTTCGTTCTCGCCCAGGTGCTCGAGCAGCATGACCACCGACCAGAAGGTGCCGATCGGATTGGCCCATCCTTTGCCCATGATGTCGAAGGCCGAACCGTGGATCGGCTCGAACATCGACGGATAGCGGCGCTCCGGATCGATGTTGCCGGTCGGGGCGATGCCCAGGCTGCCGGCCAGGGCCGCGGCCAGGTCTGAGAGGATGTCGGCATGCAGGTTGGTGGCGACGATGGTGTCCAGGGTCGCCGGGCGGTTGACCATGCGCGCGGTGGCGGCGTCGACCAGCTCCTTGTCCCACTTCACGTCCGGGAAGTCCTTGGCCACCTGCACGGCCACCTCGTCCCACATCACCATCGCGTGGCGCTGGGCATTGCTCTTGGTGATGACGGTCAGCTGCTTGCGCGGGCGGGACTGGGCCAGCCTGAAGGCGAAGCGCAGGATGCGCTCGACGCCGACGCGGGTCATCATGCTGACGTCGGTGGCGGCTTCGATCGGGTGGCCCTGGTGCACGCGGCCGCCGACGCCCGAGTATTCGCCTTCCGAGTTCTCGCGCACGATGACCCAGTTCAGGTCTTCCGGCGCGCAGCGCTTCAGCGGACCGTCGATGCCCGGCAGGATGCGGGTCGGGCGCACGTTGGCGTACTGGTCGAAGCCCTGGCAGATCTTCAGGCGCAGGCCCCACAGGGTGATGTGGTCGGCGATGTCCGGGTCGCCGGCGGAGCCGAACAGGATGGCATCCTTGTTACGCAGAGAGTCGAGGCCGTCGGCCGGCATCATCACGCCGTGCTTGCGGTAGTAGTCGCCGCCCCAGTCGAAATCTTCGAAGGCGAATTTGAACTTGCTGCTCGTCGCGGCGAGCGCCTCCAGCACCTGGCGGCCCGCGGGCACCACTTCCTTGCCGATGCCGTCGCCGGGGATGGTTGCGATTTGGTAGGTCTTCATATTCCTGTCTCCTGTGTAAGCCTGTGTAGGTAAACGTGCATCCGTGGAGCCACTGTATGGCCTGGACGGGGGCAAATATCTTGGCTAGACTTAATCCGTCTTTAACCCGAAGTTAAGAATCGACATGAGCAGCGGCATCCAACCGGCCGAACTCGGCTTCTTCGTCTCGCTCGGCACCTGCGGCAGCCTGAGCGGTGCGGCGCGCGAACTCGGCATCAGCACGGCCGCCGTCAGCAAGCGCCTGTCGCAGATGGAGGCGCGCCTCGGCGTGCCGCTGGTGAACCGCACCACGCGGCGCATGAGCCTGACGCCGGACGGCGAAGTCCTGTTCGAGCACGCCCGCCGCATCCTCGGCGAGATCGCCGACCTCGACCAGCTGCTGGGCAGCTCGAAAGACCAGCCCAAGGGCCTGCTGCGGGTGAACGCCACCCTGGGCTTCGGCCGCCTGCACATCGCGCCGGCGATCTCGCAATACGTGCTGAATTACCCGGAGGTCGACGTGCAGCTGCAGCTGTCCGTGAATCCGCCGCCGCTGACCGAGGACCAGTTCGACGTCTGCATCCGCTTCGGCGAGCCCGGCGACACGCGCGTGATCGCGAAGAAGCTGGCATCGAACCGGCGCCTGCTGTGCGCCTCGCCCAAATACCTGGCGGCGCGCGGCGAGCCTATGACGCCGTCGGACCTGGTGCGCCACAACTGCATCTGCATCCGCCAGGGCGACGAAGCCTACGGCACCTGGCGCCTGTTCAGGGACCGCGATACGAATGGCCCCGGCGAGCCGGTCAAGGTGCGCGGCAACCTGACCACCAACGATGGCGAGATCGCGGTCAACTGGGCGCTCGACGGCCACGGCATCCTGCTGCGGGCGGAATGGGATATCGAGCGCTACCTGGAAAGCGGCCGCCTGGTGAGGGTGCTGCCGCAGTACCGGACGCCGGATGCGGACATCTATGCGATCTATCCGCAGCACCAGCACCAGTCGGCGCGGATCCGGACCCTGGTCGCCTTCCTGTCGCAGGCCTTCGAGCGCTTCGCCCAGCACCGCGCCTATCGCGCGATGGAGGCATAGGGAAGCGATGCTGCTGAATTCAATCCAGGACCTGATGCGCCCTCCTCCGGGCATGGCCTTCGACTTCAGCCAGCCGCGCGGCGAGCCGGCCCTGACCCCGGCGCACGGTGTCTCCTGGCGGGTGTTCGCCAATCCGGTGTCGCTGTTCATCGGCGGCGTGACGGCGGTGCTGCTCGAACTGGCCGAGCCCTCGGTGCGCTCGGGCGTGTGGGACCACAGCGGCTTCCGACGCGATCCGCCCACGCGCCTGCGGCGCACCGGCTTTGCTGCCATGATGACGGTCTACGGGCCGCGCCCGGCGGCGGAAAAGATGATCGCCCACGTGGTGCGCATGCACGATCGTGTGCAGGGAACGACGCCCGCCGGCGTGGCGTACCGCGCCAACGATCCGCGGCTGCTGGACTGGGTGCATGCGACGGCCAGCTTCGGGTTCGCCGAGGCGTATCACCGCTACGTCCGGGCTTTATCGGCGGCCGAGAAGGACGCGGTATATGCCGAAGGCCTGGCGTCCGCCGGCTTGTATGGCGCGACCGGGGCACCCGCGTCCTGGTCGGCGTGGGAGGCCATGCTGGCGCGGACCGCGCCCGGGCTGGAAGGCTCGGATGTCCTTGCCGAGTTCCTGGGCATCATGATGGAAGCGGCCATTCTTCCCGCACCGCTGCGCTGGCTCCAGCGCCTGCTGGTGCGCGCCGCGGTGGAGATGACGCCGGCGCCGGTGCGGTCGCTGCCGCAGCTGCGTGGACATCGGCTGCGGTTCGGGGAGGCGGCGCTGGTGCGGTCGCTGGCGCGCGGTTCCGGGTTGCTGCCGCTGGGGGATACGCCGCCGGTGCAGGCTGCGCGGCGGATGGCGGGCGGCCGCGCAGTGCGCCATCAAGGTCGAGCTACTTGATGTCGGGAATTTGTATTGACGCCACTCGACCTGGCGATTTCCCGAGTTTTTTAACAAACAGTCGTTGCAAGGCTGTGACCGCCAAGCGTAGCATCCTCCAACCGGGCACAACACTGTGCCCGGGTCCTGAATGGAGGAGCAGCCATGACCAGAAGAAGAGAATTCCTTCGGATTGCTTCCAGGGCGGGCGTCTCGGCATGCGCGGCGGCCGTGCTTCCGCGCTTCGCCATGGCCCAAAGCGGCAGCAAGACGAGCGTGCACTACATCGATCCAGGCGCCACCGCTCCCGGTCCCGGCGACGGCACGCTTGCCAATCCCTACCGGTCATGGACCAGCGTGTCCTGGACGCCCGGCCATACCTACCTGCAGAAACGGGGCACGACCTATTCGGGTGTCTTCCGGGTAGGCGCGAGCGGCACGGCGGCCCAGCGCATCACGATCGGTGCCTATTACAAATCGAATGGCGACGATGATCCTACCCAGCCAAAACCGGTCATCATCCTGCCGGGCGCGCCCACCACCCCGGCCGCCGGCGCCTCGATCGCGGCGCTCAACCAGGAGCGCGATTTCATCACCTACCGCAATCTGGACATCCGCAACACCGCCCTGCCGGAAGCCGCCGGCGTAGCGATCATCTGGCTGGGCAATAACTGCGTTTTCGAAAACAATAACGTGACGTCGAATTGCGGCGGCGTGTATGTCTACACAAAAAACCATGTGACCGTTTCCGGCTGCCTGCTCGACGTCATCAGCAATGGTCCGAGCTATGGCAACCAGGGGATCCTGGTCGCTGCGAACACGACGATCGACGACCTCCGCTTGCTGAACAACACCGTCCGCCATCGCGGCGGCGGCACCTCGGGATCGCATGGCATCCGCTGCGAGACCTACAACAGCAGCTCTTTCCTCACCCATCTCGTGATCAGCGGGAACCGCGTTTCGCCGCCTCCCGGCATCGCTTACTGCATGAACGGCAGTGCGATGGGCGTCTTTCTCATCCAGGGGTCCGCTGCCAGGCTGGACAACAATACCGTGACCGGCATGCTGGTCGGAATCTTCATCAACGGTGGAGATGGCAGCTATGTGGGCAACAACAACTGCAGCAACAATATGAATTTCGGCATCCATATCAGCGGCTTTGCCAAGTCCTACATCATCGAGCGCAACACCTGCAATTCGAATGGCGGGACCCTGAGCACGACCTATTACGGCCGGGGCATCGAGCTGTCGTCGGCGAAAGGGCAAGATGCCGTATCGGGACATACGATCCGCTACAACACCTGCAGGTTCAACTATAACTATGGCGGTCCGCTGGACAACGGTTCGGAAGGCGTCGGCATCGGCATCGACGACGGCACCAACCGGTGCTCGGTCTACGGCAACATTGTTTCGAACAATGAAGGGAACGGTATCCAGGTGTACGGCGGCGGCGACAGGGCCAAGTGGACCGACACGGGCGGCCACACGATCAATGCCAACAAGATGGATTCGAATTGCAGCTTTTCCGTAATGAACCGGCGCAGCGGCGGCAAGACGCCCAGCCAGTTCCAGGCGCATATCGCACTGGCCTACGTGTACGGCAAGCCCACCGTCGTTTCCAACAACACGTTTTCAGGGAAGACCCCGATGGGGGTTTATACCGACGGCACGGACGCAAACATCAGCACCGTCGGCAATATCTGAGCGCCCTTATCGGATTCTGCGGTGCCCGGTACTGGCGATGCCCGGGATGGTCGAATCCGCGCAGGCGTCAATGCACCGCAATAGCGGAAATCTCGACGGCGGCATCCTTGGGAAGCCGTTGCACCTGCACGGTGGCACGGGCTGGCGGTTTATCCTTGAAATACGTGCCATACACGGTGTTCAGCCGGGTAAAGTCGTTCAGGTCCTTGACGTACACGGTCGTGGAAACGACGTTTTCCATCGACATATTGCTGGCTGCAAGTACCGCCTTGAGATTGTCGAGCGCTTGCCTCGTTTGATCTTCGATCGACCCCTGGTTCAACTGACCGGTCTTGGGATCGATGGGAATCTGGCCGGCCAGGAAGACCATATTGCCGGCCCGGATGGCCTGGGAATAAGGGCCGATTGCCGCGGGGGCGTCTTTTGTGGCAATGACGTCCGCGGCCGATGCGTGCAGGACCGGGTAGCAGGCGAGAGCAAGAACGATTGCGCAGCCGAAGCGGATATTCGTTTTCATGGTTTTCCTTTTTCTTCGAAGAAAAGATATCGGACTCGTTGGGGCGAAAGAGCGCGTTGCTCAGCTCGGTCCCACGGTAAACCAATATAGATCACCAATCAGGCGTGTCAATACAAAGGCGCGACGGACGCCCCGAACCGCAGGTTCAGAGAATTTCCCGAATCGAAGCGCAAACCCTCTCGACATCCGCCACACCCATGCCGCAATGCAGCGGCAAGGTCAGCGTCTGGTCGCCGATCCGCTCGGCATGCGGGAACTGCCCGCGGCGGTAACCGAGGCTCTGGCCCAGGCTGGTCAAATGCGAGGGTTCATACGACAGCCCGGTGGCGATACCCCGCTCGCGCAAGGCCGCACGGAAGGACTGGCGGGTCGTCCCCAGGCGGTCGTAGGGCAGCAGCACGCAGAACATGTTCCAGCTCTGCCCCGCGACGCCGCGCGGCGGCAGCACCGCGTCCTCGATGTTCGGGAACACCTCGAAATAATGGTCCGCCAGCGCCTGCCGATGCGCCAGGAAGCCCGGCAGCTGCGCGAGCTGCGCCAGGCCGATGGCTGCCGATACGTCGGACATGTTGTACTTGCCGCTGGCGACCGCGACGTCGCGCGTATCGTCGGGCATGCGCTCGATGCCGTGGAAGCGCAACACCTCGATACTGCGTGCCGTCGCCTCGTCCGGCACCACGATGGCGCCGCCTTCGATGGTCGTCATGTTCTTGTTGGGGTGGAAGGAGAAGGTCGCGATGTCGCCGAAGCTGCCGACCGGGCGGCCCTGCCATGCCGAGCCCTGCACCAGCGCGGCATCCTCGATCACGCGCAGGCCGTGGCGGCGGGCCAGCGCGTAGAGCGCGTCCATGTCGCCCAGCGCACCGGGAAAATGGGTCGGCACGATGGCCCTGGTGCGCGGCGTGATCGAGGCTTCGACCTGCGCCAGGTCGATCGCGCGCGTGACCAGGTCGCAGTCGACGAACACCGGCCGCGCACCCACCTTGACGATCATGTTCATCGTCGAGAAGAAGCTCTGGGTCGAGGTGATGACCTCGTCGCCGGGGCCGATGCCGCAGGCCAGCAGGGCGAGTTCCATCGCGCCGGTCGCCGAGGTCAGGGTCCGCGTCGGACGCCCGCCGAAGGAGTGCGACAGGGCGCGCTCGAATTCCAGCACGCGCGGGCCGCTGGCGATCCAGCCGCTGCGCATGGTTTCCGCCATCGCGGCGATCGTGTCTTCGGAAATGCTCGGTTGCGAAAAATTCAGGTGTGCCACGAAGTCCTCATTGAAGTGATGATGCGGCGCGCAGCGGCAGGTCGAGGATGAATGCCGTCCCCATGGCAGGCAGACTCTCGACGCGGATGGTCCCGCCCAGCAGCGTGGTGACGATATTGTAGGCGATGTTCAGGCCCAGGCCGGTGCCGCCCTGCCCCATGCGCGTGGTGTAGAAGGGATCGAAGATGCGCGACAGGTGCTCGGACCCGATGCCGCGTCCGTCGTCGCGGAATTCGATCCGCACCCGCTCGGCGCCCGACATGGCGGCCGCCAGCACCATGGTGCCGCCCGGCCCGTCGAAGGCATGCAGCAGCGCGTTGTTGACGAAGTTGATCAGCACCTGCCCGAGCGGCCCCGGATAACTGTCCATCACGATGCCCGGCGCCACCTCGATCTCGAGCACATGCCCGCCGCGCCGCACCTGGTTCATGATGGTGGCGGCGATCTCGTGGCAGGCCTGGGCCAGGTCGAAGCGGCGGCGCTGGGTGCTGGCCTGATCGACCGAGACCTGCTTGAAGCTGTTCACCAGCTCGGCCGCCGAATGCAGGCTGCGCTGGATCAGGGCGCTGGCTTCGCTGGCCGCGCCGATCCATCCTTCCAGCTCCGATTTCTTCAGGGTGGACTGGGTGAAGCGCGCCGCCAGCTGCTCCGTCTTTTCCTGCAGGGTGCTGGCCATCAGCAGGCTGTTGCCGATCGGCGTATTCAGTTCGTGGGCGACGCCGGCCACCAGCGAGCCGAGCGAGGCCAGTTTCTCGTGCGCCGCGAGCTGGGCCTGGGTGTCCTTCAGCTGGCGGTAGGCGTCGGCATTGTCCAGCGCCACGCCCACGTAGGCGGCCAGGGTGCTGAGCATGTCGAGCTGGATGTGCTGGTAGGCGTGGGGCGTGTGGCTCTGCACGCAGATCACGCCAAGCGAACGGGTGCCGACCATCACCGGCACCATGATCAGAGAGGCCGGCGGCCGCGTATCCACCGAATCGCGCAGCTCGCCGACCCAGCTTGCAGCTTCGTGTTCGAAGTCGTCGATCAGGATCTCTTCGGCGCGCTCGGCGCTGCGCTGCGCCATCGCCAGCACGCGCGCGCCGCAATGCTCGGCGCCGGCGACGCGCTTGCCGTCTTCCATCACGAAGGGACAGTCGAGCCGGTCCCCGCGCAGCACGCCGATCGCGAACACGTGCACGTCCATCAGCTGGCGCACCTGGCCGTAGACATTCTTCATGATCGCGTCGCCGTCCAGGTTGGCGGTGAGTTCGCGGCCGATGTCGGACAGCAGCGCGATGTTGCGGCGCGCCTGCAGGGCCGCTTCCTTCTGCTGTTCGGCGGCCTCCTTCTGCAGCACCAGTTCGGCGGTGCGTGCGCCGACGGTGCGCTCCAGGGTTTCCTTCTGCTGCACCAGCGCGCGGATGCGCAGGCGGTAGATGGCGAAGCCGCCGCCCAGCAGGAACAGGGCGACCAGCAGCCGGAACCACCAGGTCATCCAGAACGGCCGCTCGATGGTGATCGCCATGCGCGCCGGGACGTCGCTCCACAGGCCGTCCTTGTTGGCGGCCCGGACTTCGAACACGTAATCGCCCGGATCGAGGTTCGTGTAGGTGGCGAAGCGCTTGCTGGCGTCGGTCTCGGTCCAGTCGCGGTCGAAGCCCAGCAGGCGGTAGGCGAAGCGGTTGGCCAGCGGGTCGGCGTAGTGCAGCGCCGCGAATTCCAGCGTGAAGCCGGCATCGCGGTAAGGCAGATCGATGTGCGGTTCGGCCACGCCATGCGGCAGCAGCGAGCGGCCCTGCACCAGGAACTCGGTGACGACCGCCTGGGCCGGATACGGGTTGTCGCGCACCGCGTCCGGCATGAAGGAGGTCATGCCGTTGACGCCGCCGAAGTGCAGCTCGCCGTCGGCGTCGCGTGCGGCCGCGCCGACGAAATAGGTGCCGTCCAGCAGGCCGTCCTTGGCACTGTAGTTCATGAACTCGCCGGTGGCCGGGTCGAGGCGGGTCAGGCCCACCGTGGTGCTGATCCACAGCTCGCCGTGATTGCCCTCGAGGATGGCGCCGATCGGCACCGGCCCGCGCGCCTTCGTCACCGGGAAATAGCGGAACACGGCGGCCCCGCCGGCATCGCGCTCCATGCGGTGCAGGCCGGCCGCGGTGCCGACCCACATCTCGCCGATCTTCGACTGGTAGAGATAATAGACGCGGTTGTGGCGCAGGGTGGTCGGATCCCGGTCGTCATGGCGGTAATGGCGGAAGGTGCCGCTGGCGCGGTCGAAACGGTCCAGGCCATTCTCGGTGCCGTACCAGATGGTGCCGTCGCGGTCTTCGAACAAGGCGAAGCCGTAGTTCTCGCCGAGGCTGCGCGGATCCTGGGGATCGTGGCGCCAGGCGCTCAGGACGTGGCCCTCCGGGTCGAGCAGGAACAGGCCGCCGCGGGTCGCGACCCACAGGTTGCCGCTGTGGTCGAGGATCAGGTCCTGCACGTAGTTGCTCGCCGAGTCCTTGCCCAGCGGGACGGTGGTGAAGCCGCCGCTGGCGGCGTCGCGCCAGGACAGCCCGGTCCCCGAGCCGACCCACAGCCGGCCGCGCCCCGGCAGCACCGCGGTGATGACGTCGTCCGGCAGGCTGTCGCGGCGCTTCGGGTCGTGGCGGATGCGCTCGAAGCGCCCGCTGATCGGTTCGAGGTGGATCAGGCCGGAGCCGGTCGTGCCCAGCCACAGCTTGCCGTCGGCGCCGGCGGCGATCGCGCGGACCTTGCGGCTGAGGGTTTCCGGGCGCTCGTCCGCCGCGCCCGGCAACAGCACGAAGCTGCCGAAGCCGCCGCTGGCCAGGTCGGCGCGGCTGACCCCGCCGAACAGGGTGCCGGCCCACAGGGTGCCGGTGCGGTCGACGCGTACCGCGCTGACCTGGTTGTCCGACAGGCTGTGGCGGTCGAGCGGCACGTTGTTGTAGCCGACGAAGCGCTGGGTGACCGGGTCCAGCCATTTCAGGCCGTCGAGGTCGGTGCCGACCCAAAGGTTGTTGCCGGCGTCGTGGTAGAGGGCCAGGATACCGGCGTCGCTCATGCCCTCTTCGGGTCCGACGTGGCGCCGCTCGGGCGGACCGTCGCCGGTACGCCATGCGTCCAGGCCGGCGGCGGTGCCGATCCACAGAGTGCCGTTCTGCCCCATCGACAGCGACAGCACCGTGTTGCGCTTGGCGCCGCCGCGCGGATCGATGTCGTAGTGCTCGAAGCTGGTGGCGCCGGCCGGCAAATGGTCGATGCCGACGCCGGTGCCCACCCACACGCCGCCGCGGCCGTCCGGCGCCAGCGCGCTGACGCGGTCGTCGCGCAGGCTGGCAGGATCGCCGGCATTGTGGCGGAAGGCGCGGAAGCGTCCGCTGGCGGGATCGAGGTGGATCAGTCCATCCCCGGTGCCGACCCACAGGCCGCCGCGGCCGGCGCCGACGATGGCGGTGACGGCGCGGTTGCGCGCCACCCGTTCGCTGACGGACGCGAAGGGATAGCGAACGAATTTCTGGCCGGCTTCGTCGAAGCGGGCCAGGCCGCCGCGCGTGCCGAACCACAGCCGGCCTTCATCGTCCTCGTAGGAGGCCTGGGTAAAATTGTCGGGCAGACTGGAGAGATCGCCGGGGTCGCTGCGGAAGCTGCGGATGCGGTAGCCGTCGTAGCGGTCGAGTCCGGCCTGGGTGCCGAACCACATGAAACCGGCGCGGTCCTGCAGGATCGTCTTCACCGATTCCTGCGACAGGCCCTGTTCCAGGCCAAGTCGTTCGAAGCGCAGGCTGCGCGGTGCGCCGGCCTGGGCGGACAGACTGACGACGCAGGCCAGGACGCAAGCGAGGAGGAAGCGGAACATAAAGAGGTTTTCCGGAAACAGCCTTTAATCTACCAGAAGCGCTTCTTATGTTGAGAAAAATTAAGACTTCCCCCTGCGGGATGTCGCTGCTATAATAGCGACTCGGGCGGCTGTAGCTCAGCTGGATAGAGTACTTGGCTACGAACCAAGGGGTCGTGGGTTCGATTCCTGCCAGCCGCACCACTTATGCATGAGGAATGGCTCAGAAAGTTCTGCTTTCTGGGCCATTTTTCTTTTGGCTGCCTGCATTGACATTGCCGCGCTCCGCGCCTGCCGGGAAATCGGGCTCCTGCCCTTGCAACAGCCGCCGGCTCCATGAGCCGCCGCTGATTCTTCGCGGCGGACTTGGCCATTCCGGAACTCGCTGCTATAATTCGCGCCTCGGGCGGCTGTAGCTCAGCTGGATAGAGTACTTGGCTACGAACCAAGGGGTCGTGGGTTCGATTCCTGCCAGCCGCACCACTTATACATGAGGAATGGCCCAGAAAGTTCTGCTTTCTGGGCCATTTTTCTTTTGACTGCTTGCATTGACATTGGCGCTCCGAGCCTCACGGGGAAATCGGTCGCATGTCCTTGAAACAGCTGCGCACGCCATGAGTCGCCGTCGATTCTCCACGGTGGACTTGGCCATTCCAGAACGCACTGCTATAATGCGCGCCTTGGGCGGCTGTAGCTCAGCTGGATAGAGTACTTGGCTACGAACCAAGGGGTCGTGGGTTCGATTCCTGCCAGCCGCACCACTTATACTTGAGGAATGGCTCAGAAAGTTCTGCTTTCTGGGCCATTTTTCTTTTGTCCGGCGTTTTCGGCGCAAGCTTTCACGCTAAGCTGTGCGGCAAGTCATGGGCCCGACAAAGGAATGGCAGTGAGCGAAAACAAGGACAGCAAAGTCTTTTCTCTGGGCGGCAGCGCCATTCTTCGCCACGCCGAGCCCGGCGCCTGGAGCCCGCCCGAGGGCGAGATGTGCCTCGAGCAGATTTCCGGGCACATCGAGCGGCATCTCGGACCGATCGCGTCCGTATTCCACGAAGTGGTCTCGGACACGGTCCATATCGACGTCCATGTCGTCCGCCCCACCGACGCGTATCCATTCGTCCGGCTGGTCACCTCGGGCATGAGCGATCTGCCGATGTCGACGCCGCAGGAAATCGACCCTCCCCGCTTTGCCGAACTGATCGTGACGCTGCCGCCGGACTGGAAACTCGACCAGGAATCCCTCAATGACGAATCCTGGTACTGGCCGCTAAGGCTGATCAAGGGCCTGGCGCGCCTTCCTCACAAGTACGGCACCTGGCTGGGCTGGGGCCACACCATGCCGAACGGCGATCCGGCGGAACCCTATGCGCCGGACGTGCAATTCGACGGCTGCATCCTGCTGCCGCCGGTGAGCGTGCCGGATGCATTCCACACGCTAGGGATCGACGAAGACAAGGAAATCGCCTTCTTCGCCGTCGTGCCTCTATATAAAGAAGAGATGGATCTGAAACTGCGGGCGGGAACCAACAAGCTCCTGGAACGCCTGGCGAAAAAACGCTTCGGCTTCCTCTGAGAATGGATACCGCGGCCATGCACTTGGCCATTCGCCAAGCCGCTGCTATAATGCGTGCCTCGGGCGGCTGTAGCTCAGCTGGATAGAGTACTTGGCTACGAACCAAGGGGTCGTGGGTTCGATTCCTGCCAGCCGCACCAGTTATTCTTGAGGAATGGCTCAGAAAGTTGATCTTTCTGGGCCATTTTTCTTTTCCGCTAACGGAATACCCTGCGTTTCCCGACCATACTGTCAGCCGAATCCGACCTTCCCCTGCCCTGCTTTTTTGCCGTTTCAGCCACTTTGCCAAATGGCAAAACTTCGCTATAATACGTGCATCGGGCGGCTGTAGCTCAGCTGGATAGAGTACTTGGCTACGAACCAAGGGGTCGTGGGTTCGATTCCTGCCAGCCGCACCAACATTTCAAGACGAATGGCTCAGAAAGCGATTTCTGGGCCATTTTTCTTTTGCCCATCCGTATTGTCCTTATGGATCAGTGACTTAGCCCTGCCATAGGACTAGTCCCGTGGGCAATTCCATTGCCGAGCGTTCAATAAATATTCACTAACTGCAACAAACTCGGCCGAGGAGTAGCGCGCGTCTGCAAGTAGGCTCAGTCCTACAAATACTTGGCAAGCCTGATAATTTTTTCTGCTCGTCAATGCAAATAGCCTCTCCTCCTCTATGAGAATCGGGTAATTGCCGAATCCGGTAAGAAATTATTGAACACGTGCACATTTCCGAGAAGAAGCGCACACATTGGTGGTTTTTGGCGCGTTTTATCGACGGTTTGATAGGATGAAGTTCCCCGATTCTTGAAAACCAAGCTGCAGGACGCGGCTGAATCTTTGCGAGGTAAGAAATGAAAAAATCTCTGATCGCTGGTATCGTGTTTGCAACCGCAACATTCGGTTCCTCGGCCGTCATGGCCCAAACCACCGGTGGCGGCACCGCCGCACCCACCATTGGCACCACCCCACAGGTTCTGGACCTGACCAATGGTAGTGGCTTCTTCGGTGACACGCTCGCCATGAACAACAATGGCGCCATGTTTGCCGACCACTTCACCTTCTCGGTCACCGGCACCACCAGCTCGAACTTCGATGCCATCGTTTCCTCGATCAGCCGCACGGCAGCTACCGGCCTGGATATCAGCGGCCTGTCGCTGTTCCGCGTCGGCGGCGGCACCGGCACCGGCGGCACCGGCATGGATACCCTGATCTCCAGCGGTACCCAGGTGAACAAGGGCGCCATGGACGTGTGGTCTGTGTCCAGCAGCAACCTATCCGCGGGCGACTACTACCTGCTGGTGAGCGGCAACATGGTGTCGAATACGGCAGCGTCGTTCGGCGGCGCCGTGATGCTGGCGCCGGTTCCCGAACCGGAAACCTATGGCATGATGCTCGCCGGCCTGGGCGTCCTGGGCTTCCTGGCTCGCCGCCGCAAGCAGGCCGCGAACCAGGCAGCGTAAGTTCCAGCGACCGTCTACACGGCATTGAAGCGGAGGCGCGCAAGCGCTTCCGCTTTTTTTATGGCGCTGTTTGCATTAAGTGTTGAATCTGCCCGGCGCCGCACTTGGAAATGCGTCTAGGCGGGCAATACGCTGGCCATCCAGCGCCCAGCGCCAGCCGAAGTAATGGTCCAGGTAAGGGCTGGGGACGCCGCGGAAAGGCAGCAGCCAGGTTCGCATCCGGCCTCCCGCGCGAATGCCGGGTCGGCCGCATGGCTATCGTTCACCAGCAGCGCGTCGCGTGCCAGGCGCGGCCCCAGGTGTTCCAGAAAAGATTCCACACTTGGCGCGAACAGCGCCTTTTTATGTGCGCAGCTTCTTGATCAGGCTGCGGTTGCCGAGGATTTCCTCGATCTGCTCGAAGCGCACCGGCTTGACCATGTGGTGGTCGAAGCCCGCCTCGAAGGCCAGCTGGCGGTCCTTCTCCTGCCCCCAGCCGGTCACCGCGATCATCACCGTCATCGCCCCGCAGGACAGGCCGCGGATACCGCGCGCCAGGTCGTAGCCGGACATCTGCGGCAGGCCGATGTCGAGGAAGGCGTAGTCCGGGCAGAAGCGCTTGGCGGCGGCCAGCGCGTCCGGGCCGTTGTGCGTGATGACCACGCTGTGGCCCATCGCCGTCAGCAGCGCGCCGATGCTGTTGACGAAGTCGACGTTGTCGTCGGCCAGCAGGATGCGGTAGGTCTCGGCGCTGATGAAGGAAGCCGGGGTCGGCTTGGCCGGCAGCTCAGGATCGACCACGATCGGCAGGCGCACCACGAACTGGCTGCCGTGGCCGAGGCCTTCGCTGTGCGCTTCGATCGTGCCGCCGTGCAGTTCGACCAGCTTGCGCGCCAGCGACAGGCCGACGCCCAGGCCGGCGGTCGAGCGTTCCAGGGTCGAATCAACCTGCACGAACATCTCGAACACGATATCCAGCATCTCGGGCGCGATGCCGATGCCGGTATCCGCCACCACCAGCGTCAGGGTGCGGTCCTCGACGCTGGCACGCAGGCTCACGCGGCCGCCGCGGTTGGTGTACTTGGCGGCGTTGTTGAGCAGATTCGACAGGATCTGGGCCAGGCGGGTGGCGTCGCCGTTCAGGAATACGGGGCGGTCGGGCAGGTCGATCTGCAGCTCGTGTCCATGCAGGTCGATATACGGACGGACCACTTCGAGGGCGTCGTTGACCATCGCCTTCAGCTCGACGCGGCCGGACTTGATCGTGAACTTGCCGGTATTGATGCGCGAGACGTCCAGCAGGTCGTCCACCAGGCGCACCATCTGGCGCAGCTGGCGTTCCATGATGTCGGTGGCACGCTGGGTGGCCTGGGCGTCGCCGCTGCGCAGGCGCAGGATGTCGAGGCCGGTCCGGATCGGCGCCAGCGGATTGCGCAGCTCGTGCGCGAGGGTGGCCAGGAATTCGTCCTTGCGGCGGTCGGCCACGATCAGGGCCTGCTCCGCGCGTTCGCGCACCTGCATCTCGTGCTCCAGGGTGGCGTTGGCTTCCTGCAGTGCGTGCGAACGGCGCCCGATCTCGGCCAGCATGTCGTTGAAGGCATCGATCAGCACGCCGATCTCGCCGCTCTCCTTGCCGGGCACGCGCAGGCTGAAGTCGCGCTGCTGCATCACCTGGCGCGCCACGTCGGTGACCGACTCCAGCGGCCGGGTGATGGCTTCCTGCAGGCGCGAGGCGACCAGCCAGGCGATCGCCAGCGCGCCCAGCATCACCGCGCCGAGGATGGCGCCATAGCTGAGCAGGCGGTCGAACAGACCGTAGCGCGCGCGCAGGTAGACGGTGCCGACCATGTCGCCGTTCTCGACGATGTTGCGGAACACCACCAGCTCGCTGCCCTCGATGCGGTAGCCCGAGGCCTGCGGGCGCTCCGGCAGCTTGAGCGCGCTGCCGGAGGCCGACGGCGCCACGTAGCCGGCGAAGCGGCTGCCGCCACTGGTATAGATGGCGGCCGCCAGGATCTGCGGGCGCACCCGCAGCACCGCCAGGTTCTGGCGCGCGGTCTCGTCGTCGTTGAAGGCCAGGGCCGGCGCCGTCACGCGCGCCATGATGTCGGCCTGGGTCATCAGGTCGTCGGTCCAGTAGCGCTGGAAGGCACGCAGGTCGACCAGCAGCATCGCCACCGACGCCGCCACCAGGGCGGCCAGCGTGGTCGACACCGCCATGAGGATGAGTTTGCGGCGTACCGAACCGGTGTTGCGGATGCGCTTCATCGAGCTCATTGCTGGGCTCCTTTCTGCACCCGGTTCGCCACCGTCAGCAGTCGGGAACTGAGTTTGATGCCGTTACGTTCGGCGGCGTCGAGTGCGACATCGAAGCGCACCCGTTCGTCGACGATGCGGAAATTGATGGCGCTGCCCAGCTGCAGTCCACCATCGCATTCGGTCACGACCAGCAGCGCATTGCCGGCCGCGCGCACCATGCGCCCCACCCTGGCGCTGTCGTAGCCGGCGATGAACAGCAAGTGCACCGGCGTGCCGAGCTCGGACTCGCGCAGCACCCTGACCAGAATCGGGCGATTGCCGACGATCCGTCCGCTGACGATGCGTCCCAGTTCGGCGGCCAGCTCGTCGGCGCCGATCACGCCGATCATGACCGGGCTGGCGGCGTCGGCGAAGGCGCCGGGTGGAAATTCGGCATAGCCGAGAAATTTATACAGGAAGGCGGCCTTGACGCGCCGTTCCAGTACCGGGCTGGTGGCGGCGTTGTCGGCCCTCGCCGCCGGCAGCAGCGCCTGCTGTCCGCACAGGGCGGCCGCGCACAGCAGCGCCCAGCCGGCCAGGCGGCGCAGGCCGTGATTCGCGGATGAGCTCGGTGGACGGTGCATCGGCCGGGTCAGGAGGCGAAGCCAGCGGTGAAAGAGAGCGCACAAATGGCGGCCGGCCGTAAAGACGGCCCTTCGGACAATGCAGGCGACAGCAGGAGACTCTTAATCATCTTGCTATCCTAGAGCATTTTCCCGAGTGCACCAAGCGTGCGTTGGGACAGGGTGATCAGGCCGCCCCTGCCGTGCTATTGAAACTATCAATAACGGTCATTACAAATCTAAATTGGATTTCTTTTTTGCGATGCAGCATTATTACACCTGTCTCCTCTATTCTCCTCCAAGGATAGATTCAGCCCGCTCCCGTAGCGGGCTTTTTTTTGCCCGCATGCGGGCCGCCCCCTGTGGCCGATTTGGTGTAGCATTCCGTTCTTTGCGTTTCGATAACAGTATTTACACCTTGCCATGATCTCAACTGGACAGCCCGCGACCTCCTCCAGCTCCTTCGACTGGTCCGCCACCCGGCTGGGCGACTCCCGGCAATGGCCCTGGCCCTTGCGCATGGCGGCCGACCTGCTGTTCAACCTGCCGCTGCCGGCGCTGCTGGTATGGGGCCGCGACATGACGGTGCTGTTCAACGAGTCCTACGGCGCCTTCGCCGGCCCGAGTTATGGCAAGGTCCCGGGCGGCAACGTGCCGCCGGTGATGCCGCCGCCGCTGGCGGCCGCCTCGGCCGAACTCGAGCGCGCCTGGGGCGGCGAGGCCGCGGTCGCCGCTGGCCGTCGCTTCGGCTTCGCCGGCGCGTCCGGAGCCGATACCCACGATCTCCATTTCACACCGCTGCGCGGCGACGATGGCGCCGTGCTGGGCATCCTGTGCGTGGTGGCCCCGGCCGCGATCGGCGCCGCCGCCGACCAGGGCGCGCCGGCCGGTCCGCTGCGCATCCTGGTGGTCGAGGACAACGTCGACTCCCAATACCTGATCTGCGAGATGCTGCGCGCCTTCGGCCACCATGCGGACGGCGTCGGCCATCCGGACGATGCCCTGACCCATCTGGCGGCCGGCCGCTACGACATCCTGTTTACGGACGTCAGCCTGCCTGGCATGTCGGGCGTGGAACTGGCGCGCAAGGCGGTCGTCGATGCGCCGTCCATGCAGGTGATCTTCGCTTCCGGCTACGGCGACAGCTTGCTGCGCCACGTCGAGTTCCCTTACCTGTCGCTGCAGAAGCCTTACGAACTCGACCAGCTCCAGGCCGCACTGGACAAGGTCGCGGGTCAGAAACAGGCGCGTTCCTGATGCGCGCAACGGTGTGCATCAAACCGCCAGGGCTGGGCTAGAATCCATGGACGGCTTGCCATCGATGCAGGGCGGGACCGTCTGCGCTTCCCGCGCGGCAGCCCCTCGAACGCGCCCACAGCCACGACCGATGATCCTGAACGCTTTCACCGCCAGCACCGACAGCCCGCTACCGCCGATCCGGCGGCGCGCAGCACTGGAGGCACGATGAGCGAGGAACTGCGCCAGGCAAGGGAAGCGCTGCGCCGTGCCAACGAGCGCATGGAGAACATGCTCGAGAGCCTGAGCGACGGCTTCTGCGCCGTCGACCACGACTGGCGCATCATCTATATCAACGGGCGGGCGCTGGAAATGCTGGCACCGCTGCAGCGCACCCGCGCCGGCCTGGTCGGCCGCGACATCTGGGAAGCCTTCCCCGAACTGCGCGGCAGCCAGCTGGAAAACCTCTATCGCCGCGCGATGGATGACCGCGAGACGGCGGTCCTGGAGTTCTTCTATCCTGGCCTGGGGCGCTGGTTCGAGGTGCGCGCCCATCCCTCGCCGGACGGCCTGACCCTCCACTTCCAGGACATCGACCGCCGCAAGGCCGACCAACAGGCCCTCCTGCTGGGCAACAGCCGCCTGCAGGTGGCGCTGGCCGCCGGCCGCCTGGGCGACTGGCGCTGGGATGCCGCCAGCGACCGCCTGTCGCTGGGCGAGCGCGCGGCCGCCATCTTCGGCCTGCCGGCCGAGACCCCGCTGGCCTGGGCCGAACTGCGCGCACGCCTCGATCCGCACGACCGCGAAGGCGTGCGCCGCGCCGTGCTGCAGGCCTTCGCCGGCCAGAACGACGTCGAACTCGAATGCCGCCTGCTGGGCGACGGCGGCGACGGCAGGGAGACCCGCTGGGTGGCCCTGGTCGGCCGCGCCGATTACGCCGAACCGAACCGCCGCGAAGGCGTGCTCGGCATGACCGGCGTGGTCCAGGACATCAGCGCCCGCAAGAGCGCCGAAGACACCCTGCGCCAGAGCGAGGAAGTACTGCGCGCGCTGGCCAACACCATCCCGCAGCTGGCCTGGATGGCCCAGGCCGACGGCGCCATCGTCTGGTTCAACGAACGCTGGTTCGACTACACCGGCACCACGCCCGACCAGGTGGTGGGCTGGGGCTGGCAATCGACCTGCGAACCGAGCGTGCTGCCGGCCGTGATGGAACGCTGGCAGGCCACCGTGCGCAGCGGCGATCCCTTCGAGATGGAATACCCGATCCGCGGCGCGGACGGCAAGTACCGCTGGTTCCTGACCCGGGTCAATCCGGTGCGCGACCGCCACGGCAAGGTGGTGCGCTGGTTCGGCACGAATACCGATGTCGACGAGGTCAAGCGCGCCGAACAGGCCCTGCGCGACGAGTCGCACGTGCTGGAACTGCTGAACAGCACCGGCAGCGCCCTCGCCTCCACGCGCGAACTGCGCTCCCTGCTGCAGGCCGCCACCGACGCCGCGACCGGCATCGCCGGCGCCCGCCATGGCGCCTTCCTGTATCACGGGAGCGACAGCGCGAACGGCAAGATCTTCTCGCTGTACACGGTGTCCGGCGCCAGCACGACGGAGTTCGAGCCCTTCGGCGAATCCGGTCCCAACGCCCTGTTCGGGCCGGGCCTGTCGCCCCACGACCCGGAGATCCGCGAGGTGATGCGCGCCGACGACGTCTCCCACGATCCGCGCTTCGAGGGCCGCGCGCCCTTCGGCCTGCCGGCCGGCCATCCGCCGGTGCGCAGCTACCTCGCCGTGCCGGTGATCGCGCACTCCGGCGAGGTGCTGGGCACGATGTTCTTCGGCCATCCGGAAACGGGCGTGTTCACCGAACGCACCGAGCGCATCGTGCGCGGCATCGCCGCCCAGGCCGCGGTGGCGATCGACAACGCCCGGCTGTACGAAGCGGCCCAGCGCGCCGCCGAGGAGCGCAAGGTGCTGCTCGAGAACGAAAGGCTGGCGCGCGCCGAGGCCGAGCGCACCAGCCAGATGAAGGACGAATTCCTGGCCACCCTGTCGCACGAGCTGCGCACCCCGCTGTCGGCCATCCTCGGCTGGGCCCAGGTGCTGCGCCGCGGGAGCCGCGACCAGAACGACCTGGCGAAAGGCCTCCAGACCATCGAGCGCAATGCGCGCGCCCAGGCCCAGCTGATCGAAGACCTGCTCGACATGAGCCGCATTACCTCGGGCAAGGTCCTGCTCGACATGCAGGCGGTGCCGCCGATCGGCATCATCGATGCCGCCATCGAGACCGTGCGCCCGGCCGCGGATGCCAAGAACATCCGCATCGAGAAACATTACGCGGGCGATCCCGGCATGATCGCCGGCGACCCCGCCCGCCTGCAGCAGGTGGTATGGAACCTGCTGTCGAACGCGATCAAGTTCACCCCGCGCGACGGCCTGGTCGAGGTGATCCTCGCCCGCAACGAGGCGAGCGTGAGCATCACGGTGCGCGACAACGGCGCCGGCATCAAGCCCGAATTCCTGACCCACGTGTTCGAACGCTTCCGCCAGGCCGACGCCTCGATGACGCGCCGCCACGGCGGCCTCGGCCTGGGCCTGGCGATCGTCAAGCACCTGATCGAGCAGCACGGCGGCACAGTGCGTGCCGAGAGCGCCGGCGAAGGCCAGGGCTCCAGCTTCACGATCGAACTGCCGCTGGCCAAGCAGCAGTCCGCGCCCAGCCGCTCGGCGCGCGCCGCCATGATCCTGCCGAGCCCGAGCACCCCGGAAATGACGGTGCGCGACCTCAGCGGCGTGGACGCCCTGGTGGTCGACGACGACCGCGATGCGCGCGAGCTGATCAAGCGCATCCTGACCGATTGCGGCGCCACCGTGCACATCGCCGCCAGCGCGCGCGAAGCTTTTGCGCGCTTCCGCGAAGCGGTGCCCAACCTCCTGATCAGCGACCTCGGCATGCCCGAAGTCGACGGCTTCGAACTGCTCGACTGGGTGCGCCACCTGCCCCGCGAGCAGGGCAGCCAGGTGCCGGCCATCGCCCTTACCGCCTTCGCCCGCTCGGAAGACCGGCTGCGCGCGCTGGAAGCGGGATTCTCGGCGCATATTTCTAAACCGGTCGAGCCGAGCGAACTGATCGCCACCGTGGCCTCGGTAGTGGGTCCGACGGCGCCGCTGGTCCACCGTGTGGCGGCCCCAGCGGTGGGGGAAAATCGCCTGCGCTAGTGTGCGGTTGTTGTTCCTACCCACGCACGCGGCGCTGTCCTACAAGAAATTCTCTGGCATTTGCTAGACTAGGGAATGTTGCAGTAGAGGTGGGTTCGGACCATGATTATCCGGCCCCTGGCCTCGATTTGACGAGAGTAAGCATGCCCAGCCGCCAAGACATCCTGAACGCCAAGATTCTGGTCGTAGACGATTCGCCCGACAATATCGAACTGATGGAAGAGATATTGCGGGAAGAAGGCTACACCGATGTCAGCTCCACGATGCTGCCGGAGCAGGTATGCCCATTGCATCGCGAACACAACTACGACCTGATCCTGCTCGACCTGCAAATGCCCGGCCTGAACGGCTTCCAGGTCATGAAGGGACTCAAGGAGATCGAGCAAGGCGGTTATCTGCCGGTATTGGCCCTGACGGCCCAGCCCAGCTTCAAGATCGCGGCCCTCGAAGCCGGCGCCCGCGACTTCATCAGCAAACCCTTCGACCTGCTGGAAGTGCACAAGCGCATCCACAACATGCTCGAAGTGCGCCTGCTCTACAAGGAGCTGGCCCAGTACAGCCGCGCCCAGCAGGAGCTGGCGCTGCACGACGCCCTCACCGGCCTGCCCAACCGGCGCCTGCTGGAAGACCGCATCGAAACCGCCCTCCAGCACGCCAACCGCAACCACCACAAGGCGGCGGTCATGTACCTGGACCTGGACGGCTTCAAGGCGATCAACGACACCTACGGCCACGCCTACGGCGACGAGATCCTGAAAATGGTGTCGCAGCGCCTGCTGTCGAACTCGCGCAAGGAAGACACGGTGGCGCGCCTGGGCGGCGACGAATTCATCGTGCTGCTGGGCGACATCCACAGCCTGGCCGACGCCCAGGGACCGGCGGCCAAGCTGGTCGAAGCCTTGTCCGAGCCCTTCTTCATCAACGACCTGACCCTGCAGCTGTCGACCAGTATCGGCATCAGCATGTATCCGGACGACGCCGAGCACGTCACCGACCTGATCAGCATCGCCGACTACGCCCTCTACGAAGCCAAGCGCGCGGGCAAGAACCGCTTCTGCGCGAACGGCAGCGCAGCCCGCCAGGCGGCACAGGCGGTCAAGCCGGCGGTGCCGGCGCCCGCACCGGCTTCGCAGGAGTTGGCGCAGCATCGTTGAGCCACGGCCTGAACAGGCACCGTCACTGCCGGAAATGACTTCCCACGAAAGCGGGAATGACGGGCATAAAAAAGGCGCAGCCGTCACCAGCTGCGCCCGCTCAATTGAGCAATTGGATCAGGCCGCGCCGGCCGTCTTCTCGCCGCCCGGCCCCAGTGCAGGCTTGCCGATGGTTTCACGGTTATGCGCCTCGATGGCGGCCGCACCCTGGTGGTCCGAGCTGGCATCGACCTTGTCCGGCGCCACTTCGATGCGGGTGATGCTGGATTGGATGGACACCGGGTCGCTGGCCGGGAAGGTCATCTCGACGGCATCGTCAATCAGGGTTTCCTTGGCTTTCTCGCCGCTCGGCTCGGCTTCGGCCGAGGCCATGGTGCGGATCGCACGGGCCCACTTGACGGCCTTCAGTTCGGCCAGTTCGGCGATGGTGTTGATGCCGAACGCATCGCGCAGGGCGTCGGCCTGTTGCTGGGTCATGCCGCGCAGGGCCGTGACCGGCTGGTCGACCAGTTCGCGGAAACATTTGTCGTGGTGGGTGTCATTTACGATGATTTGAATATTCATGTCTGTCCTTTCAAGTTGGCGCCTGTCTTCCATTGACACGGTTGAACCAGACACGTTTCCACTATCTCACAGGCTTCCGCGCTGCGTATGTGCGGCAGCGAACCGTGTTGCCGGGGTGCGCACGATTGAGTTTTTTGCCTTTTTCTTTGCGTGGTATCATGACTAATTGCAACAAATATTGCGAATTTATTTTGCAATGGGGCATCCTCTGCTATCCTTTGCCACGTTTGTGAATACAACGCATTGACACCAGTCCGACTGCCGTGCCGAACTCCGAAAAGCCGAAGATCCTCGTCGTCAACGACGATGCCGCTAGCCTGTTGGCGCTGACCAGCCTGCTCGAACTATGGGCCGAGGAAAGTAACTACGAAGTAATGTCGGCCCGGTCGGGCCAGGATGCCCTGCGCGAGGTGCTGCGCCACGACTTCGCCGTCATCCTGCTGGACGTGAACATGCCTGGCATGGACGGCTTCGAGACCGCGGAAGCGATCCACCAGCGGCCCCGTTCGGCCGACATCCCGATCATCTTCGTCACCGCCTTCCTGGCCGACGAGATCGACCGCCTGAAGGCTTACCAGCGCGGCGCCGCCGATTTCCTGTTCACCCCGGTGATTCCGCAGGTGCTGCGCGCCAAGGTACAGGTGTTCGTGGCGCTGGCCACCAAGAACGAACAGCTCAAGCGCCAGGCCGAAAAACTGTCCCAGCGAACCACCGAGCTGACCGCCACCAACAAGCGCCTGGTGCGCGAAATGGAAGAGCGGCGCGCCGCCGAACGCAAGAGCAGCGCCAAGGACGAATTCCTGGCGATGCTGGGCCATGAGCTGCGCAATCCGCTGTCCGCCATCAGCAGCGCCTCTTCCCTGCTCGGCATGCCGGGCGCCGCCGCCGAGTCGAGCGGGCGCGCGCGCCTGATCATCCAGCGCCAGACCCAGCACCTGTCGCGCATCGTCGACGACCTGCTCGACCTGTCGCGTGCGATGTCCGGCAAGATCCTGCTGTCGAAAAAGCGTATGGACCTCGGCCCGCTGGTGTCGGGCTGCCTGGACACCTTCCGCGCCACCGGCCGCACCGCGGGCTACCAGCTCGACGTCCGGCTCGGCGGCGGCTGGGTCGAAGGCGACCCGACCCGGCTCGAGCAGATCGCCACCAACCTGATCGACAACGCGCTGAAATACACGCCCAGCGGCGGCAGCATCGGGATCGCCATCGACACGGTGGACGGTGAAGTGGTGCTGACGGTGAGCGATTCCGGGGTCGGCATTCCGCCGGACCTGCTGCCGCACGTGTTCGACGTCTTCGTGCAGGGATCGATCTCGATCGACCGCTCGCAGGGCGGGCTGGGGATCGGCCTGTCGCTGGTGCGCCGCCTGGTCGAGCTGCATGGCGGCAGCGTGAGCGCCGCCAGTACCGGCGCCGGCGCCGGCTCCACATTCGAGATCCGCCTGCCGCGCAGCGAGCCGGAGCAGGCCGAGGACGCGCCCGCCGGCACGGTGGCGGTGAGCGACAAGCCGACCGTTCTGCTGATCGAAGACAATGATGACGGTCGCGAGATGATGGCGACCATGCTGGTTTCCTACGGCTACCCGGTGCTGCAGGCGCGCGACGGGCTGGAGGGCGTGAGCCTGGCCGGCGCCAAGCTGCCCGACGTGGCCCTGGTGGACATCGGCCTGCCGGGCATCGACGGCTACGAGGTGGCGCGCCGCCTGCGCAAGGATGCCGCCACCCACGGCATCCGCCTGATCGCCCTGACCGGCTACGGCCTGGCCGAAGACCAGCGCCGCGTGCTGGAGGCGGGGTTCGACCTGCACATGGTCAAGCCGGTCGATTTCGCCACCCTGCTGGCGCGGCTGGCGGAGCCGGCGAGCCAAGGCGATACGGCCCCGGCCAACGCATAAAAGCGCCGGACAAAACCCTCATGGCGGCGTGGCATCGTCTTGCCCTGAGGGCCTTGTTCAGCGCTTTGGACTACAGGGTCGACAGGATTTCCTGCTTGCGCTGCGCCATTTCCTGGCCCAGCGCCATCAGGTCGAGGCCGCTCTTCTTGGCCTGCTTGAACATTTCCTCTTCCTCTTCCTTGACGTGGTGCTCGATTTCTTCGCCCAGCACCTTGACCTTGGCGTCGTACAGGTCTTCGTCAGGATCCATTTCCTTGAGCTGCTTGATCAGGTCTTTGGCGGCCTGGTGCTCGACCACGGCCTCGTCGATCATGTCCTCGGAATCCTTGATCTGTTCGCGCACGGCCGGATAAAAGATCTCTTCCTCGATCTGGGTGTGGGCGATCAGGGCATTGCAGATTTTTTCGGTCAGCTTCTGCTTGCTGGCCTTGGCGCGGCCGCCCAGTTCTTCGTACTGCTTGAACATGTCGGACACTTCACGGTGGTCGGCGACCAGCAGGGCGATGGCGTCCTGGCCGGTGAGGTTGGCGGCATGGATCGCGGCGTTTTTCGCAGCGGAATTCGTGGTGGCATTCGATTTGTTGCTCATTGTGTTCCCCTCATGATGGAAGGCTGCCGTACAGCCAGTAGCAACAGCTTCGCGCAGGCGGTTCGATCGGACTGTACGGAAACACACACTGGCATTCTTGCGCGCCGCTGCCGGCCAAGCTGTTGTATCATTTTGGGAAACATTAATTGGTTGCTTTATGAAAGCTTCGGCACCTCAGCCACCTTTTCAATCCCGGGATGGCGATCAGGACTTGCGCGTCGCGGACCTTACCGAGCTGCTCGGGCATCTCACCGCGTGCTGGGACGAGGAACGACGCCAGCTTGCACGCCGCCTGCATGACAGCCTGGGCTCGTCGATGACGGCGCTGACCATGCACCTCGGCTTGCTGTCCTCGCATCTCAAGGAACAGCCGCAGCGCGACCGTGCCGCGCAGATGAAGCAGTTGCTCAACAACATCATCGAGACCAACCGCAAGATGCAGCTGGCGCTGTGGAACGACAAGCTCGAGTTCCTCGGCCCCAAGGCTGCGATCGCCGAACTGGTCGCGGAATGGGGCCAGGACAACGGCATCAAGGCGCGCGCCAGCCTGCCCGACGAAGATCCCGAGTATTCGCGCCCCCAGGGCGTGACCCTGCTGCGCTGCGCCGAGGAAGGCTTGCGCAACGTCGCCACCCACGCCCAGGCCACCGAAGTCGAAGTGATCCTGGACGACGACGGCGACCAGGCCATGCTGACGGTGCGCGACAACGGCGTCGGACCGGCACCCGATGCGTCCAATCCGCTGAGCTGCCATGGGCTGCGTTTACTGCGCGAACGTGCGCGGCTGCTGGGCGGGACGCTGACGCTCGGGCAGGGGCCGGAAGGTGGGGCGATGCTGACGATGATTCTGCCGAAAAGCTGATCAACGCCGGCAGCGGGCCGATCTTCAGTGCAGCTTGACGATCGGCGTCGTCCGCCGAATCAAAAACCGCGCAACCGCCAGCACTCCCGTCCGCATCGACCCGAGAATCGCCTGGTGATGCATCAGGTGCAAACTCAAATACATGATGCGCGCCAAAAATCCCTCCACGAACCAGCTTGCGCGCAGCGAACCCATCAGGTTGCCGACCGTGGTCCGGTGGCCGATCGAGACCAGCGAGCCGTAATCCTTGTAGACATAGGGGCTCTTCTGCGGCGGCTGGCCGGAGGCCATGTTCACGAAGTCCTTCAACAGGTAATCGGCCTGCTGGTGGGCGGCCTGGGCGCGCGGCGGCACCGGCTTGCCGCTGCCGTCCGTGCAGGCGGCGCAGTCGCCCAGCGCATACACTCCTGCCACGCCCTTGACGCGCAGGTGGTCGTCGACCTCGATCGCGCCGCCCTTGGTGACCGGCAGGCCCAGCGAGCCCAGGAATTCCGGCGCACGGATCCCCGCGGCCCATACGCAGATGTCGGAGGGATAGACGTTGCCGTCCTTATCGATGACCTGGTGGGCGTCGATCTGCGTCACCCGGCAGTTCGTGACCACGCGGATCGTGCGCTCGTCGAGCAGGCGGGTGGCCGAGGCCGACACCCGCTCCGGCAGCGGCGCCAAGATGCGCGGCGCGCCTTCCAGCAGGGTGATGCGCACGTCGCGCTGTACCTGCAGGCGGTTGAAGCCGTAGGCCGCGTAGGCGCCGGAGGCCTCGCGCAGCTCGGCGGCCAGTTCCACCCCGGTGGCGCCGCCGCCGATGATCACGATGTCCAGACCGCTGGCGGGCCGGCGCGGCACCATGCCGGTGTCCGCCACGATGCTGGCGCCGCCATTCCCGCTCAGTGCGGCTTCGGCAGTGGCCGCCTGCGCAGCGGCTCCGCCCGCGTCCGCCGCCGCCACGCCGGACTCGAAGGTGCCGGAACCGACCGCCTTGGCGACCGCCACGCCCGGGTTCGCCCCGCCCTCCCCCTTCGCCTCGGCAGCCTGGGCGAGCAGGCGTAGCAGGCGCAGGCGGAAGCGCTCGGCGTCTTCGGTGGCGTTCAGGGAAATCGTGTGCTCGCGCGCGCCGGGCACGCCGAAATAGTTGGAGGTGCTGCCCACGGCAATCACCAGCGATTGGTAGGAAATGGTGCGCGCCGGGAAGATCACTTCGCCATCGCTGGCGGCGGTGACCGGCCCCACGCCGATGGTCTTGCGGGCGGAATCGAGCGCCGCCATGGCGCCGTAGACGAAGGTGAAGCCGCGGTCGTGGGCCAGCATCTGGTAGGACAGGCCCTCCTGGTGGATGTCCAGGGTGCCGGCCGCCACCTCGTGCAGCGAGGGCTTCCAGACATGGTAGAGCCGGCTGTCCACCAGCATCACCTTCGTCGGACCCAGCTTGCGCCCCAGTTTGCAGGCCAGCTCCAGCCCGCCCGCGCCACCTCCCACGATCACGATCTCGCTGTGCAAAACTGCCTCCCTCGTAGCACCCGAGCTTGTCGGGCTGACAAGCTCAGTTTACTACGGGGGCGGAAATGGCGCTGGCGAGCGCGTACCGACGATGAGTTCGTCAGTCGTGACCGCGGCCGTGGCCGTGGCCTTCGCCGTGGCCGCGGCCTTCACCGCGACCTTCGCCGTGACCGCGTCCGTGGCCCTCGCCGTGGCCGCGGCCGTGCTCTTCCCAGCGGCCGCCGCCGTGGCCGCGATCGACATCACGGTACTCGACGCGCTCGACCACGCGCACCGGCTGGCGATAGCCACCGCCGCGGTAGTGCTCGCGGTAGCGCGGCACATAGGTGTTGGTGTACCACTCGTCACGCACGAACAGGACCGGACGGCCGCAGGCGTCGTAGCGGCCGCAGAACTTGGCCCAGTGCTTGCGGTGGCCCGGCGGCACGCGCAGGTAGACCGGCTCGGCGACGTAGTGCGGCACCTGGCGGATGATCACCGGCTGCGGCGCGTACAGCACCGGCTGGGGCGCGAAGTCGCCGAGGTCGACGCGGCCGTAGAAGCCGGGCTGGCCGACGCTGATGCTGACATTGGTCTGGGCCAGAGCCGGGAAAGCGGCGGCGCACAGCGCCACGCCGAAGATGATGGATTTCATGTTCACCTCTCTCTGTTTTAGGAATGTGTCCAGTTTATCAAACGAAATGTTGCGTTTCAGTCGGTTGCAACACCTGCTTACATCCGTTACCGATACAATGCCGCTTTCCAATTTCGATTCCTGAGAGTAAGCAATGTTCCTGAAATACGCTCCCCTGGCAGGCGCCCTCCTGTTCGCCGGCGCCGCCCAGGCGCAGGTCGGCATCACCGCCGACCTCGGCACCACCGGCGCCGGTTTCCACCTGGTCGTCCCGATGGAGTCCAACCTGAACGGCCGCTTCGGCGCCAATTACTTCCAGCACGACTTCGACCGGACCACCAACCAGGTCGACTACGCGATCAAGGGCAAGCTGCAGACCTTCGACATCCTGTTCGACTGGTATGTGCGCGACGGCAGCCCCTTCCACCTGACCGGCGGCCTGGTGTACAACGGCAACCGCTTCGACGCCACCGCCCGGACCGACCAGTTCGGCGCCTATTCGCTGAACGGCAACAGCTATTCCGCGGCCGACATCGGCATCGTCAAGGGCCGCATCGAGTACCGCAAGGCCGCGCCCTACCTTGGCATCGGCTGGGGCAATGCGCTCGCCGCCGGCAACGGCAGCCACTGGAGCTTCAACGCCGACCTCGGCGCCTTCTTCCAGGGCAATCCTAACGTCACCCTGGGCAACTGGGGCTGCTCCAGCCTGGCCGCCATCTGCACCCTCGTCGCGAGGGACGTCGCCGCCGAGCGCCTGCGCCTGAAGGATGACGTCGACGGCTTCAAGGTCTATCCGGTCGTGCGCGCCAGCGTCAACTACCGCTTCTGACCGTTTCAGCGGAGCGCCGCTCGCGGCCGCAGCGCGCTAGGATGCCCGCATGAAGGTGAAGGGGGCATTATGCGTAATCACCCGCTGCGCTGGAGCCTGGTACTCCTGGTCTGCCTGATGGCGGTGGCCTGCCAGGACCGCCGCGACCCGGTCAAGCCGACCGTCGACCTGTCGGACACCGTCCGGGTCTCGGCCTGAGCCGGCCATCCGCCGTCCTTTCCTGCCGCCCTCCCCGGCGGCACGGTACACTGTGGCCTTTTCCCTTACCACCAAGAACAATATGTCGTTCGCTTCGCTCGGCCTGATCGACCAGATCGTCCGCACCCTGTCCGCCCTTTCGTACAATTCGCCGACCCCGGTCCAGTCGCAGGCGATTCCCGCCGTGCTGGCCGGCCGCGACGTGATGGCCGCCGCCCAGACCGGCACCGGCAAGACCGCCGGCTTCGCCCTGCCCCTGCTGCAGCGCCTGGTCATGGACGGCATGCAGGTGAACAGCAACTCGGCAAGAGCCCTGGTGCTGGTGCCGACCCGCGAACTGGCCGAACAGGTCCACCAGAGCGTGCGCGCGTATGGCGAAGGCTTGCCGCTGCGGACCATGGTCGCCTACGGCGGCGTCAGCATCAATCCGCAGATGATGCGCCTGCGCAAGGGCGTCGACCTGCTGGTGGCCACGCCGGGCCGCCTGCTCGACCTGCAGCGCCAGAACGCCCTGCGCTTCAACCAGGTGCAGACCCTGGTGCTGGACGAGGCCGACCGCATGCTGGATCTCGGCTTTTCGCGCGACATCGACCAGCTGCTGGCCCTGCTGCCCAAGCGCCGCCAGACCCTGCTGTTCTCGGCCACCTTCTCCGATCCGATCCGCGCCCTCGCCACGAAACTGCTGCGCGATCCGGTCAGCATCGAAGCCAGCCCGCGCAACACGACGGTCAAGGCGATCCGCCAATGGATCGTCCCGGTCGACAAGAAAAGGAAACCCGAGCTCTTCCTGCACCTGCTGAAGCGCCACGCCTGGCCGCAAGCCCTGGTGTTCGTCAAGACCCGCAAGGGCGTCGACCAGCTGGTCGAGCTGCTGGAGGCAAAGGGCTTCAGCGCCGACTCGATCCACGGCGACAAGCCGCAACCGGCGCGCCTGCGTGCGCTGGAGCGTTTCAAGGCCGGCGAGGTGAAGATCCTGGTGGCGACGGACGTCGCCGCGCGCGGCATCGACATCGACGAACTGCCGGTGGTGGTGAACGTCGACCTGCCGATCGTGGCCGAGGATTACGTCCACCGCAGCGGCCGCACGGGCCGCGCCGGCGCCTCGGGCGAGGCGGTGTCACTGGTGTGTGCCGACGAGGTGCAGCAGCTGGCGGCGATCGAGCAGCTGACCAGGCAGACGCTCGAGCGCCGCGAGGAACCCGGCTTCTCCCCCGACCACCGGGTGCCGGAGACGGATGCCGGCGGCCAGATCGTCAAGAAACCGAAGAAGCCGAAGAAGCCGAAGCATGGCGCTTCGGCCAAGGGCGATGCACCGGTCGTGCAGGAAGATGTGCGTTTCCGCCGCTGATGCGCGGCGCCTGGAAGATTACTGGCCGCGGGTCTCGGCGTCGATCTTCGAATGCGCGGCCGTGTCGCGCATGAAGAAGCAGACCACCAGGGTGCAGGCGATGACGGCGGTGGCGTACCAGTAGAAACCGCTTTCCATCTGCTCCGACTTGAACCACAGGGCCAGGTACTCGGCGGTGCCGCCGAACACCGATACCGCGAAGGCATACGGCACGCCGACGCCGGTGGCGCGGATGGTGGCCGGGAACAGCTCGGCCTTCACCAGGGCGTTGATCGAGGTGTAGCCGGTCACAATGATCCAGGCGCAGGCGATCAGGATGAAGGCTTCCCACGGGCCGCTGGCGTTGCGGATGGCGGTCAGCAGCGGCACCGTGAACAGGGTGCCGAGCAGGGCGAAGCCCACCAGCAGCGGACGGCGGCCGATGCGGTCCGACAGCGCGCCGTAGAGCGGCTGCAGGCACATCGCGAACAGCAGAGAGGCGGCCGAGACGGCGGTGGTCTGCGCATCCGTCAGGCCCACCGACAGGCGCAGGAATTTCTGCATATAGGTGGTGTAGACGTAAAAGGCCAGGGTGCCGCCCATGGTCAGGCCGACCACCAGCAGGACTTCGCGCGGATGCTGGGCCAGCTGCTTCAGGCCGCCCATGGCCTTGGATTTCTTGCGCGCGGCTTCGAAGGACGCGGTCTCCGGCATGTCGTGACGCATGCGCAGGGCCAGCAGGGCCAGGCAGGCGCCGGCGAGGAAGGGGATGCGCCAGCCCCAGGCGCGCAGCTGCTCGGCGTCGAGCAGGTAGCGCTGCAGCACCAGCAGGAGCAGCAGGGCCAGCAACTGGCCGCCGATCAGGGTCACGTACTGGAAGCTGCTGTAGAAGCCGCGGTGCCTGGAGTCCGCCATTTCAGACAGATAGGTGGCGCTGGCGCCGTACTCGCCGCCCAGGCTCAGGCCCTGCAGCAGGCGCGCCAGCAGCAGGATGCAGGGCGACAGGATGCCGGCCGTCGCATAGGTGGGTGCGCAGGCGATCAGCAGCGAGCCGAAGCACATCAGCAGCACCGAAGTCATGAGCGCTTTCTTGCGGCCGAGGCGGTCGCCGATGTGGCCGAACAGGATGCCGCCGATCGGACGCACGAAGAAGCCGAGGGCGAAGATGCCCGCCGTCGACATCATCTGCGCGGTCGGGTCCTGCTTCGGGAAGAAGGAACTGGCGAAATAAAGGGCGAAGGCGGAGTAGCAGTAGAAGTCGAACCACTCGACCAGGTTGCCGGCCGAACCGACGAAGATGGCGCGCAGGCGCTTGCCGGAGATGCGCTCGGCGGCATCGCTGCGGCCGTCGAGGGCCGTCTTTGTTGTGACAGTGTTCATTGTTGTCTCCTTTTACAAGGGCTCCACTATCGCGGCCGCCGGCGGCGCACGCATCCGCAATCCCGGCGCCCCCTCCTCCGTAAAACTACGGAGAAGCATTCCAAAGCCCGGCCGCAACTGCTATCGTTCGACGATGTCCATCACACGCCACTGGCGCAGGCTGCTCGCCGCCGCGCTCGCCCTGATCCTGATCGTGGTCTCGGGCAGCCTGGCCGAACAGCACGAGCTGCAGTCCAAGACCGAAGCCCTGCGCCAGGCCGCCGCCGCCAACGCCCTGGGCCTGCGCGGCCTGGTCGAAAAGCACAACTTCCTCCCGCATGCCGCCGCCCGCCATCCGGACGTGCAGCAGCTGCTGCGCACCCCGCGCGACGCGGCCCTGCGGGCGCGCGTCAACGATTACTTCGCCGACCTGCAATCCACCACCGGCGCCGCCGCCCTCTACCTGGTCGACCGCGAAGGACTGACGCTGGCCGCCAGCAACTGGAACCTGCCGTCCAGCTTCGTCGGCGAGTCCTACCGCCGGCGCCCCTATTTCGAGGACGCCGTGCAGGGCCGGCGCGGCCTGTTTTACGGCCTCGGCCTCACCACCGGCCAGTCCGGCCTCTTCATCGCCGAACCGGTGCGGGTGCAGGGCGCGGTGACCGGCGTCATGGTGGTCAAGATCAGCCTGGAGCCGTTGCAGGCCGCCTGGATGCGCGGCGCCGATCCGGTGGTGCTCAGGGACAGCCGCGGCATCGTCTTCCTCAGCGCCGTGCCGGACTGGCTGTTCCGCAGCATCCGGCCGCTGTCCGCTCCAGATACGCGCTGGGTGACGGAACACGGCCAGTACGGCGGCCGCGCGCGCTTCGATGCGCTGCCATGGAAGATCGAGCCGCGGCCCGACACGCCCGGCTTCGTCCTGCGCACCAGCGTCCAGGGACGCCGTGTGAAGCTGCTCGCGCTCGACACCCCGCTGCCGGAACTCGGCTGGACCCTTACCGTCACCACCGACATGAAGGAAGTGACGCAGGCGCGCCAGGGTGCGCTCGCGCTCAGCGCCCTGGCCGTCGCCCTGCTGCTGCTCGGCCTCCTGTACTGGCGCCTGCGCGAAAGGCGCTTCGTCGAGCAGCGTTCGGCCAGGCTCGAGCTGGAGCACCGGGTCGAGGAGCGCACCCGCGACCTTGAAGAAGCCCACGCCTTCCGCAAGGCGATGGAGGACTCGCTGCTGGTCGGCATGCGGGCGCGCGACCCGGAGGGCAAGATCATCTACGTGAATCCGGCGCTGTGCGCGATGGTCGGCTACAGCGCCGGGGAACTGCTGGGACGCCGCCCGCCCTACCCCTACTGGCACCCGGACGACCTGGAAAAGCACGCCAGCGACAGCGACGAGGCCCTGCAGGGACGCGCCGCGCCGCACGGCTTCGAATCGCGCATCCGCCACAAGGATGGCCACGACGTGATCACCATGGTCTACACCGCCCCGCTGGTCGATGCCCAGGGCGTGCACCGCGGCTGGATGAGCTCCGTGGTCGACATCACCGCCCAGAAGCAGGCCGAAGCCCGCCAGCGCGACCAGGAACTGCGCCTGCAGCGCAGCGCGCGCCTGGCGAGCGTCGGCGAGATGGCGTCCACGCTGGCGCATGAACTCAACCAGCCGCTGATGGCGCTGTCGAATTTCGCCGCCGCGGCGCGTGCGCTCGCCGCCCAGCACTCATCGAAGGAGATGCTGGCCGGCGCGCTCGACGAGATCGTCGGCCAGTCGAAGCGCGCCAGCGAGATCGTCAAGCGGGTGCGCGCCTTCATCAATCCGCAGCGCGCGCATTACGAGATCCTGACCATGGAGAGCGTCATCGCCCACGCGGAGATCCTGCTCAGGCCCGAGCTGCAGCGCGATGGCGTCAGCCTGCGCCTGATGCTGGAAGACGCCGACGCCCCGCTGCGCGGCGACCGGGTGCTGCTCGAGCAGGTGCTGGTCAACCTGGTCCACAATGCCCTGCACGCGATGCAGGAGCAGCCGCAACGCCAGCCGCCGGCGCGCCGCAGCATCGAACTCGGCTGCCGGCGCGAGGGCCCGCTCCTGCGCATCACCGTCGCCGACCGCGGGCCGGGGATCCCGCCCGAACAGCTCGAACAGGTGTTCGCGCCCTTCTTCACCACCCGCGCCGACGGTCTCGGCCTCGGCCTGAACATCTGCCGCACCATCGTCGAAGCCCACGGCGGTTCCATGACCGTCGAAAACCGGCCCGGCGGCGGCGCCGCCTTTTCCTTCACGCTGCCCACCGTATCATGAAAGACATGCCTCTCACGCTCTACGTCGTCGACGACGACGAAGCCCTGCGCCGTTCCCTGATCCTGCTGCTGTTTTCCCAGGGACTGGCGGTGCAGGCCTTCGAGTCCGGCGAAGCCTTCCTCGACGCCGTCGACATGCGCCAGCCCGGCTGCGTGATCCTCGACCTGCGCATGACGGGGATGAGCGGACTGGCCGTGTTCGAGCGCCTGCTCGCCGAACACAGCCCGCTGGTGACCCTGTTCCTGTCAGCCCACGGCGACATCCCGACCGCGCTGGAAGCGGTCCGGCGCGGCGCCTACGACTGGGTGGAGAAGCCGGATACCCAGCAGCTATTGGAGAAGCTGCCGGCCGCCATCGCCCAGGCCAGGGCCCGCGCCCAGGCGCTGCGCATGTGGGCGGAGCTGACGCCGCGCGAACGGGAGGTGGCGCGCCTGGTGGGACTGGGCCAGCCGAACAAGGAAATCGCCCGCATCCTGGTGCCGCCCTGCGGCCCGCGCTCGGTGGAGACCCACCGCGCCAACATCTTCAGCAAGCTGCAGTGCGCGAACGACAACGAGCTGGGACGCTGGCTGGCGGCGCATCCGTGGCTGGACTAGGCCTATCGTTGTCGGTCCGCGTGCCCACCATTGTTTAGGCGCTGGCGAATGCGCGGATCAGGCGATTGAAGGACGCCGGATGCGTCACGTTCATCCCATGCGAGGCGCCGGCGATGCTCTGCTTTTCCGCCTGCGGGATCCACTCGACGAGGCTGTCCACGTTATCGCGGTACATGCGCGGGCTGCGTTCTCCGGCGATCAAGAGGGTCCTGCATCGCAGCTCGCCCGCTTCGGCGCGCGTATAGGCGGGCAAGGGGTCGCGGAACTGCTTCGGCAGGGTCGACGCGTTGTCGGCCGCCATGGTGCGGAAGTTCGATGAACTCCGGCGCCAGATGCCGGGCATGCTGACCGAATCCACGAACATCTCCAGGCCGGCCTCGATCTCGCCATGGTTGACCAGGTCCGCGACCTTCTCGCGCAGCTGCAGGGTCGCCAGCGGCATCGCCGCCTCGGGCTTGCCCTCGATTTGCAAGGGACCGCCCGGATCGGCAAGCGTCAGCGTCTTCACCAGTTGCGGATACTCGCGCGCCAGGTGGAAGGCGACGCAGCCGCCGCGCGAATGGCCGACCAGGTGGACCGGGCCGAGATTCATGCCCGCGATGAACTCGGCGACTTCCGCCACATGCCGGCGCCAGCCGAATTCGCCTTCGTTGTCGTCAGCGTCGACGTTGGCCGGCCAGTAGTGGCTCAGGCTGACGGACACGCAGAGGAAGTCCTTGGCCAGCACCGCCGTCTGGGCATTCCAGTAGCGGTAGTCGCACAGCGATCCGTGCACGAACAGCAGCGGCTCTCCGGAACCGCTCGCCACATAGGGCATGCGGATGCCGGAGCGGAGGGTGGCGAAGTACACCTCGGCGATGGAAAGGCTGGGCAGGTCGGTTCGTGCGTTCATGGTCTAACTCCTTTCCAGTACTATGCACCACACGGCAGTCCAAGAAAATCGCATAATACTGATCGTAACGATCAATTTTTCTGATAGCGATGAAAACACTCGACCTCGACGTACTCACCATGATGGTGGCGGTGGCCGATACCGGCAACATCAGCCGCGCGGCGGAAGTCGTGCACCGCTCGCAATCGGCGGTGAGCATGCAGATCCGCTCGCTGGAGACGGCGATCGGCAAGCCGCTGTTCGTGCGCGGGCCGCGCAGCGTCACGCCGACCCAGGACGGCGAGGTCCTGCTGAGCTTCGCGCGGCGCATGCTGGCCCTGCGCGACGAAGCCTGGGCCGCGGTCGTAAGGCCGGACATCACGGGCCGCGTCGTCATCGGCGTGCCCGACGACTACGCGTCCTCGCTGCTGCCGTCCATCCTCAAGAAGTTCTCCGCCACCTATCCGAAGGTGCAGATCCAGGTGGTGGGCCTGCCCAGCGTGGCGCTGGCGCCGATGGTGAAGGACGGCTCGGTCGACCTGGTCTGCGCCACGCGCGTCAAAGGCCTGTCCGGAAAATTCATCCGCTACGAGCCGATGGTGTGGGCGGCCTCGCCCGGCGCGCGCGAGATCTGGAAGGAGGATCCGCTGCCGATCGCCGTCTTCCTGCCCGGCAGCGTGGCGCGCGAGAACGCGGTCCGCAGCCTGGAGCGGGCGAAGATCCCCTACCGCACTTCCTACGAGAGCCCCAGCCTCATGGGCCTGCTCAGCATGGTCGAGGCGGGACTGGCGGTGGCGCCGCTGGCGCGCTGCGCGGTGCCGGCGCATTTGAGCCTGCTCGGCCAGGCCCAGGGGCTGCCGGAAATCGACCCGCTCGAGCTGATCCTGGCGCGCAGCACGACATCGAAGCGTCCGCCCTGCGACTTCCTGGCCGAGAAGATTATGTCGGAGCTGAGCCGCTGAGGATCCGGGCCCGACTTCGGCTATCCTATCGACCTCGTCAACAAATTGCTCAGCCATGCAAATCTTTGGAATCGGCATCCACATCATCGTCGCCATCTTCTTCGCGATCCACGCGGTACGGAATCATCGCGAGATGTACTGGCTGCTCGTGCTCTTCCTCTTCCCCCTGCTGGGCAGCATCGTGTATTTCTTCGCCGTGTTCCTGCCCTCCTCGCGCTTCGACCAGTCGGCGGCGCGCGCCGGCCGCGCCCTGCAGGCCAGCCTGGATCCGGGCCGCGAGGTGCGCGACGCCCAGCGCGCCTTCGAGCTGACCCCGACCGCGCACAACCAGATGCGCCTGGCGCAGGCCCTGCTGGAAACCGGCCAGGCGGCCAAGGCCTCCGAGCAGTACGACGCCTGCCTGCAGGGCCCCTTTGCACGCGACGCCGAACTGCGCCTGGGCGCCGCCCGCGCCCGCCTGGCCGGCGGCAATGTGCAGGGCAGCATCGCCCTGCTGGAAGCGCTGGCGGCCGAGCAGCCGGGCTTCCGCACCGAACAGGTCGGCATCCTGCTGGGCCAGGCCTATGCCGCCGCCGGCCGTCAGGATGAAGCGGGCGCGCAATTCGCCGCCGCCGCCCACCGCTTCGGCAGCCTGGAAGCGCGCGCCGAACTGGCGATCTGGGCGCTCGCCAATGGCAAGCCCCAGGTGGCGGAGCCGGAACTGGAGGAAATCGAGCGCACCCGCAAGCACATGCCGGGCCACTCGCGCAAGCTGAATGCGGAGCTGTTCAGGCGGGTGGATGCGGCGCGGGCGCAGGCGCGCTGATCACCTGCCACCGATCTGGCCGGTCGAGCGCTGGATATCCTCGCGCATTTTCTGGTTGAGCTGCTGGAACTCGCGCACCAGCCGGTCGCAGGGCGCCTTGTCGGCCTCGCACAGCGCGCTCATCTCGACATAGACCCGGCCGTCGGCCTGCTTGATGGCGCGCCGGACAGCGGCCGGGTACGCGTAGTGGCCGGGCGGCGTGAAGGACCACAGTTCATACTCGGGTTCGGGCAGGGTGATGACGGTCCAGCCGTCCGGCTGCGTCACCTGGACAATGGCGCCGGGCCGCGCCTTGAGCCCGGCCAGCGCTTCGGCCACGGTCCTGTAGCCGGATTTCGCGAAAGCGCCCGGGCTCTCCTTCAGGGGCGCGTCGGTTTGCGCCCAACAGGGCTTGGCCAGGGCCAGCGCGGCCGCCAGCAGGCACAGGTATCGCCTCATCCGGGTTTCTCCTTTCATCGCAGCTCCAGCCAGAACTTGCGCACGCCCTCGTCCTCGTCCACCGGTCCCACCGTGAAGCCGAGCTTCTTCACCAGCCCGATCACCGGCGCATTCTGCGGCAGCGCCTCGCCGACGATCTCGCGGGTCCCGCGCGCGCGGCAGTAGGCGATCAGCTTATCCATCAGCATGCGGCCCAGGCCCTTGCCCTTCAGGTCGGAGCGCACCGTCACCGCGAACTCCGCGCTGACATTGTCCGGGTCCGCCACCACCCTGCCCACGCCCAGGGTTTCGTCATGCCCGTCCGGACCGGGGCGGGTGGCGATGAAGGCCATCTCCCGGTCGTAGTCGATCTGCGTGAAGCGCGCCAGCTGGGCGGGCTGCAGCTCGCGCACGCGCACGAACATGCGGTAGCGGACGTCGTCGGGCGTCAGCGCATTGAAGAATTCGACGTGGGCCGGGCCGTCCTCCGGGCGGATCGGGCGCAGCAGGACGGTGCCGCCATCCCATGGCACGACTTCTTCCAGCTCGGCCGGATAGGGGCGGATCGCCAGGCGGTCGAGGGTGGAGCCGGAGCGGTCCGCCATGCCGATCCGCATGCGGGCGTCCAGCACCATCGCGCCGCGGCTGTCGGCCAGCAGCGGGTTGATGTCGAGCTCCACGATCTCCGGCACGTCGGCCACCAGGCGCGAGACCTGGACCAGCACCGCCTCGATCGCCTCCATGTTCGCCTTCGGATGGTTGCGGTAGCCCTCGAGCAGGCGCGCGATCCGGGTGCGCGCCACCAGTTCCTGGGCCAGCACGGTGTTCAGCGGCGGCAGCGCCACCGCGTGGTCGGCCGCCGCCTCCACCGCCATGCCGCCCTGGCCGAACAGGATCACCGGACCGAACACCGGGTCGGTGGCGGCGCCCACGATCAGCTCGTGGGCTTCCGGATTACGCGCCATCGCCTGCACGATGAAGCCTTCCAGGCGCGCGCCCGGCTGCAGCTCCGACAGGCGCCGGCGCATCCGTTCGGCCGCCGCCAGCACCGCCTCGCCGCTGTCGAGGTCGAGGGTGACGCCGCCGACGTCGCTCTTCTGCGCCACGTCCGGCGACAGGATCTTGACCGCCACCGGATAGCCGATCTCGCCGGCGGCGCGCACCGCGTCCGCGGGCGTGGCGGCGGCGCGGGTCGGCACCACCGGGATGCCGTAGGCCGCGAGGATGGCCTTGGTGTCCGGGTCGGCCAGCATGTAGCGGCCCTTGTCGAGCGACTCGCGCACCAGGCGGCGCGCGCGCTCGCGGTCCGGATCGCCGTCGCCGACCGAGGCCGGCACCTGCATCAAGAGGTTCTGGCTCTCGCGGTAGTGCACGATCTGCAGGAAGCCGTTGACCGCGTCCTCGGGCGTGCGGTAGGCCGGCATGCCGGCGTCGGCGGCGATGGTGCGCGCCTCCAGCACCGACTGCACGCCCAGCCAGCAGCCCAGCACATTGCGCGATGAACTCCTGGCCAGCGGCGCCACCGCGCGCGCCACGTCGGCCGGCTCGACCACGGCGTTCGGCGCATGGATCATCAGCACCGCGTTGGCGCCCGGATCGTGCAGCAGCACCTCGATGACGTCGCGGTAGCGCTCGGGCGGGGCGTCGCCGCGCAGGTTCAGCGGACCGCTGCCGCGCCATTCCGGCACCAGCTCGCGCAGCCTGGCCACCGTGGCTTCCGACAGCACGGCGGCATGGCCGCCGCCGTACTGCAGCGCGTCCAGGGCCAGCACCACCGGGCCGGCGCCGTTGCCGATGATGGCGAGGCGGTCGCCGTACAGGGGCTTGGCGCGCGCCAGGGTCTCGACCGCCGCGAACAGCTGCTCGGTGGTGTACACCCGCAGCATGCCGGCGCGGCGGATGGCGGCGCCGTAGACGTCGTCGGGGGTCGCCAGCACGCCGGACAGGCAGGCGCCGGCGCTCGCCGCCTCCAGCGAGCGCCCGGCCTTCAGCACCACGGTCGGCTTGCTGCGCGCCGCCGCCCGCGCCGCCGACATGAACTTGCGTGCATAGCGCAGGCTCTCGATGTGCAGCAGGATGGCGCTGGTGCCGGGGTCGCTGGCCAGGTAGTCCAGCACGTCGCCGAAGTCGACGTCGGCCGACTCGCCCAGCGAGACGAAGCTGGAAAAGCCGATCCCGCGCGTGCGCGCCCAGTCCAGCACCCCGGTCATCAGGGCGCCGGATTCGGAGACGAAGGCGATCCGTCCGGGCGCCGCGCCGCCGGCGGCGATGCTGGCGTTCAGGCCGATGCCCGGCGCCAGCAGGCCGGCGCTGTTGGCGCCGAGGATGCGCAGCAGGTAGGGATTGGCGGCGTCCAGCATGGCCTGCCGCAGGCTGCGTCCGCGGGCATCGCGTCCGGTCGCGACGCCGGCGCTCATGACGATGGCGGCGCGGGTACCGAGTTCGCCCAACGCCTTGACGATGCCGGGCACGGTGTGCGGCGGCGTGCAGACGATGGCGAGGTCGGGCGCCGCGGGCAGGCTGGCCACGTCGGGCCAGGCGCGCAGGCCGGCGATGCTCTCGTACTTCGGATTGACCGGGTACAGGGTGCCCTTGAAGCCGCCCTCCCGCAGGTTGCGCAGCATGGTGGCGCCGACGCTGCCGGGACGCTCGGTGGCGCCGACCAGGGCCACCGATTTCGGTGCGAACAGTTGGCGCAGGTTACGGACGCTCATGCCCCTGCCTCCAGCGGGCGCATGCAGCCGTGCAAGCCGATGCTGCCGGATTGGCTACACTGGCCCCAGGCAAATACAAGGCACAGGACCAGGACATGAGCACCGGGCAGGACGAAGAAGAAAAGAAAAGCGGCTCGCTGAAAGTGATCTACGCGGCCATCGCCGCCAACCTCGGCATCGCCGTCAGCAAGTTCATCGTGGCCGGCATCACCGGCAGCGCGGCGATGCTGGCCGAAGGCATCCACTCGGCGGTGGACACCGGCAACGAGGTGCTGCTGCTGATCGGCGAGCGCAACAGCGCCAAGCCACCCGACGCCAAGCATCCCTTCGGCTACGGCAAGGAGCTGTACTTCTGGGCTCTGATCGTGGCCCTGTCCGTGTTCTCGCTGGGCGGCGGGCTCTCGATCTACCACGGCATCGATGCGCTGCGCCATCCGGAACCGCTGCGGGATCCGACCTGGAACTATGTGGTGCTGGGCGTCTCGGCGCTGTTCGAAGGCTATAGCTGGAACGTCTCGCGCAAGGCCCTCAACAAGCGAAGGAAACCCGGCACCTCGCTGTGGCAGACCATGCGCGCGAGTAAAGACGCTTCCGTGTTCACCGTCTTCATCGAGGATTCGGCAGCCCTGATCGGCCTGGCCATCGCGGCCCTCGGCATCGTGCTCGGCCAGGTCTTCGACAAGCCTTACTTCGATCCGGCCGCCTCGGTGCTGATCGGCCTGCTGCTGGTAGGCGCCGCCTTCACGCTGGCGCGCGAGACCGGGGCGCTGCTGGTCGGCGAAAGCATCGGCGCGGACGCCACCCGCAAGGTGCGCGGCGTGTTCGAGCAGGACCCGGCGATCGAGAGCGTGAGCGCCCTGCAGAGCATGCAGCTGGGGCCGGACGAGGTGCTGCTGACGGCCGCGGTTCAGTTCCGGCGCGGCATGCGGATCGACGAAGTGGAGGCGGCGATCGAGCGCCTGGAAAACGCGGTGACGGCGCTGTATCCCTCGATCCGGCATATCTATTTCGAATCGGGCGCGCTGCGTGCGGCGATGGGCTGACAGGGCCGCTGGACTCATTGGGTTGCCTCCGTCGACGATGGCGTTGGCACAATGCTACCACCTTATCCGGAACGCCCATGGCCTCGCAACGTCAGCCGTGCAGCACCGCGGTGCCAGGCACGCGTGCTAGAATGGCCGCGTGAAATCCATCCTCCGACTGCTGCTCGTGTGTTACCTGCTGCTGGCGCTGCCCTTCCAGGCATTCGCTTCGGCAAGCATGCGCCTGCCCGCCGCGCCGGTGCAGCAGCCGCCCTGCCACCAGCAGCTGGCGCAGGGGTCGATGGATGGCCAGCATCACGACCACAAGGCAGTGGCCGGCCATGAAAAAGGCAAGTGCGGCACTTGCGCCGCCTGCTGCGTGGGCGCCGCGATGGCGCCCAGCCTGCCCGCATCACCGGCGCTGGCCCCACCCAGCACCATGCTGATTCCCTTCCGCGCCTGCCACCTGCCGAGCGTCGATCCGGTCCTCCTCGAACGACCTCCCACTAGCTTCGTCGCCTGATTTCACGCGCCGTCGCCCTGTGGGCCAACGGCTGTCATCACGCATTTCGACGAGGTTCGCATGAAACACCAATCATCCCTGGCAAGCGCTTGCGCCTGCCTGCTGCTGGCCATGGCCGGCGTCCACGCTCACGCCCGGCAGGCCGCGGCCGCCGCTGCCGATCCCCAGGCCGCCGTGCCGGCCACTCAATACCAGTCCGTCCTCGGCCACCAGCCCGAGGCGGCGCCCGAGACCAGCCCGGACCGCAACTGGACCCGCGCCAACGACACCGTGGCCGCCACCAATTCGATGTCGCTGACCATGAAAGGCATGGGTGGCCACGGCGGGCACGACCACGCGGCCATGCAGGGCATGCAGGGCATGCAGGGAATGCAGAGCCCCGCCGCGCCGGCAATGTGCAAGCCGGCCGGCGGCAAGGAAGGCGACGCCATGCAATGCGGTTCCGGGAACAAGTCCGGCGACGGCAAGATGTCCTGCTGCGCATCCTGCCCCTGCATGGACAAAATGGACAAGATGGACAAGATGAAGATGCCGAAGGAGACACCATGAGTTTCAAACTGTTGGGCGCCCCGCTGGCGCTGGCCGTCCTGGCCGGCTGCACGACGGTGGCGCCGGACGGCGGCTTCGGCAGCGTGGCCGGCACCGCGCACAGCCACATCGGGGCCGAACCGCGCCTGGCGCGCGACGATGCCGCCGTCCGCGAACTGGCGCAATCGGTGCAGGCCATGCTGGGCAAGCCGCTCGGCATGGACGATGCCGTCAAGGTGGCCGTGCTGGCCAATCCCGGCCTGCAGGCGAGCTACTGGAAGGTCGGCATCGCCCAGGCCGACCTGGCCCAGGCCGGCCGCCTGCCGAATCCGGTGCTCGACTTCAAGCACGTGTCGAACGCCGGCGATATCGCCATCGAGCGCACCTTCACCGTCAACCTGGTCAGGCTGCTGACCCTGCCGCTGGCCTCCCGCCTTGAGGCGCAGCGCTTCGAGCAGGTCAAGCTGGAAGTGGCGCGCGAGATCGAACGGCATGCGCGCGACACCCGCATCGCCTGGGTCGAGGCGGTGGCGGCGAACCAGGCGCTCGAGTATGCGCGCCAGGTCGATGCGGCGGCCGAGGCCAGCGCAGAACTGGCCGGACGCATGGCCAGGGTGGGCAATATGAGCCAGCTCGACCTGGCGCGCGAACAGCTCTTCCACGCCGAGACCGGCGCCGCCCTGGCACGCGCAGGCAAGACGGCCGTGGCGGCGCGCGAAAAGCTCACCCGCCTGCTCGGCCTGTGGGGCAAGGACGCGCAGTACAGCCTGCCCGCGCACCTGCCCGAACTGCCCGCCGCGCCGGCCAGCCTGGTCGACGTCGAGCGCCTCGCCCTGTCCCAGCGCCTCGACGTGCAGGCCGCCAGGCTGGATGCCGAGGCCACCGCCGCCAATCTCGGGCTGACCAGGACGACCCGCTTCGTCAACGTGCTCGACCTCGGCTTCGTGAACGACACCACGACCGGCGCACCGAGCGCGCGCGGCTACGAGCTCACGCTGGAACTGCCGTTGTTCGACTGGGGCGGCGCACGGGTGGCGCGGGCCGAGGGCGTCTACATGCAGGCGGTGAACCGCGTCGCCCAGACCGCCGTCACGGCGCGCAGCGAAGCCCGCGAGAGCTATCTCGACTACCGCAGCGCCTACGACGTCGCCGCGCATTACCGCGATACCGTGATCCCGCTGCGCAAGCGGATCTCGAAGGAAGTCCTGTTGCGCTACAACGGCATGCTGCTGTCGACCCGCGAGCTGCTGGTCGATTCGCGCGAACAGGCGAACGCGGTCTCGGCCTATATCGAGGCAATGAAGGAGTTCTGGACCGCCCATGCGACGCTCGAAGCCTCGCTCGGCATGCGGCTCGAACAACAGGATCACAAGGATCACGTCAAGGAACACGCAGAATGACATCCCGCAGGAATTTCCTCAGCGGCGCCGGCGCCGCCATGGTCGGCGCATCGCTGGTCAGCAAGGCCGCAGCCGCCGCCATCCCCGAAGCCCCGCAACAGAGTTCGGCCGGCACCGCGCCGCCCCTTAGCCCGCCGAACGGGCGTCCCTACAACCCGGTCGTCACCCTGAACGGCTGGACCCTGCCCTGGCGCATGAAGGACGGCGTCAAGGAGTTCCACCTGGTAGCCGAGCCGGTAGTGCGCGAGATCGCACCCGGCATGAAAGCGAATCTGTGGGGCTACAACGGCCAGAGCCCGGGGCCGACCATCGAAGTGGTCGAGGGCGACCGCGTGCGCATCTTCGTCACCAATAAACTGCCGGAAGCGACCAGCATCCACTGGCACGGCCAGTTCCTGCCGAACGGAATGGACGGCGTGGCGGGCCTGAGCCAGCCTGCCATCGCGCCGGGCAAGACCTATGTGTATGAATTCGTGGCGCGCTATGCCGGCACCTTCATGTACCACCCGCACGCCGACGAGATGGCGCAGATCGGGATGGGCATGATGGGTTCCTGGGTCACGCATCCGAAGGACCCGCGCCAGCACGCGGTGGACCGCGACTTCGTGTTCCTGCTGAACGCCTACGACATCGAGCCGGGCGGCTACACGCCGAACGTGAACACCATGCTCGACTTTAATATCTGGACCATCAACAGCCGCGCCTTCCCCGGCACCGATGCCATGGTGGTTCGACGCGACGACCGCGTGCGCATCCGTATCGGCAATCTGTCGATGACCAACCACCCCTTCCACATCCACGGCCACCGCTTCGAGATCACCGGAACGGACGGCGGCTGGATTCCGCCGGCGGCGCGCTGGCCGGAAGTCACGGTCGACATCGGCGTGGGCCAGATGCGCGCGATCGAGTTCCATGCCGACGCCCCCGGCGACTGGGCCTTCCACTGCCATAAATCCCACCACACCATGAACGCGATGGGCCACCAGGTGCCGAACATGATCGGCGTCGACCACCGCGGCGTGGCCAGGAAGATCAACGACCTGGTGCCCGGCTATATGGTGATGGGCGAGAAAGGCGGCTCGATGGGCGGCATGCGCATGCCGCTGCCGGAGAACACGCTGCCGATGATGGATGGCAAAGGTCCCTTCGGCGAGATCGAAATGGGCGGCATGTTCACCATGATCAAGGTGCGCGAAGGCCTGGCCCGCGGCGACTACCGCGATCCGGGCTGGTACCGGCATCCGGCGGGCACGGTGGCGCGGGAGTGGACGGGGGCGCCGCCGGAGACGGTGCGGGCGCCGGCCACGCCGGCGGCACCGGATGAACCGGTGGCGACCGTCAAGCGCGGCGGAGGCCACAGCGGCCATTAGCCTTCGGATTTTCCGAAGGCTGCCCCTGGTATTGCCAGATTGCGAAGGCGCCGCCCGGCCTCTAAGATCCTTGCATGAATGCGATGATCTTGACCTTTTCCGCGGGAATCGTGGCCGGTGCGATGAATGCGCTGGCCGGCGGCGGCTCCTTCGTCAGCCTGCCGGCGCTGATCGCGGCCGGTGTGCCTCCGGTCCAGGCGAACACGTCGAGCACGGTCGCCCTCTTCCCCGGCGGCCTGGCCAGCGCCTGGGCCTACCGCGACGGCTCGGTATCGGTCGGCCCGGTGCCGCTGCGTTCCCTGCTGCCGGCGACCCTGTGCGGCGGCCTGCTGGGCGCGGTCCTGCTGCTGAAGACCTCGTCCGCGGCCTTCAGCTTCGTGCTGCCCTGGCTGCTGCTGGTGGCCTCGCTGGCGCTGGCCTTCGGGCGGCGCGCCGGCGAAGTCCTGCGGGCGCGCTGGCACATCCACACGCATGCGGTGCTGGCGGTGCAGTTCGCGCTGGGCGTCTACGGCGGGTATTTTGGCGGGGCGGTCGGGATCATGATGATCGCCGTGTGGGGACTGCTCGACAACAGCGACCTGAAGCGCCTGAACGCCCCGCGCACGCTGCTGGTCAGCGCGGCGAACACGGTGGCGGTGCTGGCCTTCATCGCCGCCGGCGCGGTGCGCTGGCCAGAGACGCTGGCGATGCTGGCCGGCGCCGTCATCGGCGGCTACGGCGGCGCCCACGTCGGACGGCGCGCGCCGGCCAGGGTGATACGTGCGATGACCCTATGCGCCACCGCCTGCATCACGCTGGTATTCTTCCTAAAGACATACGCACCCGCCCTTCTGCACCATTGATACGATGCGAGGACGCCATGCTCGAGGCCTTGATGGCAACTATTGGAACCCTGGCGATCCTGGCCAGCATCGCAGCGAAGTTCATCACGCGCTCGGCCGCCACCTCCGGCCAGGCCGCCGGGGAGGCGCCGGAGCCGGTTAGCCCTTCTTGCGCAGCGCCGCGACCTGGGCGCGCAGCTCCGCGTTTTCGGCTTCCAGGCTGTCGCGCGCCGTCTTGGCGCCGACCAGTTCCATCTCCGCAGCCAGGCGGGCATCCGACAGCGTCGCATTCTGCGCCACGCCTTTCTCCAGCTGGGTCCGCAGGTCCGCCAGCTGGGCATCCTTGCCCTCGATCGCCAGCTGGTCCTTGGCCTTGCCGACCAGGGCCTCCATCGCCACCTGCTTTGCATTGCGCAGCTCGGCGTTGAGGCGCTCGATTTCCTCGTCGCGCTCGGCCACCGAGACCAGGGCGTCGTCGCGGGCAGCCGTGAGCTCGCCCAGCTGCTGCTGCAGCTCGCCGCGCTCGGTCTCGAGGGCATCGCCGGCTTCGCGCAGGGCTTCCAGTTCTTCCTCGTGACGGGCCAGCGCGGCGCGCGTGCCGGTGCCCGCCTCTTCGGCGAACTGCTGGGCCCAGCGCGCCAGTTCGGCGACCAGGTTCTGCGGCAGCTCGGCTTTCGGCGGCTCGGGCGGGGTTTCGTTGGCCGCGCGCCAGTCGGCCAGATGGCGGGAGATGGCGCTGGCGGAGCCGCCGCCGATGGCGTCGCGCACCGCGTCGATGGTCACCGGCGTGCCGCCGGCCTGGAGCTTACCGGCCGCCGCCGCTACGTCTTCGAAGTTCATAAATACCTATCCATTGTCGAAGGCCGTATGATACGACAGGCTCGTCCTCAAATTAAGCCCGGAAATCGTCCAGCGACTTGCCGCCGGCCAGGGCCTCGGCAATCCACTTCGGCTGGCGGCCGCGGCCGGTCCAGGTCTGCGACTTGTCGGCCGGGTTGCGGAAGCGCGCCTCGCCCTGCTGGCCATTGCCGCCTTTCCTGGCGCCGCCGGCTTTCGCGATCAGGTCCGACACCGGCACGCCGACGTCCTGGGCAATCGCCAGGATCTGCTCGCGCGCCTTGCGCACCTCATCCTTCTGGCGGGACTTGATCTCTTTCTCGATATCGAATTGCAGACCCTTGAGCTCGGCAAGGTTGTAGTTCGACAGGTCGGTCTTGGCCATGTGCGCGCCTTTCGTGTGCTGGTTGGGAAATTTGCATTCTCGCCAATTTTACATAACTGGCAATTTTCTGCCGCACTGGTCGATCGGGCGACATTCGCTCAAGGGCCAGCGCCGGCAAGCATCAGGAGCGCGCGCTCACCGGATAGCCGGCCGCGTCGATCGCCTGCGCAATCCGGTCCAGATCGGCCCTGCTGTCGATCTTCACCTTCTTGGTCGGCAAGTCGATGTCGACCTTGGCGTCCTGGTCGACTTCCTGGACGGCCTTGGTCACGCGGCCCACGCAGTGCTTGCAGCTCATGTCTTCTACAGTCAGTTGATACATCGTCGGTTCTCCTTGGGTTGAAACGGTTGAAACGTTTGAAACACTTGAAACGGGTGCTACGGCTACTTCACGCTGCTCCGGCGTCCAGCGCCGCAGCAGCAAGGCATTGGTGACCACACTGACCGAGCTGAGGGCCATCGCCGCCCCAGCCAATATCGGATTGAGCAGGCCCAGCGCCGCGACCGGGATCCCGACCACGTTGTAGACGAAGGCCCAGCCCAGGTTCTGGCGGATCTTGCGGTAGGTCGCGGACGAGATCGCGATGGCGTCCGCCACCAGCAGCGGGTCGCCGCGCATCAGGGTGATGCCGGCCGTGTGCATGGCGACGTCGGTGCCGCCGGCCATCGCGATGCCGACGTCGGCCGCGGCCAGGGCCGGGGCGTCGTTGATGCCGTCGCCGACCATCGCCACCTTGCCGCCCCGTTTATCGCCACCGCCACCGCCACCATTACCGGCCATCAGCGCGCGCACGGTGGCAGCCTTGTCGGCCGGCAGCACCTCGGCCACGTAGCGGCTCAGGCCCAGCTCGCGCGCCACCAGCGCCGCCGCGCCCTGGTTGTCGCCGGTGAGCATGACGGCATCCACGCCCATCGCCTTCAGGCGGGCGATGGCGGCTGCGCTGGTCGGCTTCAGGCGGTCGCCGAAGGCCAGCAGGCCGCGCACATCCACCTTTCCACCCTCTTCCACGGCCAGCCAGGACACGGTACGGCCATCCGCTTCGTGGCGGCGCGCGGCAGCTTCCCAGAGGCCGATGCCGGCGCCGGTCTCCTGCATCAGGCGGCGGTTGCCGAGATAAACCTTCGCGGCGCCGACCCGCGCCCGCACGCCGCGCCCCGGCAAGGCGCCGGCGTCAAAGGCGGCCGGCAGACGCAGTCCGCGTTCCTCGGCCGCCTGCGCCACCGCCTTCGCCAGCGGGTGCTCGCTGTACTGCTGGACGGCCCAGGCCAGCTCCAGCAGCGCATCGCCGCCTTCGACCGCCACCACCCGCGGCTTGCCTTCGGTGAGGGTGCCGGTCTTGTCGAACACCACGGTGCGCACCGCGTGGGCCGTCTCCAGCGCCTGGGCGTCCTTGATCAGGATGCCGTGGCGCGCCGCCACGCCGGTGCCGACCATGATCCCGGTCGGCGTCGCCAGGCCCAGCGCGCAGGGACAGGCGATCACCTGCACCGCCACCGCGTTCAGCAGGGCCTGCTGCCAGTCGCCCGTGGCCAGGCCCCAGCCGAGCAAGGTGACCAGGGAGATCAGCAGCACCGCCGGCACGAACACGGCGCTGACGCGGTCGACCAGGCGCTGGATCGGCGCCTTGACCGCCTGCGCATCCTCGACCATGCGGATGATGTGGGCCAGCATGGCGTCGGTACCGATCTTGGTCGCCTCGACCAGCAGCAGTCCTTCGCCATTGACGGCGCCGCCCAGCACGGGCTCGCCCGTGGTCCGCGCCACCGGCAGGCTCTCGCCGGTAAGCAGGGATTCGTCCAGGTGGCTGCCGCCTTCGAGCACGCGGCCGTCGGCTGGCACGCGCTCGCCGGGCCGCACCACCATCACGTCGCCGGCGTGCAGCGCTTCCAGCGGGATCTCTAGGTCCTGGCCGCCGCGCCGCACCAGGGCGGACTCCGGGCGCAGCGATTCCAGTGCGCGGATCGCCTCGACGGTCTGGCGCCTGGCCCGGCCTTCCAGCCACTTCCCGAGCAGCACCAGGGTGATCACCACCGCCGAGGATTCGAAATACAGGTGGGGCATGCGCTCGCCGGCCGGGACGGTGACCAGCTGATAGACCGACAGCGCATAGGCCGCCGAAGTGCCGATCGCCACCAGCAAATCCATATTGCCGGAACCGGCCCGCAGCGCCTTCCAGCCGGCGCGGTAGAAGCGCGCGCCCAGCCAGAACTGGACCGGAGTCGCCAGCAGCAGCTGGATCCAGCCCGGCAGCATCCAGCCGTGGGCGGTGTCGGTGCCGAACAGCTGGCCGAACATCGGCAGCACCAGCGGCAGGCTGAGGATGGCGGCGGCGGCCACCGGCCACCAGGACGGCAGGCCCGTCTTGCCCTCGTCTTCCGGCACATGGCGCTGGCCGCGCCGCAGCGGCGCCGCTTCGTAGCCGGCCTGCGCAACGGCGGCGACGATGGCGTCGGCATCCAGGGCCGCGCCGTGCACGGTCGCCTGCTCGGTGGCCAGGTTGACGCTGGCGTCGTCGACGCCGGGGACTTTCTTCAATGCCTTCTCGACGCGCGCCACGCAGGACGCGCAGGTCATGCCGCGTACCGCGAGCTGCAGCTCGGCCGGCGATTCCATCGTTTCCATGATTGCTCCTGTCATTTAACGACAGGATAATCCTTCCCACGATGGGAAGGTCAAGCCCCGTCCGCCATGTCCTCGAAAGGGAATGCCGCGGGCGTATCCGGCAGCGGCGCCATCGGCCGCATGCCGTAGACCATGTCGGCGCGGTCCCGGGCCGGCGGCCTGGTGATCAGGAAGCTGTCCCGGCCCAGGCGCTGCGGGCAGCCGGCCAGTTGCACGGGACGCGGTTCGCTGCGCGCCAGCACCAGCACCACCTCGTAGCCGAGGGTCGGCGCGGCGAACAGGCCGAGCATGGTGCGCAGGGCCATGGCGCCCGGCGCGTGCGGCAGGAAGCGCTCGAACTCGGCGCGCCGCAAGGGGCCGATACGCACCCGTACGCGCAGGTCGGGACGCCAGCAGCGCCGGCCCAGCACCGCGGCCTGGCCCAGCACCGCGCCCGGCCTGCCCGCCGCGCTGCCCACCTCGCCGCCCAGCACGCTCTGCTCGTCCGGGGCCAGCGCATCCCAGTGGCCGATCCCCTCCTGCAGCCGGAGCGGCACCCCGAAGTGGTGGGACAGCACCCTGGCCAGCACCACGCCGGAGGCCGGGCGCTGCCGGAGCACGCCGGCATAGCGCGCCAGGGTGGCGTCCTCCACCTGTTGGTGCGGCTCGCCGGGTGCGAAGCCGGCCAGCGCCAGCAGCAGCGGCAGGAAGCCGTCTCCGGCCTCCGGCCCGGACACGGCATGCTCGATCCGGTATTTGCGCCAGGCGCCGTAGAACAGGGCAAGCATGCGGGTGGTGAAGATGTCGAGGAAGGCGCGCGGCGCTTCCGCCAGCTGGACCTCCGCCTGGCTCGATTCCCAGGCCGCGATGCGCTCGGTGACGTGGCTCGGCAGCGCACCGTGGGCGCCCAGCAGGCCCATGAAAGTCGGGATCAGGTAGAATTGCGGCGGCAGGCCGGGCGCCAGTCCCGCCGGCGCGATCGCCTCGACCTGGCCGGCCGGGAAGCCGAGCGCCAGGCTGTTGCGGAAGCGCAGGTGGCGTTCCAGCGCCCGCCGCGGCGGCACGCCCTGCTCGCCCAGCCACAGCAGCAGCAGCCGCACCGCCTGGAAGAATTCGAAGCGCTGCGGCTCGGCCAGCAGGCGTTCGATCAGCCCAGCGGCTGGCTGCTGTGGCGGGGTTCGCATGCAAGGATTTCCTGGCCGGTCTGGCGCGACACCACCTGCAGCCGGGTGAAGCAGTTGAGCTGCCCGTTGAGGGCGAAATAATGGTCGAGCACCCTGGCGAACACGAACAGGCTGCTGCCGGTGAAGGCTTCCTCGTCCACTGTCATGCGGATGCCGATGCCCGGCATCAGGGTCGAGACCGGCGCGGTACGGACCCAGGCGCGCACGGCGCCGTGCTCGAGGCCCTGGATGCCGGCGATCAGGCGCTGCGCGGCCGGCGAGCGCGGCAGGTCGTACAGGGCCAGCATCTTGCGGAAGTCGTCCAGGCCGGCCATCGTCAGGCTCGCGTGGTTGAGGGACAGGTGGGAGATCAGGCGCCAGTGCGCGCCCTTGGTGGTGCCGAAGCGGTAGCTGGGACTGGGTTTGCGCAGCATGCGGATCGGCGCCACGCTGGACAGCTCGTCGGTGCGCAGGTCGCCCTGGGAATCGCCGTAGCGCAACCGGGCCGGCAGGTCGCGGTTGGTGCAGGTCAGCATGGTGGAGAGCGTGGTCCGGCACCCCGGCGCACCTTCCGTTTGGGTGGTGCGGAAGTCGGCGTCGATCAGGGCGATGCGCATCTCGTGGCCGGGGCTGACGGCGGCCACCGCATGGTCGCGCCGCGTGATCCAGTAATGGGTCCGGCTCTCCTGGTCCTCGGCGCCGTTGGCCGCGTACAGGGGCGCGAAATGGGTCACGCTGCCGGGGCCGGCGCCTTCGCGCACCAGGCGCACCGCGTCGACGCTGTGGATCTCGTAGTCGGCCGCATGGAAACCGTCGGCCAGCAGCGGGTAGTCGGCGCTGGTATAGGACAGCTGCAGCGGCACGCCGGCCTTCGGGAACAGGTTGATGACCGGGGTGCAGGCCGGCAGCAGGTTGCCGGGCCCGATCCCGGCCAGCAGGCGCGCGGCGTCCGAATCGGCGGCCAGGCCATTCAGCACCACGTGCAGCGTAAACCCGGTGCAGCGCGGCGGCAGCAGCGTGCGCAGGGCCGTGGTGTCGAGGTCGAGGAAGCTGAACTTCTCGGGATAGCAGAAGTATTCGCTCAGCAGGCGCAGCGCCGGATGCGAGCGCGCCGGGAAGGGAATCATGGCGTCGGCCTCGTCGAAGCCGGCCAGCGCCAGCGGCACTGCCGGCAAGGGCAGCCAGGCAGCCTCGCCGCCGGCCTGGACGAAGGCGCAGCTGGCCTTCAGGAACAGCGCGTCGATCAGGGCCGCGCGCGTGGACGCTTCGCCGTCGACGAACAGGCGCAGACGCGGCGGCAGGATATCCGCCAGCGGGCGCGGTCCCGGGGTGTCGATGACGATGCCGATCGCACTGGCGGCGCCGCGCGGCAGGCGCAACGAGCGCGGGCTCGTCGCCAGCGGCGCAAAGCCCAGCTGCGCCACCCGCAGCGGCGCCAGCAGGACGTCGTAGACGGTGCGGAACTGGCACACGCTGTCGTCGCGGGCGCTGGTGCGCAGCATGGTCGCGCGCGGCAGCAGGAGCGGGGCATCGGGCCGTTCGGCATCGCCGCGGCCGCCCACCTGGACGATGGTATGCGAAGGCATGGGCCGCAGGTAGTGCGGATACAGGCTTTCCAGCAGCGATTCGGTAAACTTGGGATAGTCGTCGTCGAGGCGTTTGCGGATCCGCGCGCTCATCAGGGCCACCGACTGGATCAGCCGGGCGACGCTGGGGTCTTCGTAGGTCTCGCCGGCCAGGTGCAGCTCGCTGGCCGGTTTCGGATAGCGGGCGCGGAATTCGCGCGCGAACTGTCCGAACAGGCCCAACTCTTCTTCGTAATAGCGCAGGAGCTCATCCATTCATGGATAGTCCCACCCACGCCGCAGACGTATCTTGAGTACAATCAATACCGACCAATCACCCCGAGGGAGACGACAATGACCGACCTGAGCAAGTTCCCAATCACCCGCAAATGGCCCGCCCGGCATCCCGAGCGCCTGCAGCTGTATTCGCTGCCGACGCCGAACGGGGTGAAGGCCGCGATCATGCTGGAGGAGATCGGCCTGCCCTATGAGGTGCATCGCGTCGCCTTCGACAAGAACGACCAGCTGTCGCCGGAATTCCTGTCGCTGAACCCGAACAACAAGATTCCCGCCATCCTCGATCCCGACGGTCCGGGCGGCCAGCCGCTGCCGCTGTGGGAATCCGGCGCCATCCTGCTCTACCTGGCCGAAAAGACCGGCAAGCTGCTCCCAAGCGATCCGGCGCTGCGTTACCAGACCATCCAGTGGCTGATGTTCCAGATGGGCGGCATCGGCCCGATGTTCGGCCAGGTCGGCTTCTTCCACAAGTTCGCCGGCAAGGACTACGAGGACAAGCGCCCGCGCGACCGCTACGCGGCCGAATCGAAGCGCCTGCTCGGCGTGCTGGACCGGCACCTGGAGGGCCGCAGCTGGATCATGGGCGACGAGTACACGATCGCCGACATCGCCACCTTCCCGTGGGTGAACAACCTGATCGGTTTCTACGGCGCGCGCGAGCTGGTGGGCTTCGACGAGTTCAGGAACGTCGCGCGGGTGCTGGCCGCCTTCGTGGCGCGGCCGGCGGTGGCGCGCGGCCTGCAGATTCCGCCGGCGCCGGCGGCCTAGGCTTTGACGGCGACCGTACGCAGGTCGGCCACGACCTCGTCGCCGAAGCTTTTGCCGAGCAGGTAGTCGACCAGCTGCTCGGCGCATTCGTCGGGGTCGAGCAGGGTCCCGGTCTCCTTGAGGTCGACGAAGCGCTGGCGCATCGGGAAGCGGTCTTCGGGGGTGCCGCGGATCTCGGCCTGCATGCCGGTGTCGATCACGCCCGGCGCCAGGCTGCAGATCTGGACGTCCTGCTCGGCGTCCATCAGCACCGCGCGCGCATGGTGGTCGAGGGCCGCCTTGGTGGCGCAATACACGCTCCAGCCGGGATAGGCATGGCGCCCGGCGCCGCTGGAGATGTGCATGATGCGCTTCTGGCCGCCGTCGCTGGCGCGCACCACCGCCGCCGCCAGCGCCATCGGCGCGGCCACGTTCAGGGTCACCGCGCGCAGCACCGCGCGCGGATCCTGGGCTTCGAGAGGGCCGACCGGACTCACCATTCCCGCATTGTTGAGGAGCAGTACGGCGCCGGTGCCGTCCAGGTAATCGCTCAGGTCCTTGCGGTCGAGCCAGTCGACCAGCGCGGGGCCGTCGGCGAGGTCGAGTTCGACCTCCTCGAACAGCTCGGGCCAGTTTTGCGCCAGTTCGTCGGAGCGGGTGCGGGCCAGGCCCAGCACCGGTACGCCGCGCGCCAGCAGGTTGCGCGCCAGTGCCGCGCCTAGGCCTTTCGTATGGCCGGTAACGATCGCTTTCATCTCAGTCTCCATCTCCGCGTGCGGGGCACCGTTATGGATGTTATCGCAAGCAGGCCCGTAAGATAAAGTCAATCGTGTAGATGGCGCACCCTTGCCTCTGCTCCAGTTCGGTTCGCATGGCAGAATGGCCTCGACAGCACCCGATTCACCAAGCGAGGCCGAATGCAAATTCCAGACATCCCCGTCGACGAAGCGCGCCGCCTGACCGCCCTGCACGCCACCCGCCTGCTGGGCAGCGCGCCCGAAGAAGCCTTCGACCGCATCACACGCATGGCGGCGCGCCTGCTGAATGCGCCGACCGCGCTGGTGTCGCTGGTCGACAAGGATGTCCAGTGGTTCAAGTCCCGCTGCGGCTTCGAAGCCACCGAGACCGCGCGCGACATCTCCTTCTGCGGCCACACCATCCTCGAACACGAGCCGCTGGTGGTGGGCGACGCGACCAAAGACCCGCGCTTTCGCGACAATCCGCTGGTGACCGGCGAGCCGCACGTGCGCTTCTACGTCGGGGTACCGCTGTACTCGGTCGAGCGCATGCCGATCGGCACCCTGTGCGTGCTCGACACCAAACCGCGCCGGCTGAACGCCGGCGATCTCGACGTGCTGCGCGATCTCGCGCGCATGGTCGAGCAGCTGATCCACCACCGCCAGCTCGCCAGCGCGGCCCAGGCCCTGTACGCGCACGTGCCGCAGGACGGCGCCGACCCCGAGCTGAGCGCGGCCGCCGGCCAGGTCGAATTCCTGCTCAATCACGACCAGCTGACCGGGCTGTCGAACCGCCAGGCGCTGGCGCGCATCATCGCCCAGGGCCTCGACGACTGGCGCAGCCAGGGCACGCAGACCCTGGTGGCCTCGATCAACCTCGACAAGTTCAAGCGCCTGAACGAAGCCCTCGGCCACCATGCCGGCGACCAGGCGCTGGTGTCGGTTACCTGGAGCCTGCAGGGCGTGCTGCGGCCCGGCGACCTGCTGGCGCGGGTCGGCAACGACGAATTCGTGGTGCTGCTGCCCGGCCTCGGCGACGACAGCGTGGCGCGCGACCGCCTGCGCCAGCTGGCCCAGGCGGTGCACCACGAGTTCAAGAACCCGGGCGGCGGCGCGATTCCCCTCACCTGCAGCATCGGCTACGCGATCTTCCCCCACGACGGCGACCATGCCGACGCCCTGCTCGGCAACGCCGCCCTCGCCATGCGCCGCGCCAAGCTGCTGGGCGGCGGCCAGATCCAGCACTTCTCGGAAGAGCTCAAGCAGGCCTTCAACCGCAAGCTGACGCTGGAAAGCCAGCTGCGCGCCGCCCTCGACCACAAGGAGCTGTTCCTGCTGTACCAGCCGAAGATCGCGCTGAAGGACGGCTCGGTGGCCGGACTGGAAGTGCTGCTGCGCTGGCGCCACCCGACCCACGGCTTGATCTCGCCGGTCGAATTCATTCCGGTGGCCGAAGAGGCCGGGCTGATCGTCGAGATCGGCGAATGGGTGCTGAAAAGCGCCGCCGACCAGTGCCGGGCCTGGCGCGCAGCCGGCCTGCCCGGGGTGCCGGTGGCGGTCAACCTGTCGGCGCGCCAGTTCCACCGCACCGACATCGTCGGCTGTGTCGACACCGTGGTGCGCGATGCCGAACTGCAGCCGGGCGACCTGGAACTGGAACTCACCGAGAGCACCTCGGTGCAGAACCCGGAACGCAGCGCCGACCTGATGGCGCGTCTGCGCGGACTCGGCGTGAGCCTCAGCATCGACGACTTCGGCACCGGCTATTCGAGCCTCAGCTACCTGAAGCGCCTGCCGGTCGACAAGCTGAAGATCGACCGCTCCTTCGTCCAGGACATGCACGAGAGCGTGGAATCGATGGCGATGGTGAAGGCCATCATCGCCATGGCCCACAGCCTGCACCTGGAAGTGATCGCCGAGGGCGTCGAGCTGCAGGAACAGCTCGATGGCCTGCGCGCCGCCGGCTGCGACCAGATCCAGGGTTTTTATTACAGCAAACCGCTGAGCGCCGAGGACTGCGCCGCCTATCTGCGGGAACATGCCGTGCGGCGCCACTGACGCTGATGGACGAATGTTTGCCTGATGCTGTCAAAAGTTTTACAATTTCAGTACGGCAACTAATCCAAACCACACGCATGCGCTATTCGCAGAACCACAAGGCCGAGACGCGCCGGCGCATCCTCGACGAAGCCGCGCGCCGCTTCCGCCGCGACGGTATCGACGGCACCGGCCTGGTGCCCCTGATGAAGGCGCTGGGCATGACCCATGGCGGCTTCTATGCCCACTTCGCGTCGAAGGAAGCGCTGGTCGAGGCCTCGCTCGAAGCGGCGGTCGAGCAGGCCAGGGAAACGTGGCGGGATCCGCCGTCGCCGGAGGGGTTGCGCGCCTTCCTGGCGAGCTACCTGTCGCCGCGCCACCGCGACGATCCGGGCGCCGGCTGCCCCCTGCCCAGCCTGTGCGCCGAACTCGGCCTGCGCGGCCAGCCCAGCGCCACCACCGACGGCCTGGCCCTGAACATGGCGCAGCGCCTGGAGGACTGCAAGCTCGGCCCCGCGGTCGACGACCAGGGCCTGGTGGCGCTGGCCGCACTGGTCGGCGCGCTGACGCTGTCGCGCGCGGTGGCGGATCCGGCGCTGTCGGAACGCATTCTTGGTGCCGTGCAGGCCGCGCTCAAGCCGCCGCTGTCGTAAGGTCATCCCCGCCTGCGCGGGCACGACGGCGACTGATCACGGATAGCGCACCGGCCGCCCGGGCAGATCCGGCAGCGGAATGAACTCGGTCTCGCCCGGCACCTTCGGGAAGCGCATCTCGCGCCAGTCTTCCTTGGCCTGCTCGATGCGGTCGGCCGAGCTGGAGACGAAGTTCCAGGTCAGGTAACGCGGACCATCCATCGGCTCGCCGCCCAGCAGCATCACGCGCGCACCGGCGCCATTGCCGGCGGCGAGGGTCACCGCCGCACCAGGCTTCAGCACCAGCAGCTGGCCGGGACCGAAGCTGCCGTCGCGGCCGAGGTCGAGCGTCCCTTCCACCACGTACAGCGCCTGTTCCGCATATTCGGCCGGCATGCCGATGCGGGCGCCGGGCTGCAGGGCCAGGTCGACGTAGAACAGCGGCGATTCGACCGGCACCGGGGCGCGCTTGCCGAAGTATTCGCCGGCGATGATGCGGGCACTGGCGCCGTCGCCGTCGATGATCGGCAGTTCGCCGGCGCCGATGTGCGAAAAGCTCGGATCGTTCTCTTCCTTCGCCTTCGGCAGCGCGACCCAGCACTGCAGGCCATGCAGGGTCGAGCCCTGGGCGCGCACCAGCGGACCGGTGCGCTCGGAGTGGACGATGCCCTTCCCGGCCGTCATCCAGTTCACCGCCCCGGGCCGGATGTCCTGCACCGTGCCGAGGCTGTCGCGGTGCGAGATCTCGCCTTCCAGCAGATAGGTCACGGTGGACAGGCCGATGTGCGGGTGCGGACGGACGTCGATGCCGGTGCCGGCGTCGAACACGTGGGGGCCCATCTGGTCGAGGAAGACGAAGGGGCCGACCATGCGGCGGTCGCGGTGCGGCAGCGCGCGCCTGACTTCGAAACCGCCGCCCAGGTCGTGGGTGCGCGGCACCACGATGGTTTCCAGCATGCTGTCAGCGTCATGTTGGTCGAGTTCCATTTAGATTGCCTCCGTGGTGATCTGGATCTGCCCGGACAGGGTCTTGTGGACCGGGCACTTGTTGGCGATGTCCGTCAGGCGCTGCTTTTCTTCCTCGCTCAAGGCGCCGACGTAATGGATGCTGCGGTGCAGGGTATAGGCCTCGCCTTCCTGGCCGTGCCTGATGCTGACCCGCACCTCGTCCAGTGCGTAGCCTTTGCGCTTGGCGTACAGGCTGACGGTCAGGGTGGTGCAGGCCGCCAGCGCCGCGGCCAGCAGGTCGTGCGGTTCCGGGCCGCTGTCTTCGCCGCCGAGTGCCGGCGGCAGGTCCGTCAGGAGCCGGTGCGGCCCGATCTCGATGACCTGCTGCAGCGGTCCCTGGCCGCGGTGCGTCGTCACTTCCATGATGATCCCCTTCGTGTTTTCGATCGATTGTACGCGATGCGCGGACCTGATCAGGCCGCGTGGGTGCGCAGGATGCCGACGCCGGCCTTCGCCTGCACGCGCTGGCGTTCAATATCGAAGATCACCAGCATCGCGCCCAGGATCGCCACGTTCTTCAGGAAGTGGTTCAGCTGGTTCTGGAACTCGGCCGCGCCGGCGCCCCAGAAAGCGTGGAAGATCAAGGTGACCGGCACCAGGAACAGGGCCAGTCCGAGGCTGGCCCAGCGCGCCTGGAAGCCCGTCACCAGGGCCAGGCCGCCGCCGACTTCGAGGGCGACGGTGGCGGCCAGCAGCAGGCTGGCGAACGGCAGGCCCATGCTGGCCATCCAGCCGGCCACGCCCGCAAAGCCGAGGATCTTGCCGATGCCTGACACGACGAACAGGGAGCCGACGAGGGCGCGGCCGACGGGGTAGAGTTTGCTAGTTTCCATGATGTTCTCCTTCTGTGCGGGTTGTCGATGGAAGCCATTATGGACACCCGGCCGGCGGAAAAAAAACGAGTTATTTCACCGCCTATCATCGATATTTTCGATGCTACACATAGGCCAGCAGCCGGCCGCAGGCAATCACCGCCAGCCACAGCAGCAGCGACAGCGCCGCGTGCAGGCGCGCGCGCAGCGGCGCCCCGCCGGGCCAGCCGTCGCCCACGCGCCAGGGACCGAGGTGGAAGGCCAGCGCGTTCAGGCCGGCCACGGCGATCAGCACCAGCTTCAGCAGGAACACCCGGTTGGCGGCCAGGTCGGGCGCCTCGGCGGCGAACAGCAGCAGGCCGCTCGGCAGCACCACCAGCATGCCGCCCGCCGACCACGGCAGCAGGTAGCGCGCCAGCGCGCGCAGCGGCAGCTCGCGGCCGAGGCCGAGCACGCGCAGATCGAACATCGCCAGCGCGCCGACCAGCACGGTAAAGCCGATGATGTGAAGGATTTCGATGCCGGGATACAGCCAGGCGCTGGCGCGCATCGCCGCCGCCGGCGGCGTGGCGGCCAGCCAGACGGTCCAGGCCGCAGCACCGGCCGGAATGTCGAGCCCGGCGCCGGGCGGCATCAGCGCAGCTCGGTGGTCTTGCCGCCGATGGTGATGCGTTCGGCGCGCATCTCATCAAGCCTGGTGCGGTGCGGATACCCGTAGACGCTGGCGCTGGCGCCGGCGGCCAGCCTGTCCTTGGGCAATCCGTGGCTTTCCATGCGGCCCGGCGGCGCCAGCACCACCAGCCAGGTCTTGCCGGCGCTCTTGAGACGGATCCAGCCGTGCGGCTGCACATAGCCCGCTTCCTGGATGATGCCGTTGAGCTGCAGCGGTTTGTCGGTGTCGTACTCGCTCCAGCCGTGGTGGGCCGAAGCGGTGGCGGCCGCGGCGAAGGCGGCGAGCAGGAACCAGCGTTTCATGTGGCGGACTCCTTCGRGAAGGTGTCGATTCTACGCCTGTCCCGCTCAATTCCGTCAAGCGCCGGCGCCGAAAGCGAGCTCGGAGTCCTTGATGTCGGCGATCGGCCCCAGGATGGCGCCGTCGAAGGACCGCGGCGCATGCCCTTGCTCGAAGACGCGGGGCATGTCCGGGTTCGCCAGCGCGCCCCGGCCCAGTGCAACGACGTCCGCGCCCAGCCCCAGCACGTGTTCCGCGCGCTCGATGCCGTGCAGGGAACCGTTGGCGATGATGGTCACGCCCGGTGCGAAGCGGCGCGCCAGGGCGACCAGGCTCTCGCCGCCGCCTTCGAACGCCGGCTGCCAGGCCTCGAATTCGGTCACATGGATGAAATCGGCGCCGGCACGGGCCAGCGTGCCGAAGATGACCTCGGCATCGGCGTCGCGGCCCGGCCACTTGGCCGTGAAGTCGTTGACCTTGCCCTGCGAGAGTCGGATGCCCACGGGAACCTCGCCGCCGACCGCGTCCTTCACCGCTTTCACGATCTCTTCCAGCAGGCGCACCCTGCCCTCCACGCTGCCGCCCCAGCGGTCCGTACGCAAGTTGGTGTGGGCCGTCAGGAACTGGTCCAGCAGGTAGCCGTTCGCGCCATGGATCTCGATGCCGTCGAAGCCGGACACGCGCACCGCGCGGATCGCCGACTGGACGAAGCCATCGATGGCCTCGGCGATCTCCTGTTCGCCGATTTCGGCCGGCACCGGGTAGCGCCCCTCGCCAAAGTAGAAGGCCATCTGCTCTCCGGCGGGCTGCACCGCGGACGGCGCGACGGTATGGCTGCGGAAGGGATTGCCCTGGCTGAGGGCGCCCGCATGCATCAGCTGCGCGAACACCAGCGCACCATGCCGCTGGATTTCGCTCGTGATCGATGCCCAGGCCTGGGCCTGGACGTCGTCGGCAATGCCGGGCTGGTTCCGGTAGCCCTGCGCGAATGCCTTGTCGGTGTACAACCCTTCGGTGATCACCAGGCCGAAGCCGCCCCTGGCAAACCTGGCGTAGTAGTCGCGCATCGCCGGGGTCGGGACGCCGGCCCCGGTCGCCGTCACCCTGGTCATCGGCGCCACGGCCAGCCTGTTCCTCAAAGTCCGGCCTTTCATAACGTAATTCGATAGAATCTCGGTCTGATGATTATTCATGTCTGTTCGCTTTCGAAGAAGGCATGCCACGACTGCGGCATCACAGTCGCATGATATGAACGGGAACGCGATTCGAACAGCCTGGCGCGCGTGAAGGCGCCTTATCGAAAAAGGTTAAGATGCAGATACCGGATATTCGAATTTTTCTCGCCGCCGTGAGCGCCGGCAGCTTGTCCGCCGCGGGACGGCAACTCGGCATCGGCCCGATGCAGGTGTCGCGCCGCCTTGCCGTGCTCGAAGACGAGCTGGGCGTCAGGCTGCTGCACCGCACGACCCGCGCCATTTCGCTGACCGCCGAGGGCGAGGCCTTTTTGCCGTTTGCAAACACGATGGCGGATGCCGAAGAGAGCGCCCGCTGCGAACTGCGCCCCTCGTCGGCCGCCGTCTCGGGCGTACTCAGGCTGACCGCCCCGAGCGTCTTCGGCCAGACGATCGTGCTGCCCGTGCTGGCGGCGCTGCTGGAGCGGCATCCCGAACTGCGCGTCGACCTCGACCTGTCCGACCGCGTCGTCGACATCGTCGGCCAGGGCCTCGACCTCGCGCTGCGCGTGGCGACGCTGGAGGACTCGGAACTCGTGGCCAGGCGCATCGTCGGCAACCCGCGCGTGATCTGCGCCTCGCCGCGTTACCTGCAGCGCCACGGCATGCCCGTCCGGCTTGCCGACCTGGACGCGCATCAATGCATCGTCCTGCATGCCATTCCGCGCTGGCCGCTGATCGTCGACGGCGGGCTGCAGCGCAGGCGGGTGAATGCGCGCGTCACGACCAGCAATGTGGATGCCGCGCGGACTGCCGCCATGCAGGGGCTGGGCCTGGCAATGCTCGCCTACTGGGACGTGCACCGGCAACTCAGCGAGGGCGAACTGCTCAGCGTGACGCTGGAAGATGCTAGGATGGAAGACCTGTCGGTGTGGGCCGTGATGCCGACCCGGCGCTACCTGCCTACCCGGGTCAAGGTCTTCCTCGACGCCCTGGAACAGGAGCTCGCAGCCATCCCAAGGACCGTATGACACCGCAATCCACTCCTGGCCTCCAGGCCCGCAACTTCGGCATCGACTGCCTGCGCGGCCTCGCCATCCTGCTCGTGATCGTGCACCACCTGGCCCTGCCCTTCCGCCTGCCGCTGGGCCCGAGCCTGCTGAAGGACTACCTGCCCAAGCGCCTGCTGAACGCCGTCAGCTTCAACGGCTACGAAGCGGTGTTCATCTTCTTCGTCATCTCCGGCTTCCTGATTACAGGCCGCATCCTCGAGCGCGACGGGAGCCTCGGCCGGGTCGACCTGCGGCGCTTCTACCGCGCCCGCGCGCTGCGCATCCTGCCGCTGCTGTTCCTGACCCTGGCCGTGCTGGCGGCGCTGGCCCTGGCCGGCGTGACCGGCTTCGCCCCCGACGAAGGCAGGCAGAGCGTGGGCGGCCTGCTCGGATCGAGCCTGAGCTTCACCTTCAACTGGTACGAAGGCCGCACCGGTTGGGCGCCGGCCGGCTGGGACGTGTTGTGGTCGCTGTCGATCGAGGAAGTGTTCTATCTCGGCTTTCCGCTGCTGTGCCTGTGGCTGCCGCGGCGCCTGCTGGTCGGCTTGCTGCTGGCTTGGGCGCTGCTCTTGAACCCGTTGCGCTCCCTGGTGCCGGTCGCGGACGAAGTCTGGCGGGAGAAGGCCTACCTGCCCGGGATGGCGGCGATCGCCTGGGGCGTGCTGGCGGCCCTGCTGACCCGGCGCTGGCGGCCGACGCCGCGCGAGGCCCGCGCGCTGGCCCTGTTCGGCGGCTTCTGCATCCTGATGGTCCTGGGCTGGGGCGAGCTGGTGCACCGTCACCTGTTCAAGTCCGGTATGGTCGGACTGGTGCTGGGCGCGGCGGCGCTGCTGCTGGCCTTCCACGCGCATCCGCCGGCCCCGCGCCTTGGCCTGGGCTGGCTGGCGCGCATGGGCAGCCTGAGCTACGAGCTCTACCTGTCCCACATGTTCGTCGTGCTGGCCGCGGTCGGGCTGTACCGTACGATGCTGGGCAAGGAGCAGGCCTGGACCTTCAGCGTCTACCTGCCGGTGCTGCTGCTCTGCTTCGGCCTGGCCCTGGTGCTGGACAAGTTCACCGGCCGCTTCGTCCGCAAGGGGGCTTGCGTCGACGAGGCGGCCAAGCGAGAATTGGCGGTTCAACAATAACAATCCTCGGGGACAGTACATGGACCACGCCACGCCGGGCGCCACCCTCCAGCTCAGCAAGCACCGCATCGAAGCCCTGGTCGACGGTATCTTCGCCGTCGCCATGACCCTGCTCGTGATCGACCTGCGCCTGCCCGAGCACCTGCGGGTGACGAGCGACGCCCAGTTGCGCGAGGCCCTGGTCGAGCTGCTGCCGAACCTGTATTCCTGGCTGGTCAGCTTCATCGTGCTGGGGATCTTCTGGGTCGCCAACCACCGCGTCTACAGCCATGTGCGGCATGTCGACGGCGGCCTGGTGTGGCGCACCATCCTGATGCTGGGCGGCGCCAGCCTGCTGCCCTTCGCGTCGGCCGTCAACGGCCATTTCTTCTCGCAGCTGGCGCAGGGCGTCTACTCCGGTGTGATGATCCTGATCGCCTGCGGCTCGCTGCTGGTGGCGCGCCACATCCACCGCAATCCGCAGCTGTGCGCCCACCCGATGGATGAAGCCACCTATGTGGCCATCTGCACCCGGCTGGCCGCCCTCGGCGTGATCGCCCTGCTGGCGGTGGCGCTGGCCGGCCTGTTCCCGGGCTCGGCCAACTGCGCCTTCGTGCTGGGCTTTACGCTGCGCCCGCTGGGCAATGCGGTGGCGCGCCGGGTCGCTCCACAAGCCGAACAGGCCGCGCCGGCGGACGCGGCGTCCTGATCACCTGGCGCTGTCGATCCAGCGCTGCACCTGGGCTTCGAGGATGGGCAGCGGCAGGGTGCCGTCGCCCAGCACGACCTCGTGGAACTTCGCATAGCTGAACTTCGGCCCCAGCGCCTGCTGCGCCCGCGCGCGCAGCTCCAGGATCTTCAGCGCGCCGATCTTGTAGGCCAGGGCCTGGCCCGGCCAGACCATGTAGCGCTCGATCTGGTTGGCGGCCTGGGCCTCGTTGTAGCCGAGGTTTTCCATCGCATAGGCGATCGCCTTTTCGCGCGACCAGCCCTGGGCGTGCATGCCGGTGTCGACCACCAGGCGCACCGCGCGCAGTAGTTCGTCGTTCAGGTGGCCGTAGTAATAGGCGGGATCGTCGTAGAAGCCGAACTCGCGGCCTAAAGTCTCGCAGTACAGCGCCCAGCCCTCGGCATAGGCGGCCGCGCTCGGATGCTCGGTAAAGAACTTGCGGAAGTCCGGCAGCGGCAATTCCTTCAGCAGCGCGGCGTGGAAGTGGTGGCCAGGCACGCCTTCGTGAAGCAGCAAGGTGGCCATGCCCACCGTGTCGTAGTCCTTCGGATCGTTCACCACGGCCCAGAACACGCCCGGATGCGAGCCGTCCGCCGCCACCGGCGTGTAATGGTCGGAGGCGGTGGCGCGGGTCAGCTCGGGTTCGAGCTGGATGTCGAGCCTGGCCTTCGGCAGCAGGGTGAAGTACTGCGGCAGCCTGGCCTCGACCTGGCCGTAGATCTGGCGGTAGCGCTCCAGCACCTGCTGCTCGCTGGTAAAGGGTTTGAATTTCGCCTGCGCCGCCACCCATTGCGGGAAGTCCTTCAGCGGGCCCTGGTAGCCGAGCTTCGGCGCGACCTTCGCCATCTCGCCCTGGATGCGCGCGACTTCTTTCAGGCCCAGCTCATGGATCCGGGCCGGCGGCAGGTCGAGGTTGGTGTTGTTCCTGATGCGGGCCTGGTACCAGGCGGCGCCGTCCGGCAGCGCGCCATAGCCGGCCGTGCTGCGGCCAGCCGGCAGGTAGTCCTTCTCGAGGAAGGCGCACAGGCGCTCGAGCGCCTGGCCGATCCTGACGGCAGCCTGGCGGTAGCCGGCGCCCAGCTCGCGCTTGTCCTTGTCCGCAAAAGCGCCCGGGAAGCGCGTGGCCGGCGAGTAGAACACGCTGGTCTCCGGCGTCTTGCTGCGCAGCTGCTGGAACTGCGGCAGCATGCGGGTCGTGACGATCTTCGGCTGCACCACACCGTTACGGATGCCCTCCTTCATGTTGACGATCGCCTGGTCGATCCAGGCCGGCAGCTGCTCGAGGCGGCGCAGGTAGGCGCGGTATTGCGCCGGCGTCTCCAGAGGCTGCGAACCGGTACCGCTCGCGTAGTTGGCCAGGTTGCTGGGCAGGTTGTCGAAGTGGTTCAGCGGCAGCAGGTGTTCCGGGAAGCGTTCGAGGTCGAGCTGGGCCTGGATCTCGGCGGCCAGGATGTCGTAGTTCAGCCTGGCCTTGTCCGACAGGCGCGTGCGGTCGATGGCCTTCAACTGCGTCAGGTAGCCGTGGTTCGCGGCCTGGTAGCGCTTGATCACCTTCGGATCGATCGCCATGCCGAGCTGGTCGTCGTAGCGGCTGTCGCCGTTGGCGGTGGCATACAGCATCGGATCGAAGCGCGCGCGGGTGTCGTAGAACTTCGCGGCGATGCTGTCGACCTTGCGCGCGGCCGCCTGCTCACCCGCGGAGGCCGGCGCGGCCGCGGCATGGACGAGGGTGGCGGGAGCGCCGGCGGCGAGGATGGCGGCGGCCAGGCTGGCAGCGCGCAGGGATCGGGAGGATGGGTACATGGCTTTTGCTTGAATAAAAAATAATAATTATTTGACAAAACCGGTGATTTTGTTCAATGTATTTACATGCAAATAGAGGATTCCGGAAGCTCTTTAACCGAGAGAGAGTGAAGCATGTTCAAGCATTGGTTTCGCCGCCGCAAGTCGCCAGCGCCCGGATCCTCAGCCGCAGCTTCGCCTGAAAAAATTCCGCATGCATTTTCTGTCTATCTCGATATGGTCAGATTGATTGCGGCCGTCAACGTGGTCCTGTTCCACACCTGGCCTCGGTTTTATCCTGATAGCTCCATCAGGTTTCCTGGTCACGAAGCCGTTGTCGTCTTTTTTGTGCTCTCCGGTTACGTTATCGCCTACGCCGCTTCGCGTCCCGGCATCACGCTTTCCATCTATCTGCAACACCGTATCGCCCGTATCGTACCAGTCGCCTGGGCAGCGCTGGCGCTTGGGCTCGCGCTGTCGCTTGAAAAGGGAGAGCCTGCGTTCTGGCCCACGCTAAGGAACATGGTCTTCCTCGGGCAGTCCGGCCTGTGGTGGACGGAAGCGCCACTGAATCCTCCATTCTGGTCGCTGAATTACGAAGTCTGGTATTACGTGATTTTTGCAGCCTGGCTTTATTCTCCGAAGCGCTATCGCAACTGGCTGGTGGCTGCGGCCATGTTGATCGCGGGTCCGAAAATCCTGCTCCTGTTTCCGATATGGCTGATGGGCGTCCGGCTTTACCGCCGCATGCCGGCGCTGAGTCAGCGGCGGGCATGGACATGGTATGTCGCGAGCCTGTGCATGGCCGGACTGCTATTCTGGTTCAATATGGCCGATTTGCTTCGCGCCTGGCTTTACGCCGTTTGCCCGCCAGCGTGGCGCTTGCATTACTCCACCAAATTCGTTTATGACATCCTGCTTGGCCTGCTTGTCACCGTCCATTTTGCGGCCGCCGCCGCAATTGCCCCGGCATTCGGCTGGATGAAAAAGATGGAGAAACCGATCCGCTACCTCGCCGGATTCTCGTTCTCGATCTACGTCTTTCACGAACCACTTGGCGACCGTTTATCTCCAGGCATGCCCCCGGTACTTTTTTATGCGGAACTGGCCGCCTGCCTTTTCATACTCGGACAGTTGACCGAGCGCCGCGTCGGCTTCTTCCGCCGCCTGGGCATGCGGTTCAGCCAGCAATTTACCGGCGTCATACGCCTCAGGCCTTGAACCGGCGGAAGGCGCGCGCCACGGCGGCGTGGGCGTCCTGCTCGACGACGCTGTTGTGCGCCGTGATGACGCGGGTGAAGGGCCACTGCAGGATCACGCGGGCGCTGCCGGCGGCGAGCATGCGGTCGCGCGTGACCAGGCGCACCGTGCGCGGCACGTCGAGGTGGCCGCGGACCCCGGTCAGGCGCGCATACAGCGCCGTCCGCCAATCCAGTTCGCCGCACCAGCACTGCAGGACGTCGGTCATGATCAGCGTGGCCGAGGCCTTGTGGAACCACACCACCTCGTTCACGAAGGGCATGCCGCGGATGCAGACCTGGTCGAGATCCTGCTGCCACTCCGGCTCGACCGTGTCTTTCAGCTCGATCATGCCCGCCAGGTCGGGGCGCTTGGCGGCCAGGCCGGGCGCGCCGTACAGGGCCGCCTGCGGGAACATCCTTTGGGCGTGCCTGGCGAACAGGTGATGCGCGCGGTTCGGGGCGACGATGAAGGCGACCGTGCCGAGACTGCGCAACTGCCCGGCCACGGCCTCGTCGAAGCGGACCGGCGAATGGAGCCACAGGCGGCCGTCCCTGAAGCGGACCACCGTCATGCGGGACGAGACCGGCAGGCCGGCGGCGCTGAAGCCGCGTTCCATATGCCAGAGATCGGGGGCGATTTGTTTGAGCATGGCCCTATTGTAAAATAGTTACATGCTAAGAATCAGCCTCGACGCCCTCCTCACCGTGGACACCATCGCCCGCCGCGGCAGCTTTTCCGCCGCCGCCAAGGAATTGTTCCGCGTACCTTCGACGATCTCCTATACCGTATCCAAGCTCGAGGAAGACCTCGGCGTGCAGCTGTTCGAGCGCTTCGGCCCACGCGTGGTGCTGACGGCCGCCGGCGCGGAACTGCTGAAGGAAGGCCGCTACCTGCTGAAGGCGGCCGGCGACCTGGAGAGCCGGGTGCGCCGCGTCGCCTCCGGCTGGGAGACCGAATTCACGATCGGCATCGACTCGGCGCTGTCGCCGCTCGGCCTGAACGAGGATATCCGCGCCTTCTATGAAGTGGCGGACCAGACCCGGCTGCGCATCGTCAAGGAAGCCCTGTCCGGCACCTGGGAAAGCCTGCTCGACCGCCGCGTCGACTTCCTGGCCGGCGCCGCCGGCGAAGGGCCGTCCGGCGGCGGCTACACGGCCGAGCCGATCGGCAGGCTCTCCTTCGTGTTCGCGGTGGCGCCCTCGCATCCGCTGGCCGCCGTGCGCCACCGCCTGGGCAAGGCCGAGCTGAGCGAGCACCGCGCGGTATCGGTGGCGGACTCGGTACGCCTGCTGCAGGCACGCACCGTGGGCCTGCTGTTCGGCCAGGACACCCTGACCGTGCCGGACATGCAAACCAAATACGACTTCCAGCTGGCCGGCCTCGGCTTCGGCTTCCTGCCCGAAGCCTGGGCCAGGCCGGCGATCGAGGCCGGCCGCCTGGTCGAGAAGGAGGTCGAGGAGCCGCGGCCGGACGAGACCCTGTTCATGGCCTGGCGCACCGGCGAGGAAGGCGCGGCCCTGAAATGGTGGCGCGAGCGCCTGCGCGACGCATCGCCGGTGCAGCGCATGCTGGCCATGAACTGTCCAGTGGAACGCCCACTGCCCGGCTGATACCGCTCGGCAGGGCGCGCGCCGCGCAGGTCACGGTCCTGTCATAATCGGACTCTACACTTCGTTGCCACGAGTGAAATATTCGAGCCCAATGGACATGAAGTCAAAACCGGATGAGGCGCTGGTCGCGCCCATCGCCGACAGCCCGGCCCTGTTCCTGAACCGGGAGATATCGCTGCTGGAATTCAACCGGCGCGTGCTGGCACAGGCCGAGGATCCTTCGGTGCCCCTGCTCGAGCGCCTGCGCTTCCTGTGCATCGTCAGCAGCAACCTCGACGAATTCTTCGAAGTACGGGTCGCCAGCCTGCTGGCCCAGCACCGCCACCAGGCCGGCATCGACGACAGCGGCAGCGTCAACCTGGACGGCGTCAGCGAGGAATGCCGCAAGATCATCGCGCGCCAATACGCGCTGCTGAACGACGAGATCCTGCCGCGCCTGTCCGAGAACGGCATCCACCTGCTGCGCCGCTCCGACCGCAACGCCGCCCAGAAAGCCTGGGTCAAGCAGTACTTCGACAATGAAGTGCGTCCGCTGCTGACGCCGATCGGACTGGATCCGGCCCACCCCTTCCCGCGCGTGATCAACAAGAGCCTGAACTTCATTGTCGAACTGGCCGGCAAGGACGCCTTCGGGCGCGGCACCGGTATCGCGATCATGAAGGCGCCGCGCGTGCTGCCGCGCGTGATCCGCCTGCCGGACGAGCTGTCCGACAAGCCGGGCGCATCCTACTGCCTGCTGTCCTCGGTGATCCAGGCCCACATGGCCGACCTGTTCACCGGGCGCGAAGTGGTCTCGTATTCGCAGTTCCGCGTCACCCGCAACAGCGACCTGTGGGTCGACGAGGAAGAGGTCAAGAACCTGCGCCAGGCCCTGCAGAGCGAGCTACACAGCCGCAACTACGGCTTCGCGGTGCGCCTGGAAGTGGGCCGCGGCTGTCCGCCGCACCTGGCCGACTTCCTGCTCGACCAGTTCTCGATCGACCGTTCGCGCCTGTTCGCCGTCGACGGCCCGGTCAACATGGGCCGCCTGCTGGAGATCGTCAACACCAATGCGCGGCCCGAACTGAAATTCACGCCCTTCGTGCCGGGCTTTCCGGCCAAGCTGGTCAACCGCCAGGACATCTTCAACGTGCTGGGCCGCCAGGACGTGCTGCTGCACCACCCCTTCCAGTCCTTCGAACCGGTGATCGACTTCATCCGCTGCGCGGCCGCCGACCCCAACGTGGTGGCGATCAAGCAGACCATCTACCGCGCCGGGGAAAATTCCGAGCTGATGGACGCGCTGATCGCAGCCACGCTGCGCGGCAAGGAAGTCACCGTCATCGTCGAGCTGATGGCGCGCTTCGACGAGGAAGCCAACATCAACTGGGCCGAGCGCCTGGAAGAAGCCGGCGCCCAGGTCGTCTACGGCGTGGTCGGCCTGAAGACCCACGCCAAGCTGGCCCTGGTGCTGCGCCGCGAACCGCAGGGCCTGCGCCGCTACGCCCACCTCGGCACCGGCAACTACAACCCGACCACGGCCAAGCACTACACCGACTTCGGCCTGCTGACGTCGAGCGAGGACATCACCGCCGACGTCAACGAGGTCTTCATCCACCTCACCAGCATGACGCGCCCGACCCAGCTCTCAAGCATCTGGCTGGCGCCCTTCTCGCTGCAGAAAGAAATCGTGAAGGCGATCCGCCAGGAAGCCGCGATCGCGCGCGAAGGCAAGCCGGCGCGCATCATCGCCAAGATGAATTCCCTGACCGACGAGTCGGTGATCCGCGCCTTGTATGACGCCTCGAACGACGGCGTGCGCATCGACCTGATCGTGCGCGGCGCCTGCTCGCTGCGGCCCGGCGTGCCCGGCCTGTCGGAGAACATCCGGGTGCGTTCGATCGTCGGCCGCTTCCTCGAGCACAGCCGGATTTTCTACTTCCGCAACAAGCTGCAGCACGACGTCTACCTGAGCAGCGCCGACTGGATGAACCGCAACCTGTTCCGCCGTGTCGAAATCGCCTTCCCGGTCCGCTCGCCGGCCCTCAAGAAACGGGTGATCCGCGAAGGCCTGCAGGTCTACCTGAAGGACAACGTCAACACCTGGGAACTCGGAAGCGACGGCCACTACCGCCGCCGCAAGCCGCGCGGCAGCCAGGCGGCGTACAGCGCCCAGCAGCAGCTGATGGAGACCCTGGGCATGGGCACGGCCGACCAGCACGACAAGGAACTCAACCTGGAGATGACAGAACATGGAACTGATCCTGTGGCGGCACGCCGAGGCTGAAGCGCACAAGCCGGACGAGGCGGCCGACCAGCTGCGCGTGCTGACGCCCAAGGGCGCGCGCCACGCCTCGCGCGTCGGCGCCTGGCTCGACCGCCAGCTGCCGGCCCAGTGCCGCATCCTGTCCAGCCCCGCCACCCGCTGCGTGCAGACCGCCGAGGGACTGGGCCGCAAGTTCCAGACCGTCGACGCCCTCAACACCGACTCGACGCCGCAAACCATCCTGGAAGCGAGCGGCTGGCCGAATGCGCGCCTGCCGGTGGTCATCGTCGGCCACAGTCCGCTGCTGGGCCAGGTGGCCTCGCTGATCTTTTGCGGCGAGCCGCACGAGTGGAAGATCCGCAAGGCCAGCGTGTTCTGGATTGCGCACAAGGGCGAGGCGGATCCGGCGCCTTTCGTGCGGCTGGCAGTGGGGCCGGACCTGGTCGGGAAGCTGCGCTGAGCACCTTGCTTGCCGGCGGGGCCGTTCAGGCCCCGGCTTGCCGTGGGTCTTGATTGCACTGTCGGTTAGTTGCAGATCTTTCGCCCACCGCTCTCACTTCAGGCTTTGCAGCGCCCGCGCCAGGCCGGGATAGCGGAACACGAAACCTTCCCGCTCCAGCCGCGCCGGCACCACCCGCTGCCCCTCCAGCAGCAGGTCGGCCTGCTCGCCCAGCGCGAGCCGCATCGGCCAGCCCGGCGTCGGCATCAGCGCGGGGCGGTGCCAGATGCGCGCCGCGATGCGGCTGAACTCCGCCTGGCTCACGCACTCGGGCGCCGTGAAATTGGTGGCGCCGCGCCGCCCCTCCCCGCCGCCGGCCTTGGCGGCCTGCCGCCAGCGATGCGCGATGGCCCGCACCAGGTCGTCCACATGGATCCACGAAAGCCACTGGCGCCCGCCGCCCAGGCTGCCGCCCAGCCCCAGCCGGATCGGCAGCAGCAGCATCGGCAGCGCCCCGCCCTTGCCCAGCACCAGGCCGAAGCGCATGCACTCGACCTGCACGCCATACCGCGCGGCTTCACCCGCCGCCTCTTCCCATTCGCGGCACAGGTCCGACATGAACATCGGCTGCGGCGGCGCGCTCTCGTCGAGGGCGGTCTGGTCGCCGATCTTCTGGATGCCGTAGTAGCCGATCGCGGACGCCGACAGGAACACGAAAGGCTTGTGCTCCGCTCGCGCGATCCAGTCGACCACGCCCCGGGTGAGCCCGATGCGGCTGCGGCGCAGCGCTTCCTTGCGCTTGCCGCTCCAGCGCGGCCCGAGGATGCGGGCGCCGGCCAGGTTGACGACCACCTCGACCCTGGTCGCCGGGTCCAGCCCGTCCATCGAGGCGATGCAGCGCACCCTGCCGCCGAAGAGGCGCACGGCCTGCTCCGGCTGCCGGGTCAGGGCGATCACCTGGTGGCCGTCGCGCAGCAGCGCATCCACCAGGTGCCGGCCGACGAAGCCGGTGGCGCCGGTCACCACCACGGTGCGCTTGGTCTCGTCGAACGCGATGATCGGCGATGCCTGGATGTCGGTGGCGGCTTTCATGTGCTCTCCTTGTCGTTGGGGCCGAGGAAGCGGGCGACCTTGCCGCCCATTTTCAGCATGCGCTGCAGGGTCTGCGGCGACAGGTGCCTGTAATCGTCGAAGCCGGCGCTGAGCATCTCGAGGAAGTCGAGCGTGGTCTGCATGCGGGCCAGGGCGGCGGCGTCGAGTTCGCGGTCCTGCGTGCCTTCGATCGAGCACTCTCGCAGCACGCTCAGGGTCGGGTCGATCTCGCGGCGCTTGCGCTCCTCGACGATGATCCGAAAGATTTCCCAGACGTCCTGCAGGGCCGTGAAGTGGTCGCGGCGGTCGCCCAGCACGTGGGACACGCGCACCAGCTTCCAGCTCTGCAGCTCCTTCAGGCTGTTGCTGACGTTCGAGCGCGCCACGCCCAGGGTGTCGACGATGTCGTCGGCGGTCAGCGGCCGCCCCGCCAGGAACAGCAGCGCGTGGATCTGGGCGACGGTGCGGTTGACGCCCCAGCGGGTGCCCATCTCGCCCCAGTGGAGGATGAATTTCTGCGCGGTCGGGCTGTTCAGCATGGTTTTCTCTTGTTTCTGCTAATACAGAAATTAAAGAACACACTGAAACCGTTGTCAAACTGTTTTTGCAAATAGTGTCGGGCCGGCACGTAAATAGTGCACAATGCTTTACCTGCCAAGCGTATTTACCGATGACATCTACCCTCCCGACTTTCCAGGCGCTTGCCTGCGACGATCCCGGCGTCTATCGCACGCTCCTGGAATCGACCAAGGCCATCCCGTGGCGCATCGACTGGACCACGATGCGCTTCACCTACATAGGCCCCCAGATCGAGGAACTGCTGGGCTGGAGCCCGTCGAGCTGGCTGACCGTGAACGATTGGGCCGATCGCATCCACGAGGAGGATCGCGAAAAGACAGTCGCTTTCTGTGTGGCGCAGTCGCAGCGGGGCGTGGACCACGAGGCCGACTACCGGGCCCTGACGCGTCATGGCGACCATGTCTGGATCCGCGACGTGGTGCACGTGGTACGCCGGCCGGACGGCAGCGTCGATTCCCTGGTCGGCTTCATGTTCGACATCACCGCACGCAAGCAGGCCGAGGACAAGATCCTTCAACTACAGCGTGAGCTGGAGGTCCTGTCCTACCGCGACAGCCTGACCGGCATCGCCAACCGGCGCATGTTCGACACCGTCTATGCCGTCGAATGGGCAAAAGCCTGCGAAACCGGCGAAGCGCTGTCGCTCGTCATCATCGACATCGATTATTTCAAGCAATACAACGATCACTATGGCCACGTGCATGGCGATGAATGCCTGCGGCGCGTGGCCCAGGCAATGGAAGCCGGCGCCTCGCTTCCGGGCGAATTGTGCGCCCGCCTCGGCGGCGAAGAATTCGTGCTGCTGCTGCCGGCGACCGGCCAGCAAGCCGCCCTCGACAAGGCGGAACGCTGCCGCAAACTGCTGAAGCAGAAGGAAATTCCACATGCCCGCTCGGGTGTCGGGCGGCTGGTGACCGTCAGCATGGGCGTCGGCACCATCGTTCCCGGCCCCAAGGACGACCCGAACGTATTCCTCGACCGCATCGACCGGCGCCTCTATCAGGCGAAGTCCGCGGGGCGCGACCGGATCTGCGACGCCGAGGCCTGATCGCCGCGCGATGCGTTTCCCATAGAACCTTACAACATCGAAAAGGAATTAACCGGTGAACGTTGACGTTCGCCGTCGTGCCACCGTTGGTGCGCGGGAAGCCGAGAGGAGGTTTGACATGCGTACGACATTGGCATTGACGCTGGCGCTGCTGCTGGGTGGCTGCACAACGCAAGCGGACCGGGCCGCGCAACAGCAGCGCGAAGTGGACGAGATGATCGCGGTGTACGGTCCGGCGTGCGAAAGACTGGGAAATACGCGCGACTCCGAGCAGTGGCGCTCATGTATCCTCACGATGGACACCAAGCACGCCATCGAGCGCTACCGGACTTCGCCGACGACAACGACCTGCTTCGGCCATCGCGGCTTCTTTAACTGTTCGACCTTCTAGACCTGCGCCACCTGGAAGCCGACCCCGACCTCGCCCCAGGCCACGACTTCCTTCTCGAACCAGGCCGCCACCGTCGGATGCTGCTTCAGCCAGCCGCGCGGCGTATCGATCTCGATGCGGTTCTTCATGCGCAGCTTCAGGCCGTCGACGTCGGCGTCCACGCGCGCGTGCATGAACACGGCCGCCAGCCGGATCGCCAGCACCGCGCGCGCCAGGTCGGGTGTGCCCAGCGCCTCCCTCACCTTGCGCAGATTGCCCTTCTGGGCCAGCACGATGGTGCTCAGCAGGCGCTGCTCGCGGTTGGTGAAGCCCGGCAGGTCGGCATGCTCGACGATGTAGGCGGCGTGCTTGTGGGCGCCGGTGTGGGAGATCGCCAGCCCCACTTCGTGCAGCATGCAGCTCCACAGCAGCTGGCGGCGCGTGGCATCGTCGGCCGGACCCAGCCTGTCGTAAAGCTGGCGCGCGATCGAGGCGGTGCGCAGGGCGCGCTGCTCGTCGACGCCGAAGCGGCGCATGCAGTCCTGGATCGCGCTGTCGCGGCGGTCGCTACGGCGGGCGCGCAGGTCGAGGTCGGACAGCACGCCCAGGCGCAGGCCGGCATTGATGGCGTTCATCGCGCGCACCCCGAATTCCTCCATCGCGCCCAGCAGCACGCTGAGGCCGCCGGCCATCACGATCACGCGCTCGCGCTTGATGCCGGGCAGGTCGAAGGCGTCGGCGTGGCCGGCTTCGATCAGCCGGTCGCGCAGCACCAGCATGCTGTCGAAGGACATGCTGCCGTCGCCGAGGCGGTTGCGGGTGATGACCTCGTTGATCGCGCGGATCGTGCCGGACGAGCCGTGCACGGCTTGCCAGCCGTGGGCGCGGTACTGGGCGGCGGCGTCCTCGAAGCGCGCACGGGCACCGTTGACGGCGGCTTCGAAGGAGGCGGCGTCGATGCGCCCGCCGGGGAAATAGGTGGCGCTCTGCGGATGGGTGCCGATGCTGAAGGATTCGACCAGCTGGATCTCGTCGCCGCGGCCGGCGATCACCTCGGTCGAGCCGCCGCCGACGTCGATTACCAGGCGCTGCTCGCCCGGCCGGCCGAGCGCGCAGGACACGCCCATGTAGATCAGCCGGCCCTCCTCCTCGCCCGAGATCACTTCGATCGGATGGCCGATCGCCGCTTCCAGGCGCGGCAGCAGGGCCTCGGCATTGGTGGCCACGCGCATGGTGTTGGTGGCAACCACCCGCACCGCGTCCAGCTTGTGCTGACGCAGGATGGCGCCGAGGCCGTGCAGGCTGCGCACCGCCGTTTCCATGGCCTCGCTGCTCAGCGCCCCGTCGGGCTGCAGGCCGGCCGCCAGGCGGATCGGGTCGCGCGCGGTGCGCACGATGTGCATCTGGCCGGCGATCGGTTCGCCGATGTGAAGGCGGAAGCTGTTGGAGCCCAGGTCGACGGCTGCGTACATGAAATTGAGATAGGTCCGGGGTGGCGTTGTGTGCAGTATAGCCGCCATGGACGCCGGACCCGTTTCCATCTCACTTCAGTGCTTCGTCCAGCACCCTGCCCTCGGCGCCGGCCGGGGCACGCAGGCGCAGCAGGTGGGCCAGGGTCGGCGCGATGTCGACCACCTCGGCATACTGCGGCGCGGCGCCGCTGCGGATCCAGGGGCGGCCCATCAGCACCAGCGGCACCTGGGTGTCATAGGCGTAGGGCGTGCCATGGGTGGCGCCGCTGTCGCCGCTGCCGAACGACGAGTAGGCGGTCGGCACCAGCACCAGGTCGCCGGACAGCTCGCGGTTCCAGGCCCGCTGCATCAGAAGCGCCAGCCGCGACTTGCCTGCCACGCCCTGCTCCAGCTGGCTGCGGGTGAAGACTTCGGCGATGCCGGGCTGGCCCAGCAGCCAGCGGGCGGCGGCGTCCTCGACCTCCCGGCGCGGCAGCTTGTGGCGCTCGATCGCGTCATAGTCGAGGTAGACCTCGGGCGCGTAGGCATGCTTCACCAGGCCGGCGATGCCGAAGCGCTTGCCCAGCTCGGCCTCGAGACCGGCGACGAGCGGCTTCTGGTCGATGCGGCGGGCGTCGATGTGGCGGCTCCTGGAGAACTCGGCGGTATTCGCGAAACCGTGGTCGGCGGTCAGCACCACCAGCACCTGGTCCTTGCCGACGCGCTGGTCGAGGTAGCGGAAGAACTTGCCGAGCATGCGGTCGAGCTGCTGCAGGTGGTCGTGCGACATCCGGCTTTCCGGGCCATAGGCGTGGTTCACGTAGTCGTGGCCGGACAGGCTGACGCCCAGCAGGTCGGTGGCGCCGCTGGCATTGCCGCCGAGCTGCTCGCCCTCGATCGCGGCCTGGGCGAATTCCAGGGTCAGCTCGTCGATGGCCGGGCTGGCCTTCAGGCGCGTGTAGTAATCGGCGCCCGGTTCGCCGCTCTCGCTGTAGAAGGTGAAGGGAAAGCGGTTCGGGCTCTTCAGGCTCGGCTCGGGGTCCGGCGCATCGTCGACGTAGGCGCCGGCGGGAAGCAGCGGCTTCCAGGACTTCGCGTAATAGCGGTCCTGGGGCTTGGCCTGGTTGAAGCGTTCGGCCCAGGCCGGGTGCTGCTGCATGTAATAGGTGCTGGACGCGAAGTCGCCGGTCTTGTCCATGAACATATAGGCGGTGCCGGTCTTGCCGGCCAGGAGGATGGCGCCGCGGTCCTTGCCGGACACCGCCACCACCTTGCTGCGATTGCCCGAGGCGTAGCGCAGCTGGTCGCCGAGGGTGTCCACGCGCAGCCTGGCCGGCGAGGTGCCGTCATGCTCGCCGGTCTCTTCGCCGATGTATTTGTAATTCGCATCCTCGGTGCAGTAGACCAGGCGGCCGCTGGCGTCGATCCAGCTGTTGCCGATGATGCCGTGGTGGTAGGGATAGGCGCCGCTCAATACCGCCGAGTGGCCGACCGCCGTCACCGTCACGCCGTGGGCCTGGTGGGCGTTGGTGAATTGGGTGCCCTGCTCCAGCAGGCGGCGCAGGCCGCCGTCCGGCGCGAACTGGGCGCGGTAGCGCTGCAGCTGCTCGGCAGGCAGGCCGTCGATCACCATTACCAGCACCAGTTTGGGCGGCGGGGTGTCGCGGACCGGGGCGGCGGCGGCATCGAAGGAAGCGCCAGCCAGTGCGGCGGCGCAGGAAACGAGTAGGGAGAAGCGCTTGATGGATGGCATGCGCGCATTGTAGGAAGCCAATGTGTCAATTTGATGACATTCCCATCACACCAGCGGCGACACGGCGCTGCCGCCGAGTTGCTTGTTCGCCGCATACCGGGGTGATGCTCAGCTCCAGCGCCCAGGCCAGCGGCAGCGTCACCGACATCGACCTGCACGAGTACGCGCGCCCGGAGCGAGATGAAGGTCAAGCTGGCGTTCGCGGACGGCAGGGTGAGCTACTGGTCGAACGGTCTGACTTCGGAGGCGTCCACCAGCGACCCAAGTCAGCCGCTTCGCTTCGACGGCCAGCAAAACTTCGACATCAGCTTCCGCAACGACAGCGACGCCACCGCCTCCGGCTATCTGGTTGCCGATGCCTTCGTCTGGACCTCGACGCCCGCCCTGCCCGTGCCCGAACCGTCGATGGCCTGGATGCTGGGGCCTGGCCTGCTGGTGCCGGGCTGGCGTGGACGCGGTAAAGGTCCGGGGCCGGTCCCGGCGCTGTGACAGTCCGCGCATTTTGCGCGGTCCCATGCCGCTAGAATGGCCGGATGAGCATTCCACTTCCACGACGGACGGCCTACGGCCTGGGCCTCAGCCTGCTGGCGCATGCCGCGGTGCTGGCCTGGCTCGTGCAGATGGCGCCGCGGGTGCCGCCCGACGATGCGCCGGTGGCGAGCATGCAGCTCACCCTGCTGCGCTTGGCGCCGCCGCGCACCGAGGCCTTGCCGCCGCCGGTCCAGCCGGCGCAGCCGCCGCAGCCGCCGCAATCGTCCCGCGCGAGGACCGCGAGTCCTGCCGCCGCCCAGGCAAAACGCGCGGCGCCGGCGTCTGAAGCAGCCAAGGCCGCCGAGCCGCCGCCCGTCATCATGCTGGCGCCGCAGGATGAAGCCGTGGCCGCGGAGAGCGCCCCGGCGCAAAGCGCCGCCGCCGTCAGCTTCGACCTGCAGGCCGCACGCGGCGCCGCCCGCGCCTATGTGAAGGGCGAAGGCGCCGGCAGCGGCGGCGCCGACGGCCGCGGACGTCCGATGCGCGCCACCCGCGACGAAAAGCTGGGCGAGGCGATCGAGCGCGCCAAGCCGGCCGACTGCCGCAACGCCTACGCCGGCCTGGGCGTGCTGGCCGTGATCCCGCTGGCCGCCAGCGCCGTCACCGGCAAGGGCTGCAAGTGGTGAGCGCGTAGCGATCGCCTAACCGCGGTGCACGTCGCGCCAGGCCAGCATCTCCGGCAGGCGCTCCTCTTTCTCGGGGTCGAAGCCGCAACGGTCCTCGAAGCGGGCAGGGTTCTCGTAGGTCCCGAACGGGCCAGGCGGGCCCCGCAGGGGGGCAGGTCGTTGGCGGCGAAGATGCTGGAGGAAGGCCTATGTGAGCCATTTCGAATTCGTGATGGTCGCCACGATTCCGTCTTTCCTGGCCTGCTGGCTCGCACCCGTCCACCACGACGACGGCAGCGGCTCCGCGGAGGGATTCAGATCGGATCCGTCGCCAGCTTCGAGCGCCGCACCGGCGCCCTGATGCCGTAAAACCGCGCCGACTGGCGCATCAGCTGTTCGAACCAGGGCGGTGCGTCGGGCGCCATCACGATGCTGCGCAGCAGCCTGGACGGGTCGATAGGTACTACGATTCCGGAGTTAAATGACTCCGGAATCGGATCGCGCCCCGTACGATCGATAATGACCCGCACTTCCTTTTCGTACTCGTAAGCCTTGGTCTTGTAGGCGAAGATGCGCGCATAGGCGGGCGAGACATCCAGCTTGGGATCGCGCCAGTGCTTGACGTACTCGACCCGCTCGATCGCGATATCGTGTTCGTTGTCCACGCCGCGCAGGGTGTCCGCCAGCTGGCCGACCGTGCTGGTCAGCGCCACCGCGCATCCCGACTTGCCGTACAGCGCCCACATGGCGGCGCTGTCGTCCTGGTTGCGGTGCCAGCAATTGATGAAAACGGACTCGCGCATGCGCCGCTTGAACAGGGTCGCATTCTCGAAAAAATCGAAGAGTTTGGCGGCGTCCAGATAGCGGGCAATGGCAAGGACAGGGGCAAGGACCAGGCGCCGGATGAAGGTAGGCATGCAGGCCATATGGGGCCGGGCGGCCGGATTCCCAGCGGTGCGGGCGCCGCCTGCCGGATGCCTGTGCAAGAATGAAAGGCCCAACATCGATACATACGGTGATGACTCAGACCGTTTCCACCATCGGCCACTCGAACCGCTCGATCGAGGAATTCGTCGAGCTGCTGAAGCGCAACCATATCGCCTGCGTGCTCGATATCCGCACGGTGCCGAAGTCGCGCCATAACCCGCAGTTCGGCCAGGACCAGTTGCCCGGATCGCTGGCCGCGGCCGGCATCGAATACCGCTACCTGGCCGGGCTGGGCGGGCTGAGGCGGCCGCGTCCTGATTCGCCGAATGCCGGCTGGCGCAACACCTCCTTTCGCGGCTACGCCGACTACATGCAGACCGAGGAGTTCGCGCGCAACCTCGATAGCGTCATCGAACTGGCACAAGACCGGCGTTGCGCCCTGATGTGCGCCGAAGCCGTGCCGTGGCGCTGCCACCGCTCGCTGGTGGCCGACGCGCTGTTGGTGCGCGGCATTCCGGTCGAGGAAATCATCGGTCCGCAAACGCCGCGCCCGCACAAGCTCACGCCCTTCGCCCACGTGGATGGCCTGCACATCACCTACCCGTCCGACACCCAGCGCCAGGAGGAGCCGCAGGGCGATCTTTTCTAAAAGGGTGTAGACAACATTTCCCGTCCAGGTCGGCGGCGATGGCAGAGCGGCTGCGATTCGGCGCGGCATCCCGGCCGAGCTCGACTAATTGAACTTTTGAACACGCCTTACGTTCTAAGCACGGAAACGCTCAGTTCAACGAACGGCAGGAGGAATGCAAATGGCAAACACCATCAAGCTGAACGTCAATGACAGCGCTCAGGTTCAGTTGCCCCAAAAGGTCTCGGTCCTGACCGCCGAGCCCAATGTCTGGTTGCTCATCTATTCCGGCATCGCTGTGCAAAGGCAACGCGCCGAGGGAAGCTCCGGTTTCCTGGGCATAGGCGCACACACGTCGGAGACCGACGCTGTCGTTGAGGTGACGATCGATCGGATCTCTGGCGTTCTGCTACAGGCAGCGACGAGCGCAAGCATGGCCAACATCCTCGAGGAGGAGACCTGGGGACAGTGGATCATCTCGTCGACCGGCCTTTCCATTCGCGACAACGGTGATCTCGTCCTCACGGTGAACACCTCGGTGACAGGCGAAGGCGATGCCGAGTTCTGGTCCTTCTACTACAACGTGAGCGCCAAGCTTGTCCTGGATGAAGCTAGCATCAGCGGGAACATCCGGTGGTCCAAGAACCTGGCCACGCCACACGCCTCGACGCACTTTTCAATCAGCGCCGATACCAAGGTGACGGTCGCGATCCCCGGGCAGTTCCCGTTCGACAAAGTCACCGTAGAGGCCGTCGGCCTCGAAGGAAGCGTCAACGCAGCCGACCCCAACTTCTATATTGTCCCGTATACGATTAAAGGCGCGCTGCTCGGCAAGAGCTTGACCGTTGCCGTGTCGCCGATACCTGCTGCCTTCACCCCGGGCCCGGCGTTTGGGTTCGGCGAGCTCGTGGTGACCCAGACAGGTGGCGCCAGCCCGATCCAACTCACCCCAGCGAATCGCCACATAAGCGGCGTAGACTTCGAGATGCAATTCCTGCCCGCGCCGAAATAGCAAGGAGAAAGAATGGGAGGTTCAGGCGGGCATTGCTTTCATTTACACCCTCTAATGCTCAGTCCGGCATCGCCCGCAGGTTGGCGCGCACCCGCGCCAGCAGGTCCCGCAGCGCGTCCTGCTCCCCTGCCGTGAAGCCCTGCAAGGCCTGCTCCTTCAGCCGGCCGTCATTGCTGTGCAGGGCGGCGTGCACGGCGCGGCCTTCAGCGGACAGGCTCAAACGCGAACTGCGGCGGTCCGCCTCGTCGGCCTGGACTTCCAGCAGGCCGCGCTCGCGCAGCGCGCGGATCTGACGCGCCACCTGGGCCTTGTCGCGGCCGGAATGCGCCACCAGTTCGCTCTGGGTGGCGCCGGGATGGCGGGCGAAGAAGCCGAGCGCCTTCACCTCCATGTGGGCGAGGTCGTTGGGCCCATCGCGCAGGCTGCGCTGCTGGGCCGAGCGGTAGAGATGCATGATCGCATGCATGGTCTCGAGCACGTCGTCGACCGGACGCCCTGCATGTTGGTTGACTTGATCAACTTGTTTCGGCATAATGGATGACATTATCAACTAATTTTCGGAGTGAGGATGACTGACGTTCACACCCAGGATCCGGCGCCGCTGATTCAGCGCGTACGCCACGAACTCAAGCTGCGCAAACTGGAAGTCAGCAACATCGACACCCTGTCCCCCGGCTTCCTCGGCATCACCTTCACGGGCGAGGCGCTGGCCGACTTCAGCTCGCTCTCCTTCGACGATCACGTCAAGCTCATGTTCGGTGAGGACGATGAACAGGTTCGGCGCGACTATACCCCACGCCGCTTCAGCCGGGAAGCGCGGGAACTGGTGATCGAATTCGCCGTCCACGGCCACGGCAAGGCTTCCGACTGGGCGCGCAATGCAAGCATCGGCGACCGCCTGCTGGTCGGCGGACCGCGCGGCTCGATGATCGTCCCGCTGGAGCTGGACTGGCATCTGCTGGTGGGCGACGATACCGCCCTGCCGGCGATCTCGCGCCGCCTGGAAGAATTGCCGGAAGGCAGCCGCGCCTTCGTGTTCGTGCTGGCCGGCGAGGCCGACCGCCGCAAATTCGCCGGCCAGGCCAAGCTCGAGCTGCACTGGGCTGCCACGAACGAGGAATTACTGGCGGCGCTGGAGCAACTGAGTTTGCCGGCCGCGCAGACCGGCTTCGCCTGGGGCGGCGGCGAAGCCTCCCTGATGGCGCGGGTGCGCCAGGTGCTCGTCGACAAGGGTGTGCCGAAACAGCATATGCGGGTGTCTAGCTACTGGAAACGTGGCGTGGCCGACCATCATCACGAGGAACTGAGCTAAGCCGCCCATCCCGCTCCAGCACAAAGCGGTCGAAATCGCTGGCCAGGAAGAGCCGGCCCTCATACACCTCCCGCGCTTCCCGCTCCAGGTCGGCCATCGTCAGCCCGCCTCGCGTTGACTCCTCCTTGCTTTGCTGGTAGCGCGGGCTGAAATGGGTCAGCACCAGGTTCGGCACCCCGGCCCGGCTTGCTGCCAGCGCCGTCATGCGCGCGGAACTGTGCTGGGGCCCCGGCCCGACCTTCCGCAAGACCTCTTCCGTATAGGTCGCCTCGTGGATCAGCACCTCGGCGTCAACCGCCTCATCGACCAGCAGGTCCGGACTGTCGTTGTCGCCGCCGACGATCAGCTTCCTCGGCTTGCGGCCCGGCAGCAGCCAGTCGCGCGGATCGAGGACGCGGCCGTCGTCCAGCACCACCTGGCGGCCGTGCTGCAGCTCGCCCCAGGCGGCGCCGCGCGCCACCCCGCCCGCCTCCAGCTTGGCCGTGTCCAGCTTGCGCTCGACCTCCCGCTCCGTGAAGCTGTAGGCCCATGAAGGCATGCGGTGCGACAGCGGCGTCGCCACCACCCGCAGGTCGGGCAGCACGTCGATCTCGTCGCCCCGGGTGACGTCGACGTAATCGACCGCGAACGGCAGGCCCAGCTCGGTGGTCGCCATCACGCCCTCCAGGAAAGGCCGCAACTGCGGCGGCCCGACCAGGGCCAGCGGCGCGGTCCGGTTCAGCATGCCGGCGCTGGCCAGCAGTCCGGGCAGGCCGTAGCAGTGGTCGCCGTGCATGTGGGTGATGAAGATGGCGCGCAGCTCGTGCAGCGACCAGCTGGTGCGCAGGATGCGGTGCTGGGTGCCTTCGCCGCAATCGACCAGCGACCAGTGGCGCGCCGCGCGCGCGCCGCCCAGCGAGCGCAGCGCCAGCGCCGTCACGTTGCGGGTCCTGCTCGGGGTGCCGGATGAGGTGCCGAGGAACTGGAATTCCATGCCTTGCCTTCCTGTGATGGTATGGAGCGCATTATCGGGCCGTTTCGCCCCTCCCGCGGCCAGTTTCGCGCCGCCAAAACCGGGCTTCGTCATTTCGCGCTTGCCCGCGCCGCCCGCTCTGGCGACAATTCGATGCATATTAGCAATCAGGAAAGCCGATGCGCACTCTTTCTCCTACGACCGGTCCGGGCCCGGCGCCACGCCGCCCCCTGCTCGCCTTTGCCGGGATCTTCGGCCTCACGGTGCTCATCAGCGGCTGGGCAGCGGTCCTGATGACGCTGGCGGCGGGCCGTCCGGATCAGCTGTACACCGAACTGGTCGTCTCGCTCTGCATCGGCATGGTCGCCCTGGTGGTGGTGCTGGGCGCGCGGCGGGTTTTCTGGCGCGACTCGGCGCGGCACAGCCGCTGGCGCTTTGTCCTGCTGGCCCTGCTGGTGCCGGCGGCGCCGGTCGTGCACTACCTGGGCCTGAGCATCGGCAGCCTGATCCTCGGCCTCGACATGCCCGACCTCGCCCACTACTTCACGGTACCGCGCTTCAGCATGGTCCTGTTCACCATGCTCAGCTCCTTCGGCCTGCTCGGCATCGTCGTCGCCCGCGAACGCATGGACCGCATCAAGCTCGAACGCAGCGAAGCCCATGCGCGCGCCGCGACCGTCGAGCGCCAGGCCCTGCAGGCCCAGCTGCGCCTGCTGCAGGCCCAGATCGAGCCGCACATGCTGTTCAACACCCTGGCCAACCTGCAGGGCCTGATCGCCATCGACCCGCAGCGCGCCGGCCAGATGCTGGACCAGCTGATCCAGTACCTGCGCGCCACCCTCAGCGTGTCGCGTGACGAGACCACCACACTGGAGCAGGAATTCACCGCCCAGCAAGCCTATCTCGGCCTGATGCAGGTACGCATGGGCGCCCGCCTGGCCTACCGCTGCAGCCTGCCGGAGGAGCTGCGCACGGTGCGCCTGCCGACCATGCTGCTGCAGCCGCTGGTGGAGAACGCGATCGTCCACGGCCTGGAGCCGAAGGTGGACGGCGGCACGGTCACGATCGCCGCCGTGCGCAACGGCGATCTGCTGGAGATCAGCGTGTGCGACACCGGCCTGGGCCTCGACAGCGCCCCATCCCGCAAGGGATGCGGCGTCGGCGTCGCCACCACCCGCGAGCGCCTGCAGGTGCTGTACGGCCCGCGCGCGAATATCGAACTTTCCCCGGCCGCGCCCCAGGGCACGGTCGCCCGCATCCACCTTCCCCTGGAGTTTCCATGACCGCATCGATCGCCGCAGCCCGCCCTGTCCGCGCCCTGATCGCCGAAGACGAACCCATACTCGCCGCCATCCTCGCCCAGTCGCTGCAGCGCCTGTGGCCCGGACTCGAGATCCTCGGGCCCGCGCCGAACGGTCTGGCGGCGGTCGAGCAGGCGCTGGAACTGCGTCCGGACGTGCTCTTCCTCGACATCAAGATGCCCGGCCAGACCGGCCTCGAAGCCGCCGAGGAGCTGGCCGAGCGGTGGGACGGCGCCCAGCCCTTCCCGGAGGTCGTGTTCGTGACCGCCTACGACGACTATGCGCTGAAGGCCTTCGAGCAGGCCGCCGCCGACTATGTGCTGAAACCCGTCAGCGACGAGCGCCTGCGCCGCACCGTCGAACGTCTGCGCCAGCGCCTGGGCAGCGCCGGCGGACCGGCCCACGACGGCGGCATGGCGGCCCTGGTCGAGCAGATGCGCGCCCTGCTGCCCCAGGCCGCGGCGCCGGAGCGCCTGAGCATGATCCGCGCCGCGGTCGGCAATGTGGTGCGCATGATCCCGGTGCAGGACGTGGTCTACTTCCAGGCCCTGGACAAGTACGTGACCGTCGCCACCGCCGACAGCGAAGCCCTGATCCGCCTGCCGCTCAAGGAATTGCTGTCCCAGCTTGACCCGGCCCTGTTCTGCCAGGTCAGCCGCGGCGCCATCGTCAACATGAAGCAGGTGGCCAGCGCCAGCCGCGACGAGATGGGCAAGCTGACCCTGGCCCTGCACGGCCGCAGCGACCGCCTGAAGGTCAGCCCCCTGTTCGCCCACCTGTTCAGGCAAATGTAGCAGCTCTCAGTCCTCGATCTCGTCGGGCGATGTCTCCGGCGCCGCCAGCACGTCCTCGGTGGCGGCGTCCGGGGCCACATTGGTCACCTGCAGCACGTTCGAGGCGATGTTCACGAAGGCCGGCGCCGCCACCTGTCCGCCGTAGTGGTAGCGCCCCGAAGGCTCGTCGATCATCACCGCCACGATGAAGCGCGGCGCCGACATCGGCACGATGCCGACGAAGGAGGCGATGTACTTGCGCGGGAAGACATAGCGCCCGTTCTCGGCCTTGTAGGCGGTGCCGGTCTTGCCGCCGACCCGGTAGCCGGGAATGCGCCCGTTCTTCGCGGTGCCCTGCACCACCACGTTCTCCAGCATCTCGCGCATCGTGCGCGCGGTGGCCGGCGAGATCACCCGGGTGCCGGCCGGCGTTCCCGTGCTTTTCTCCAGGGTCAGCGGGACCACCTTGCCGTCGTTGGTGAAGATCGTGTAGGCGCGCGCCAGTTGCAGCAGCGAGACCGCGATGCCGTTCCCGTAGCTCATGGTGGCCTGCTCGATCGGGCGCCAGGAGCGGTAGGGCCGCACCCGTCCGGCCGCGGCGCCGGGAAACCCCAGCTGCGGCTGCTGGCCGAAACCGAGGCTGGTGAACATCTCCCACATATCCTTCGCCGGCAGGCCCAGGGCCAGCTTGGCGGTGCCGATGTTCGAAGAATAGCGCAGCACGTCGCTGACGCTGATGATGCCGTGGGCGCTGGTGTCCGAGATCGGCGCGCCGTTGATCACGTAGCGTCCCGGCCCGGTATCGATCATGGTGTCCGCGCTCACCTTGCCGCGGTCGATCGCCAGCGCCACCGTGAAGGGCTTGAGCACCGAACCGGGTTCGTAGATGTCGGTGATGGCGCGGTTGCGCAGTGCCGGGCCCTTGAGCGCGCCGGCGTCGTTGGGGTCGTAGCTCGGGTAATTGGCGAGCGCCAGGATTTCCCCGGTATGCGCATCGACCACGATGGCGCCGCCGGCCTTGGCCTGGAACTTCTCGACCGCCTCCTTCAACTGCTTCGAAGCGACGTACTGGACCACGCTGCTGATCGACAGCACCGAATCCTTGCCCGGCTGCGGCCTGAGGTCGGTGCCGACGTCCTCGACGATATTCCCGAGACGATCCTTGATGACGCGCCGGTGCCCGGACGCGCCCTCTAGCCGGGTCTGGTGGGCCAGTTCGATGCCTTCGAGTCCCCTGCCCTCGCGGCCGACGAAGCCGACAACGTGGCTTGCCATGTTGCCCTGCGGATAAACACGGCGGAAGCCGTCGGTAAAACCGATCCCGCGGATCTTTATGGCGCCGAGCTGCCGGGCGACGGCGGGGTCGACCTGGTTCTTCAGGTAGACGAAGTTCTTCGCGGTCGCGATGCGCTTGGCGATCTCCACCTCTTGCAACTGCAGCACGCCGGCCAGGCGGCGCAGGGTGTCGGGTTCGGCCTCCCGCAGGTCTTCCGGAATCGCCCACACCGTCACCGCCGGCACYGAGGTCGCGAGGGTGTGGCCGGCGCGGTCGACGATGCGGCCGCGGGTTCCCGGCAAGTCCAGGGTCCGCGCATAGCGGTAGGCGCCCTGCTTCTGCAGGAACTCACCGGACCAGACCTGCAGCCAGACGGCGCGTCCGGCCAGGCCCAGGAAGGCGCACAGCAGCACGCATTGCACCACGCTGGAGCGCCAGCGCGGCAGGCTTTCGGCCAGCAGGGGGTTGGCGGCGAAGGGCCGGCCATTGCGTGCCGCCACGCGGCTTTTTCGGGTGAATCTTCCGATCATTCTTGTTCTTTCAGGGGGCAGCCCGGTACCCGTTGTGAATCGAAGGCAGGTAATGTAACGTAGTGCATTGCGGAGGTTTGGCGCACATCGGATATGAAACATCGACAAACGGACATCTCATCGGCCGACATCCAGGAATTGCAGGCCCTGCGGACCCTGCCGCGGCCGGTCTACGGCCACCTGCACGGCCTGCCGAACCGCGCGATCGGACAGCGCCACCGCCATCCCTGGGCCCAGTTCTCGTATGCCGTGCGCGGCGTGCTGGAAGTGATCACCGACAGCGCGCGCTACATGGCGCCGCCGCTGCACGCCGTATGGGTGCCGGCCGGCGCGCCGCATGCCGTGCAGCGCTTCGAGGGAACGGAGATCCGCAGCCTGTACGTCGATCCGGCGGCCATCGCCGATGCCGGCGGAGAATGCCGGGTGGTGACGGTCACGCCCCTGCTGCGGGAGTTGATCCGCGGCTTCAGCGAATACCCGGTCGAGTACGACGAGGCCGGCGAGCAGGGCCGCCTGGTGGCGGTTCTGCTCGACCAGTTGGCGCGCGCGCCGCAGGCCGGCCTGGCACTGCCATGGCCCGGCGACGCGCGCCTGCGCAAGATCTGCCGCGAGCTCGAAGCGCATCCGGACAGCGCGCGCACGCTGTCCGAACACGCGGCGCGCCTCAGCGTCTCGGAAAAGACCCTGAGCCGCCTGTTCCTGCAGCAGACGGGCCTGAGCTTCCGCGCCTGGCGCCAGCGCCTGCGCATCCTGGCCGCCCTGCCCATGCTGGAACGCGGCCACCGCGTCACCGACGTCGCCGTCGCCTGCGGCTACGACAGCATGTCGGCCTTCATCGCCGCCTTCCGCTGGGTCACCGGCGTGACGCCGGGCGAGTTCTTGCCGCGCGATCAATAGCTCACACAAACATCGAGGCGGCGACGCTGCCGAGCACGATGGCGGCGCCGGCACCGGCCATGAACCGGCTGTCGCGGTGGTTGAGGCTGCGGAATTCCTGCCAGGCCACGGCCAGCAGGCAGACGCCGATGAGGGAGATGCCGTAGACGATGTTTTCCATTCATATTCTCCTTGTGGTGGTGATCATCAAGAGGTCGCTCGCGGTCTTGCCGATCAGGTCGCGGGCGCGGGACTGCCAGCACCATTCATCGACCAGCCAGCGCTGGCTGCCGGACAGGATGACGAGGTCGGCGCCGACGGCGTTCACGTAGTTCGTGACCGACAGCCCGGTGGGGCGCGGCAGCAGGGCCAGGGTCAGCTTCGAGCTTTCCGGCTTCAGTTCTTCCAGGGTTCTGGCGTAGGCCGTCTTCACCTCGCGTTCGAGGGTCTGGCGGCAGGCGTCGATGGCGTCGTCGCGGACGCCCGCCGTGCGCATATGGCCCTCGCCCGGGACCTTATAAGTATGGACGATGGTGATCCGCACGCCGGGCAGCAGGCGCGCCGCCACCCTCAGGGTCTGCAGCGACTCGCAGGAGAAGTCGCTGGCGAAGACCGCATGCCTGTAGGGACGCTTCGCTTCCTGGCGGACCAGCAGGGTCGGGCACAGGCAGCTGCGCGACAGGTCGCGCATCAGGTTGAAGTTGTGCAGCACCGGCCACCAGGGGTGGGCCTGCCACGCGATCGCGATCAGTCCGGGCGCGGCCTGGCCCGCGTGCCGGATCGTCGATTCGAACAGGCTGCCGAATTCGAAGGTGGCCGAGCAGCGCATGCCGAAGCGGATCAGCGCGTTCGCGGAGGCTGTCTTGACGTCGTTCATGCAGCGCGCCAAGGACACGTGCTTTACGTCGCCGCCCTCCTGTTCGGCGGGCGGAATCACGGACAGGAATTCCATGCTCCGGCTGTTCAGGGCCTGGGCCAGCATCGCCGCGCGCTGGGCGGCGTGGGCAAGCGGATTGGGGTACAGGGAGGCAAGCAGGATGGAGGTCGACACATCATTTCTCCTCTACCAGTCGTTCCAGCGCGCGGCGGCGGCCGGAGATGCGGATTTCGTCGTCGGTACCGACCAGCAGGTCGCAGGGCGGCCGGCTGATCATCCTGAGGGCCGAGTCGAACAACCCCGGCCATCCGCGCGCATGGCGGAAGCGCCGGCCGATCACGACCAGGTCGGCGCCGCTTTCCTCCGCGAAGTCGTCCACCACCCGGTGCGGCGGGCCATAGCGCACCTCGCTGGACAGGCACAGGCCGCTGTGGCCGGCGAAGCTGTCGACCAGGGTCTGCAGGTATTGCCGGGCCGCCACGCGCGCCCGCTCGCGGTACAGCGAGACCAGGCGCGGCTCCAGCTCCAGCTCCCGCATCAGGTTCTCGTCCGGCAGGCGGTAGGCGTGCAGGAAGATGAAGTGGGCCGAGGGCGCGAGCTGGAAGGCGGTCCTGGCCGCCGCGATCGACTCCGGCGAAAAATCGGTGGCGATCACGACCTTCCGGTATTCCCCGGTGGTTTCCGGTTTCACCAGCAGCACCGGCAGGCGGCTGCGCCGCATCACCTTCACCGCGCACGAGGGCAGCAGCCACTCGAGCAGGAAGTGCCGCGGGCTGGCGGCAAACAGCATCAGGTCCGCCTTCTTCTGGCCGGCGATGCGCAGCACCCGCGCGGCCGCGCCGCCATGGTCCGCGTTAACGGTCTCGCGCAACGCGACGCGCTCGACGGCATGCGGCACCAGGTGGAACGCCAGCCGGCCGGCGCGCTGCACCAGCCGGCATGGCTGCCGGCCGTGGTCGGCGACCAGCAGGATTCTTTGGATGTGCGGAGCGTTCATGCAATAGCCCTCCCCGGCCGGCATGGCGCTGGCCGACGTCAACGAAATGAATGGACTGCGCGAATGCCCGGCGCGCGAAGGCGCAGCGGCTCGTCAGGCAGTTCGTGTGAGGATGCTCGGGAGACGCTGAACGGCGATGCGTTCAGGTCTCGCCGAGCTCAGGAGAGGCAGGCGAGATCTCGAGTGGACAGATGCACGGGACGCGCGTGGAACACGCTGAGTCCGCGAGACAAAAGGCACTGAGCAAATTTGGTGAAAACTACGGCGACCATGCGCGACGCTTCCTTGCTATGGTTCGATGGACTAGAATCAGTATATACGACTTGGGTTTTTCGTCAACTCAGCCCGGTTCAGCTGCTGCCGCGCCAGTGGAGTCCGAAGATGATTCGTCGAATGCGCTTGCTGGCCATGGCGGCCCTGGCCGTCCTGCTGGTCCTGGCCCTGCCGCCCGCACGTGGCGCCGCGGGCGTCGGCGTGCTGACCGTCGATGGCGTGATCGGCCCGCCGAATGCCGACTACGTGGTACATGGCATCGCCCGCGCCGCCAGCATCAGGCAGCAGCTCGTAATCATCAGGATGGACACGCCGGGCGGCCTCGATACCGCGATGCGCGCGGTGATCAAGGCCATCCTGGGTTCGCCGGTGCCGGTGGTCGCCTGGGTCGCCCCGAGCGGCGCCCGCGCCGCCAGCGCCGGCACCTACATCCTCTACGCCAGCCACGTCGCGGCGATGGCGCCGGGCACCAACCTGGGCGCGGCGACGCCGGTCGAGATCGGCATCAAGCCGCCGCCGCCCGAAGAAGGGCAAAAGAAACCCGACGATGCGGCCGAAGGTTCGGCAATGGCGCGCAAGCAGGTCAACGATGCCGCCGCCTATCTGCGCGGCCTGGCCCAGTTGCGCGGCCGCAATGCCGACTGGGCCGAGCGCGCCGTGCGCGAAGCCGTCAGCCTGAGCGCCGAGGAAGCCTTGAAGCAGCACGTGATCGAGATCGTCGCGCCGGACTTGCCGAGCCTGCTGGCCCAGCTCGACGGCAGGACCGTCACCGTACTGGGCCAGGCGCGCCGCCTCGATACGAAAAACGTGGTGCCGGCCGAGTTCGCGCCGGACTGGCGAACCCAGTTGCTGGCGGCGATCACCCATCCGAGTGTGGCCCTGCTCCTGATGACCATCGGAATCTACGGCCTGGTGTTCGAATTCATGAATCCGGGTTTCGTGGCGCCGGGCGTGATCGGCGCGATCTGCCTGCTGCTGGCGCTGTACGCCCTGCAGCTGCTGCCGGTGAACTATGCGGGCCTGGCGCTGGTCCTGCTCGGCCTGATGCTGATGCTGGCCGAGGCCTTCCTGCCCAGCTTCGGCGTGATCGGCCTCGGCGGGATCGTCGCCTTCGTCGCCGGCGCGCTGATGCTGGTCGATACCGACGTTCCCGGCTTCGGCATCCCGCCTGGCCTGATCGGCACCCTCGGGGTAGCCAGCGCCCTGCTGCTGATCGGCACTGCCCGCCTCGCGCTGGCGAGCCGCAGGCGTCCGCCGGCCAGCGGCGCCACCACCCTGATCGGCGCCACCGCCAGGGTCGAGCGCATCGCCGAGGATGGCGGCAGCCGCGCAGCGTGGGTCCGCATCGAAGGAGAACTGTGGCAGGCGGCCAGCGGCCTGCCGCTCAGCCTGTCGCAGACGGTCAGGGTCGTGGGCCGGCGCGGCCTGACATTGGATGTCGTCCCGGTCGATCCTTCCCCAGGAGCCTAAATCATGTTCAACGTCGGCATCGGCATCGCCGCCCTCATCGTCCTGCTGTTCCCCTTGCTGGCCTCGGCAATCCGGGTGCTGCGCGAATACGAACGCGGGGTCGTGTTCCAGCTCGGGCGCTTCTGGGGCGTGAAAGGCCCCGGCCTGATCATCCTCATCCCGCTGTTCCAGCAGATGGTGCGCGTCGACCTGCGGACCATCGTGCTCGACGTGCCGACCCAGGACGTGATCTCGCGCGACAACGTCTCGGTCAAGATGAACGCGGTAATCTATTTTCGGGTGATTGATCCGGAAAAGGCGATCATCCAGGTGGCCAACTTCCTGGAAGCGACCAGCCAGCTGGCCCAGACCACCCTGCGCTCGGTGCTCGGGAAGCACGAACTGGACGAGATGTTGGCCGAGCGCGAGCGCCTGAACCTCGACATCCAGCAGGTGCTCGACGCCCAGACCGACGCCTGGGGCATCAAGGTCTCGAACGTCGAGATCAAGCACATCGACCTCGACGAATCGATGGTGCGCGCCATCGCCCGCCAGGCCGAGGCCGAGCGCGAGCGGCGCGCCAAGGTGATCCACGCCGAAGGCGAGCTGCAGGCCTCGCAAAAACTGAAGGAGGCCGCCTTCGTGCTGGCCCAGCAGCCGGGCGCGATGCAGCTGCGCTATATGCAGACCCTGGGCGCGATTGCGGGCGACAAGTCGTCGACCATCGTGTTTCCCATGCCGATCGAGCTGCTGGCCGGGGCAAGGGATGCGCTGCGAGGTGAAAGACCTCAGGCCTGACGCCGCAGCTCCACCACCTGGCCGTCGCGGTAGCGCGGGTACAGCTCGGCCCACTGCGCCTCCAGTTTGCCCATGGCCGCCTGCTTGATGTGGCCATAGCCGCGCACCTGGTCCGGCAGCGCCGCCAGCTTGAGCGCCGCTTCCTTGTTGTCGGCGCGCAGGCCGGTGGACAGCTCGCGCACGAACGCCAGGTAGCGGTTGCGCAGCGCGCGTTCCTCCTTGCGCTCGCGGGTGTAGCCGAAGGGGTCGAAGGCCGTGCCGCGCAGTCCCTTGAAGTGGGCCAGCACGGCAAAGGCCGGCAGCAGCCAGGCGCCGAACGTCATCTTGGCCGGCACATCGGAGCCCGGCTTCTTGCGCGCCAGCAGCGGCGGCGCCAGGTGGAAGGCCAGCTTGTAGTCGCCGTCGAACTGGCTGGCGATCTGCTCGCGGAAGGCCGGGTCGCTGTGCAGGCGCGCCACTTCGTATTCGTCCTTGTAGGCCATCACCTTGAACAGGTTGCGCGCCACCGTCTTGGCGAGCTGCCTGCGCGAGCCGCTGCCCTCCACGGCCAGCTCGCGCTGCTCGACGGCGGCCACCGCCTCCCGGTACAGCCAGGCGTAGCCTTCGTCCTGGTAGCCGGCCAGCCAGTCGGTGCGGAAGGCAACGATTTCCTCCAGCGATTTCGGCGCCGCGAACTGGATCACCTGGGCCGGCTGCCCCAAGCGATCGAGCGCCTGCGGATCGGCGGCCAGCAGGCGGCCGAGGGTGAAGGCGCGCTTGTTCATGTCCACCGCCACGCCGTTCAGTTCGATTGCCCGCATCAGCGCCGGCAGACCCACCGGCACCAGGCCCTGCTGCCAGGCATAGCCCATCAGCAGGACGTTGCTGCCGACCGGATCGCCGAGGAAGCGCGAAGCCGTCGCCTGGGCATTCAGGCGCAGCATGTTCTCGTCGCCGGCCGCCGCGCCCAGCCTGGCCAGCAGGCCTTCGCGGTCGACCTGGGCATCGCGGTCGCGGGTGAAGTCGGCGGTCGGGATCTCGTATTCGTTGGCCACCACCCTGGTGTGGCCGTGACGGATGACGGCCAGGCCGTCCGGCATGCCCGCCACCACGAGGTCGCAGGCGAACACCGCGTCGGCCTGGCGCAGGTCGATGCGGACCTGGTGCAGGCGCTCCGGGCTTGATGCCACCCGCACGTGGGACAGCACCGCGCCGCCCTTCTGCGCAAAGCCCATGAAGTCCAGGGTGGAGGCGCCCTTGCCTTCCAGGTGGGCCGCCATCGTGATCAGGGCGCCCACGGTGACGACGCCGGTGCCGCCGACGCCGGCCACCAGGATCTCGAAAGGCTTGGCCAGCGCCGGGCCGCTCGGCTCCGGATACGCCGCCAGCGCACGTTCCAGGTCGGCCAGCGAGAGCTTCTGGCCGGCCGGCTTGCGCAGCGATCCGCCCAGCACCGAGACAAAGCTCGGGCAGAAACCCTCGACGCAGGAATAATCCTTGTTGCAGGACGACTGCTCGATCTGGCGCTTGCACCCCAGTTCCGTCTCCAGCGGCAGGATCGACAGGCAGTTCGACTGCACGCCGCAATCGCCGCAGCCTTCGCAGACGGCCGGGTTGATGACCATGCGCCGCGCCGGGTCCGGGAACACGATATTGTCCGGCTTGTTTTTCTTGCGGCGGCGGCGCTTCTCGGCGGCGCAGGTCTGGTCGTACACCAGCACCGTCACGCCGGGAATCTCGCGCAGCTGGCGCTGGATCGCATCGAGTTCGCCGCGATGGTGCACGGTCACGCCTTCCGGCAGCGTCACACCGTCGTAGTTGTCCGGGTAGTCAGTCACCACCACGGCCTTCTTGACGCCCTCGCTGATCACCTGCTGCAGGATCTGCGGCACCGACAGGGTGCCGTCCACCGGCTGGCCGCCGGTCATCGCCACCGCATCGTTGTAGAGGATCTTGTAGGTGATGTTGACGCCGGCCGCCACGCTCTGGCGGATCGCCAGCGAGCCCGAATGGTAGAAGGTGCCGTCGCCCAGGTTCTGGAAGATGTGCTTCTCCGCCACGAAGCGCGAGGTGCCGGCCCAGCTGATGCCCTCGCCGCCCATCTGCGAGAGGTAGTAGGTGTCGCGCTTCATCCAGGTCGCCATGAAATGGCAGCCGATGCCGGCCAGGGCGCGGCTGCCTTCCGGCACGCGGGTCGAGGTATTGTGCGGGCAGCCCGAGCAGAAATAGGGCGTGCGGCGCACGCCGTCGGCGGGATTGAAAGGCAGTTCGGCGGCGCAGAAGTCCGGGAGGAAGCGGTTCAGTTCCAGCGCCGGGAAGCGCGTGCCCAACCAGCGCACGAGCACCGGCGCGATGCGCGAAGGACGCAGCTCGCCCAGCGCGGACAGCATCGGCGCGCCGTCGCGGTCGGTCTTACCGACCACCGCCGGCCGCTGTTCGGGCGCCAGGTTGTAGAACAGGTTCTTGACCTGCTGCTCGATCACCGGGCCCTTCTCTTCGACCACCAGGATCTCGTCCAGGCCCTCGGCAAAGCTGGACAGGCGGCTCGCTTCGAGCGGATAGGTCAGGCCCGGCTTGTACAGCCGCACGCCCAGTTCCGCCAGCCGCTCGACGGACAGCTCCATGCGTTCCAGCGCCTCGACCAGGTCGAGATAGGCCTTGCCGGCGCCGATGATGCCGACGCGGGCGCCGGGCGCCGGCACCACCAGGCGGTCGATCGAGTTCGCGCGCGCAAACGCCTGCACCGCTTCCAGCTTGGCCGCCACGCGCTGTTCCAGCGCCAGTCCCGGCAGGTCCGGCCAGCGGTTGTGCAGGCCGTCCGGCGGCGGCACGTAATCGGTGGGCGTGACGAAGCGAGGCATGGCCGGCAGCTCGACCACCGCGCCGCCCTCCACCGTTTCCGAGATCGCCTTGAAGCCGCACCATGCGCCCGTATAGCGCGACAGTGCCCAGCCGTACAGGCCGAACTCCAGGTATTCCTGGATGTTGGCCGGATTAATCACCGGCATGCCCCAGGCGATCAGCGCCTGCTCGCTCTGGTGCGGCATCGACGAGGACACGCAGCCGTGGTCGTCGCCCAGGATGGCCAGAACGCCGCCATGCGGCGACGAACCATAGACGTGGCCATGCTTGAGGGCGTCGCCGGCGCGGTCGACACCGGGCCCTTTACCGTACCACATGCCGAACACGCCATCGACCTTGCGGGTCGGATTGGCCTCGACCTGCTGCGATCCCATCACGGCGGTGGCGCCCAGCTCCTCGTTAATCGCGGGCAGGAATTCGACCTGGTGCGCCTGCAGCAGCTTCTTCGCGCGCCACAGTTCCTGGTCGACGGCGCCCAGCGGCGAGCCGCGGTAGCCGCTGACGAAGCCGGCCGTCGTGAGGCCCTGGGCTTCGTCGAAGCGCTTCTGCATGCACAGCAGGCGGACCAGGGCCTGGGTGCCGGTCAGGAAGACCCGGCCGCGCTCGCGGGTCAGGTTGTCGTCGAGTGCGTAGTCGGGGTCTGCCAGCCCGACGGTCGCGGGGAGCGTCATGTCGTTCATATAACTAGGATAGACCGCGCACCGAGAAAGATTTTTTCTATCTGTTCATGTTTCGGGACTAGAATTGCAAGATCTTGTCTGATTCCCCCAAAAAACATGAAAGATCATTCGATCGATGCAGCATCCATGAAAATTCTCGCCGAGCTGCAGAAGGATGGCAGGATCTCGTCGAACGAGCTGGCCGAGAAGATCGGCATGTCGGCCAGCCCCTGCTGGCGGCGCCAGAAGGAGCTGGAGGACAAGGGCTACATCGTGCGCTACACCGCCCTCCTCGACCGCCGCAAGCTGGGCCTGGCCGTGGTCTGCCTGCTGCACGTGTCGCTGCTGCGCCATGCCGAGGGCGTGGTCGAACAGTTCGAGCAGGCCATGCGCCTGCGGCCGGAAGTGGTGGAGTGCTACGAGACCACCGGCAGCTCGGACTACCTGGTCAAGGTCGTGGTCGCGGACATGGATGCCTATCACGACTTCCTGCACAACGTGCTGGTCAAGCTGAACGGGGTGTCGCAGGTGAATACCAGCGTGGCGCTGCGGGAGGTGAAGTATGAAACGGCGCTGCCCTTGTAGCGCTAACTAATTTTATGAAAATATGAGTTTCATATCGCGGCTTAAGGGTTTTGTTAATCCAAAACCACAATTATCGTTTTCCCGAAACGGACCGCCTCTCGATCCCGTAAAGATCCAATAGAGGAGTCTTCGATGGCGCATGGTGGAAAAATCCTCCTTTTCACGGCGCAATTCGGATGACGGCGCTGAACGATAGCGGGTCCATCGGGCAACCCGGGATCGAGAGCGAAAGCCTAGTTGAAAGGAGAGATATACATGACTGCCGTTGTCCTGGAATCAGTATTGACCTGCCCCCGGTGTGGCCACGTGCAACCGGAGTCGATGCCGACTAACGCCTGCCAGTTCTTTTACGAATGCAGTCGATGCAAAGTCGTGCTGAGGCCAAAGGCCGGCGACTGCTGTGTGTACTGCTCGTATGGGACGGTCAAGTGTCCACCCGCTCAAGAGAATCGAGGGTGCTGCGCTTGAGAAATCATTGCGTTTCAGAGCGGCCCAGCGAGTTCCAGCGCCGAATGAGCTTCGAAGCCGGGACATAACGATCGGCAAGCGCAATGGCGACCTTTGCCAGGCACAGCACGATAAGTATGCCGATCGTGTCGCCGATAATCATCGCAGTCAGCGCAGTCCAGTCCACGAGGCCGGTAAGAACCCACATGAAGGTGTGGTGAAACACAGGACTCATGAGCCCGCACAGGATGCCGGTAAAAAGCAGCCGATGCGCTGTCAGGCCCTTGAGACGCGGCTCCAGGTCGAACCAATGCTTGACCAGCAAAGCGGCGAGATAAGGTCCCAGTGCGCCCGCTACCGCCCCGCTCCATGCACGAAAATCGCTATCGAACTCGAAATGGAAGAAGTTGAGATAGACGCCCGCCAGCAGCAGGCCTTCGAAGCCGGCAAGCCCAAAGAGCAGGGTTGAAAGCAGGCGGATGCCGGCCGGGATGAACACCCAGTTGATCCCGTTGCTTTGCTGGAGCTGAATGAATACCAGTTCGTTGATCCAGTTGAGACCGAGGAAAGCAAACACGGTGATGCCCACTTCTCCGAGATGCTTTATTGCGGCCGACGTCAATCTGTTCATCTTGCTAAGTGGACTCAGTTATTTTGCATAATGGTAAGGTTATTCTAGCTCGCATTCCGTAACTTGTGGTTGCGCGACAGGCGCTTGCGTGATCTTTCGGCTGGGAATTGGCCCCTCATTGCTCCCGCGGCGCCGTATCCGTCGCTGTCAGCAAAGCCAGCGCAGCCTTCGCGTCGAGTGGGCGCGAAAACAGGAAGCCCTGGTACTCGTCGCAACCGAACTCGCGCAACATGGCAAGCTGGGATGCCGTTTCCACGCCTTCGGCCACGATGCGCATCTGCAGGCCATGACCGAGGCCCACGATCGAACGCACGATTGCCGCGCTGTCGGCATCGCGCCCGAGATCGCGCACGAAGGCACGATCGATCTTCAGGCGTTGCACCGGGAAGCGCTTCAGGTAGGCGAGACTCGAGTATCCGGTGCCGAAATCGTCGATCGAGAGCTCGACGCCGAGCTCGCGGATGCTGGCCAACAGGGGTTCGACCAGGTCGGCGCGGCTCATGGCGATGCTTTCGGTGATTTCCAGTTCGAGCGCATCCGGCGCCAGGCCGGAACTGGCCAGTGCATCGCGAATCGAGCGCAACAGGTCGCGGTGGTAGAACTGGCGCATCGACAGGTTGACGGCGATCCTGGTCCGGATTCCGTGCTCGCGCAGCCAGGTGCTGGCCTGTGTGCATGCGGCGCCCATGACCCAGTCTCCGATCTGCACGATCAATCCCGTCTGTTCGGCGATCGGGATGAAGCGCGCCGGAGAGACGCTGCCGAGTACCGGATTTTCCCAACGCAGCAGGACTTCGAAACCGACAATGCGTCCAGTCTCGATCTCGACCTTCGGCTGGTACATCGCGGTCAATTCTCCGCGCGCCAGTGCATGACGCAACTGCTCTTCGATCGACAAGCGCTCGTTGAGCTGGGTATGGGTGGATGCGGAATGAAAATGCACCGGCTCGCCGCTCTCGCTGCGGGCACGATGTTTGGCGATATCCGCCAAGCGCAACAATTCGTTGACCGAGCTGGCATCCTGCGGGTAGAGCGCGATCCCGACGACCGGCGCCAGATGGAACTCGCGCCCGCCCACCTGCACCGGCTCCGCCAGCAAGTCATACAGCTTGAACGCGGTCGCATCGACTGTCCCTAGTCCCGCCGAGGCCGGCAATACCAGGCCGAACTCATTGGGTTTGACGCGCGACGTACACAGGGTGTGCGGCACCAGGTCTTGCAGGCGCCTGGCGATCTCGCGTACCGCCTCGTCGCCGGCATCATGGCCCAGCAAGTCGGCCACCTCCTGCAGGCGCTCCAGCGCAACCAGCAGCACGGCGACCTGTTCGCCGCGCGCCGACGCAGCCTGGATCGCCTCGGCGAGGACACGCCGCAGCTGGTCATGGTTGGCCAGCCCGGTCAGTGGATCGTGGTCGGACAGATAGGCCAGCCGCAACTCGACCTGCTTGCGTTCCGTGATGTCGGTGAGGCTGTTGACGATCTGCGCCGCATGGCTTTCGCTTTCCAGGCGCGCGGTGAGCTGGATCATGGTACGCGCCTCGCCGGCGCCATCGCGCACTTCGACTTCGAGCGCGTGCACACCGTCCTGCGCGGTCGCCGCGTACATCCGTTCGCGCGAAGCGGCGCTTTCCGGATCGAGCACCGCGGCCTCCTCGGATCCGGCCAGTACCTGCCCGTCGTGGCCGGTAAAGTGCTGGAATGCCTTGTTGGACAAGACGATGCGGCGTTGCGCGTCGACCACCCAGAGCGGCGTGGCGAGGGCGTCGAGAATGGCGGACAGGTAACGGTAGCTGTGCTGCAAGCGGCTTTCGCTGGTCCTCAGGCGCCCGATCAGCGCCGCCTGGCGCGAGGCCTCGCGGCCGATACGCCAGGCTAACAGCAACAGCACTGCCGACAACAAGGTCCAGGCCAGCAGCGCCACCCACAGCCAGCCCATCCAGAGGCTCAGCGTGTCGGCCACGTCACGGCCCGTGATGATCACCAGCGGATAGTCGGCGACCACGCAGTAGCCATACAGGCGGTGCCTGCCGTCGACCGGACTGATCGCCTCGAACGCGCCAACCGGACTGTGTGGCAGCTGGACCTGGAACAGTGGCGTGTTCAGAAAGGATTTGCCAATGGATTTCGGCAACGCAGGGCTACGCACCAGCATCGTGCCGTCGCGCCGCAGCAAGGTGACCGAGCCGCCGGCGCCCAGGTCGGCGGCATCGAAAATGCGTTCAAAATAGGCGGCACCGGTCTCGATACCGATGGCCCCGCCGGCCACGCTCCCGTTCGCGGGAAGGGCGCGCGCCAGCGTGATGATGTCATGCCCCTTGTCCTGGCCGGACTCCACGATGCCGATCTGCGGGCCCTGGTTCGGCGCCATGCGCCGCATCCAGAGTGGCCCCGCCGGGCCGACTGTGGTACTCGCCGCGCGCACCTGGCCGTCCGGCCCCAGCACATACACGCGAGACGGCATGTCATCGCGTATGGCGCCGGCGAGCGTGCCCGCCACGGCGTCATGGCCGTGCAGGACCCGTTCGGCGTCCCGTGCCAGCGTCATGTCCAGCGCCAGGGTCGCATAATGGGTTTGTGCGGCGAAGGCCGATGCCAGGTTGCGTAGATTGGTCTGTTCGCGCTGGATCGTGCTGCGATAGCTGGAGAACAGCAAGCCGGACAGCACGAGCGTCACCGCGACGATCAACACCCCCGCCACCGCTAGCGCGTGCGCGACGCGACGGTTGCGTTCCGACGGTGGTGGGAGCACATTGGACATAGGTTGCCGAAACTTGAAGATCGTAACCCAGTATAACCGTCATCTCGAATTGCACGAATGCACCGGGACGGCGTATCGCACTGCGCGTCCTGTCCCCCAGCGGGTCTTACACCCGAACCAGCAGCTTGCCGAGATTTCGTCCTTCGAACAAGCTGTTGAGCGCCCTCGGCAATTGCTCGAAACCGTCGACAAAGGTCTCCTGCGTGACGATGTCCCCGGCTTTGATCCAGGGCGCGACCACCGCCTGCATTTCGCCCATGCGCGCCGTGAAGTCGCGCGCCAGGATGCCTTGGATGCTCGCGCGCTTGAACAGCATGTGCTGCAGGAAGCGGGGCGCCAGGTCCGGTGCATCGAGCCCACCGTCGTACTGAGCAATTGCTCCGCAAATGATAATGCGGGCCCGTAGCTTGATCAGCGGAATCACGGCGTCAGTGACCATCCCGCCCACATTGTCGAAATAGATGTCGACCCCGCCGGTGGCGGCGTCGATGGCCGCGCGCAGGCCATCGAGGGTCGGATAAGCACGGTAGTCGACGGCGGCATCCAGTCCCAAGGTGTCGGTGAGGAAGGCACATTTCGAGGCCCCGCCCGCGATACCGACGACGCGACACCCGGCACGCTTGCCGAACTGTGCGACGAGGGACCCCACCGCGCCGGCGGCGCCGGACACCACCAGCGTGTCTCCAGGGCGCGGCCTGCCCGCCTCCATCAGGCCAAACCAGGCCGTGCGCCCAGGCATCCCGAGCGCACCCAGCGCCGCCGTCACCGGCGCAGCCTCCGGATCGAGCCTGGTCAGCTCGTTCTGGTGGCATTTGTCGTAAAGCTGCCAGCCGCTGTAGCTCAACACCCAGTCGCCGGCGGCGAAACCGGCGCTCTTCGAAGCGACGACCTGCCCGACCGTACCGGCGCGCTGTACGATGCCCAGCGGGTGCGGCAGATCGTAGGTATTGCGTTCCGCTTGCTGAATGCGCATGTAGGGATCGACGCTGACATAGCGGACACGGACCAGGACTTCATTGGTCGACAGCACGTCATCGATCTCGTGTTCACGCAATTCATAGTGTTCGTCGCCGACCCGTCCCTCCGGTCGCTTGACGTAAATCCACTGGCGGTTTTGATAGTTCATGGGCAGATGGGGGATGAAAGCCGCACATTCTAGCATTGCGTGGCGGGCCGCTTGAATCGCCATTATTCAGCCGGCAAGGAACTTACGAAAGAATGTTGACAGCGCGTGCGGCCACCAGGCCAACAGTCAACAATGACGCGGTCGATTCCACCATGAAGAGCAGTTTGGCGCGTACGCTGAGCGGTAGCGTATCCGTTGGTGAGAACGCCGTTGCGTTGGTGAACGACACGAAAACGTAGTCGAAGAAACCTGGCGTCCACCGCTCGTGCCCTGGGCATTCCGCATTCATCTGCGGGAACATGAAGTCTGCAACAGGCTGCCTGCTCAAGCCGCGCGCTGCGGGGCCGCCACGGTCGATGTTCCAGAACCAGAGTGCAAACACGACGATATTCGTCAGCCAGATGTTCAGCGCATCGATCAGGAGGCTTTGTCCTGTCGTTCCTTTTGCGCCGTATAGAAGCGCTCTCATCACGCCGAACAGCGCTTGGAAATTGATGAGCGTGATGATCAAGGTGAGTACGATTGCGGCACGGCGGATTTTTCGTCGCCGATGATGAATCAAGGTCCAATGATGCTCACTGGTCGCGCGACGCATTTCGCTGTGGTTCCATGCAGTGGCAACCGATAGCGGAATGAGCAGCGCCAGTTCGACGACGGAAGCCAGCCACCCGGGGAATATGGTCAAATCATTGATGAGAAAAGCATTGAGCGCCGCCGTGACCACGATGGCAGCGCGCGCGATCCAGATCTCGCGCATATGCTTTTCCAGAACCTGTCCGACGTCTTGCATAACAAGGCTGAAGCTGGATGGCCGGGCGGCGAATGTCTTCGGTCACCCGGCCAATATGGAGGTAGTTTACTTGGACGTTCCAGCCGCGCCGTTTGCCGGCGCCGGCGCCGGCGTGTTCGAGGCGGCGCTGGCAGCGGCCTGCTTCTTCTTCGCGGAATGGTGACCGATCGCGCAGCCGGCGGCGGCGCCGGCTGCGCCATGTTTGCCGGCCATATGACCAACGACGGCGCCGGCGACGGCACCTTTACCGCAACCGGCATGGGCAGAAGCAGCAACGAACGCAAAGACGACAGGGGCCAAGGCAAGTTTCAGGCTGGTTTTCATGGTGATTTCTCCGTGTGTTAATCCCAGTGACACAAGCTAGGCTTCTCCCTTCGCCTGGACTGTGCGCTCATTCACACATTACCATTTTGTAATCAAGACAGTTGCCTGGACATATCGGGGCGCCGGCTCACCGATACCCGATCGCCGCGACATGCATCGGGCTATCCAGCAGCGCGGCGGTTTCCGCATCCGGCTCGCCGTCGATCTTCGACGGCCGATAACGGGTCTGGAAGGCAATCAGGACATTGCGCGTTTCCCGGCTCGCCAGCCCATCCTGCGGCACGACGTAGCCGATTGCCGCCAGCCTGCGCTGGAACCACGCCATATCGGGCAAGGCCGATTCGTACTCGACGCGCTTGAGCGCGACCACGGCCGGGTCCGGCCACGGCACGATGCCCGCCGCGGCCAGGCGCCGCCACGGGAACAGGGCACCGGGATCCTGCTTGCGCTGGGGAGCGACGTCGGCGTGGCCCAGCACGTTTTCCGGCGCGATGTGGTGGCGCGCCATGATGTCCTTGACCAGCGGGATCAGTGTCTCGATCTGCTGTTGCGGATAGGGTGCCCAGGTGCGTCCTTGCGGTCCGTCGACCCAGCCGGCATTCACGATCTCGATGCCGATCGAGATATTGTTCAGGTTACGGTCCTGCTTCCAGCTCGAATCCGATCCCGCCTGGTAGGCGGCCCGGCTTTCATCCACGATGCCGTAAATGACCGGCTCCGGATCGTTACTGAGCAGGTAATGGATGCTGGCTTCGACCCCGGCCTGGTGGGTAAATATACGGATCGATTGCGGGGTGTCGGTAACCGTGTAATGCAGGACCAGGTACTTCACGCGGCTGCGCTGGTCGGGCGTGGACAGCGATCGGTCGATACGCGGGCCGCTGGCGCAAGCGGCAAGCAGGACGCCGGCAATCAGGCCCGTGAGGAGTCGCGATACAAAAGTTTTCATGATGTCTTTTCAAGGCTGATGCTGCCGTCGCGCAGGGTCCCGCGCTCTCCGATGCGCCACGAAAGATTGCGTTCGCCATGGCCGACGCCCAGTCCCGCAATGATCGGAACGCCCAGGGGCTTGAGCAGATCCGTCAACACTTCCTGGACGGTGAAATCGCTGCCCGGCGGTACCGGACACCTGACGAATTCCCCGAACGCGATCGCCTTGACGCCGTCAAAGAATCCGCTGGCGAGCAGCTGGCAAACCGACCTGTCCATTCGGAAGGCGAGTTCGGTGACGTCTTCCAGCACCACGATCGCGCCTTTGGCATTCATGGCCGATGCGGTCCCGGCGATACTGGCGAACACCGTCAAATTGCCGCCGATGACAGGCGCGCTGATCTCGTGCGCAGGCCCCCAGATGTGCGTACCGATAAGCGGCACCCTGGGTTCCCCGGTCAGCAATGCCCGCAGGCTTTGCCGGCTGAGATCGTCGATCGCGGTGGCGAGGTTTTCCAGGGTCGGGCCGTGAACCAGCCTGACGTGGCCCTTGCGATGCAAGGCGCCGAACAGGGAGGTCGCATCGGAAAAGCCGATCACCATCCTGTCCTTCGGAAGCGTATCGGGTAGCCACGCAAGGCAGTGGATGCAACCGAAGCCGCCGCGGGCCAGCCATACTGCGTCGATCTCCGGGTCGGACAGCGCCCACAGCAAATCCTCGGTCCTTTGTGCGGCAGTGCCGGCGTTATAGCGGAAGCGCTCGCGCAGATGCCTGCCCTCGCGGACCTGGTAACCCCAGTCGCGCAGCAGGGCCATCCCCATTTGAACCTGTTCCATGTCCGGAATGCCGGCCGGGGCAATCACTGCGATGGTGGAATTCTTTTTCAGCATGTCGATCATTCTTTCACTGGCTTTGCGATGCAAGTTCGCGCAGGAAGTCGCGGCGCAGGTAATCCGGTACTTTTTCGAATTCGGCGAGCACCCGCGCACGGAAGTCCGCATGCGTGTGCCAGTGCGTCTTGTCGACTCCGAAAAAATTGACGGGTGCGGCGGACAGCACGAGACCGGGCCAATGGCGTTCCAGGGTCATCAGGTAACGCCGTAGAGAACAGATCTTGCCGATCACGAGAACGCTTTTGATGTCGTCCAGCGCCATGGTCTCGGCGAGCTTATTGCGCGAGAAAATGACGTTCTCGCCCGTATTCGTCGCCGACTTCTCCAGGATCATCACGTCCCGGGGGACGCCCATCCGAAGCAGGCTTTCGGCGATCACGTCGGCCTCGGTTTCAGCTTGCCCACGCGTCGCACCTCCGGAAATCAGGAGCCTGTCGAACATCTTGCGCTGCCAGAGCGAATGCGCCGTCAGACAGAATTCCTCGACGCCCTGCCGCGTCCCGAACACGAAGCCGAGATCCGCTCTTTGCTCGGGAATGTCCGGCATGATGTAGTCCGCTATCGCCGACAGATCCGGGCCTGGCGCTTCGCCGTGCATGCCTGTCACCTTGCCGCCTTGCCGGCTTCCGCCGCAGCGGCATCATCGGCCAGCGTTTGTGCAAGCCGGGCCCGGGACCTGGCGGCATAGCCGCGGCAGGCGTCCTTATCGATAAAGGCGGCGTTCCCGAGCGCAGGCTGTTTTGCCTTTCGCTCCCATAAACCGCCCAGTTCCGGGTGGGCGGACACGAGTACGTCACAGTCGAGGGACTCGACGGCGGCAATGGATCCTTCGACGTCCGCTTTCGCATTCGGGTAGCCAGGGTTGGCGCTGAAGGGAATGCCGTCGCCGGAGAACGCGTACAGGCTGTCCGCATACACCATATTGGCGACCCGTCCATTTTCCCTGGATTGCCAGGTCCAGCTGGTGCCGCCCCTGGTATGCCCGGGTGTGAAGTGTGCGGTGACGGCGATCGGGCCGAGCCGGACCACCTCGCCGTCATGGAGGACGCGTATGTTGGCGACAGGCGCCAACGGAACCAGATTTGCGATCTGCGGGTCGGTCTTGTCCGGCCGGCCGCTCGACAGCACATTCAACGACGCCGGGCTCGCCAATACCGTGGCGCCGCTCAGTGTCTGCAGCCTGGCAATGCCGCCCGCGTGGTCGGTGTGGGCGTGCGAATTCAGGATGTAGCGGATGTCCGCGACCTTGAATCCCAGTTTCCGGATGTGTTTTACGACCTGGTCGGGCGCCAGCGGACCGCCGACATCGATAAGGACATGACCGGCCGGAGACGTAATCAGAACCGCACTGATGCCGCCGGTGCCGACGTAATAGGTATTGCCGTAAACCGCAAATGGTTCCTGGGGGGCGTACCAGTCCGCGGCGCGGGCCGGCGCGCCAGCGAAAAGGGCCGTACCGAGAATGGTAAGAGCGATGCCGATTGTTTTCATCATGCTTCGTGAAATGATTGAGCGTTGAAGTCTACCCTTCCTTTGCGATGGTCAGAAACGACAAACTCTGGTCAAATTGCGCCATGTCGCCGGGGAAATCAAATCAAACCATGCAGTCGCCCAGAACCATCGCCCTCCTGGTCTTCGAGGGTGCCCAGATTCTCAACATCACCGGTTCCGCGGCGGTGTTTGCCGCTGCCAATAACGTCGCAGGGCATCCGGTCTACGGCATCCATATCCTTTCACCGACGGGTGGGCCGATTGAAAGTATGTCGGCGATTACCATTTCGACCGATTCGATTTCCACCCTCGCCCCGGACAGCGTCGACACGGTCATATTTACCGGCAGCGGAGACCATGCCGCGGCGGACGCCTTCGAACAACCGGCCATGCGCGAGTGGGCGCTGCGCGCGATATCCGCCTGCCGGCGTTTCGGCTCGAGCAGCGCGCCGGCAACCGAGGCCTTGGGCCGGCTCGGCGTGCTTGACGGGGCACGTGTCACGGCCCATTGGTCGGCATGCGCCAGCCTGGCCCGCGAAATACCCGGCATCAGCGTCGTCGCCGATGCGATCTATATCGAACACGGGCGGCTGTGGACGTCCGCCGGCGTCAGCACCGGCATCGACATGACCCTGCAGATGGTCGCCCGCGACCTGGGCGAGAGCGTCGCCAACGAAATCGCGCGGCGTCTGGTGCTGGAGACGCGGCGGCCCGGCTATCAGCCCCAGGTCAGCGGCGTGGTTGCCGCGCTCAAGAAGGCGGACAACGACTTTTCCGAGTTGATCGGCTGGATCAAGGCCCACCTGTCGCAGCCAATGAGCGTCGAATCCCTGGCGGCGCGGGCGATGATGTCCCCGCGGAATTTCCAACGGAAGTTCAATGCCTGCCTCGGCCAGCCTCCGGCGCGCTTCGTCGAGAGCTTGCGCCTGCAACACGCGCATGGGCTGTTGTCGTCGGGACTGTCCGCAAAGATCATCGCCAACACCTGCGGCTATCCGAATCCCCAGCAATTGGCAAAGGCCTTCCAGCGCCGCTACGGAAGCACGCCCGCCAGATTCCTGCGCGACCGGCAGGTCCAGGGCTGACGACAAGCCCGGCGGCGCTGGTCCCCGCCAGGTAGATCTCCCCGCTCAGTGCGCGAGCGAAGCAAGCAGGTCGCGCGTGACCTGCGTGTGCGCGGGCAGCGTCCGGTGCGACTGCAGCTTGCCGAGGACGTATTTGCGGATGCGTTCGGACTGGCTGAGCGACTGCTCAAGGCTGGCCTGGCGCAACTGTCCATCCTTGTACGCCAGCCGCAGCGCGCTGCTCGCGGCATCGTCGATCTCGTGGTAGTCGTAGTTCTGCGCCGGCAGCCTGGCGCCGGGCTTCGCCTGCCCCTCGCCCTCGAGACCGACGTGGAACTGGGCCCGCAGATGCGACTTCTGCACCTGCTCCAGCGAGCGCTCGGCGCGCGACCTGCCGCCGGTGCGCGACGCCTGCGAAACCTCGTACTGGAAGCCGTCGGCTTCGTCGCGCCGCGCGGGATTGCTCCACCCCGGGGCCTGGGTCACGTTGGCGCTGAAGTCGGCCAGGCCGGTCAGCAGCGCGCGGTCTTGCGCCGACCAGGCCCGGGGCCTGCCCAGCGTGATCCCGGTCTCGTCCAGTTCGTCGCTGGCCGAGGTGGCGCTCATGCTCGCGAAGGCATCCTTGAACATGCCGATCAGCCTGGAGTCCGCATGGCCGCGGGCGGCTGCCTCGTCGAACTGCTTCAGGTAGCTGTCGATCGCCCTGGCCTGCTGCTTGCGGGTGCCGAGGGTCTCCAGCTTGCTCATGTCGACCGCGACGTCGATCTTGCCGGCCGGGCCGTCGATGGCGACCTTGCGCTGGCCGGCGTCGAGATGGAGGTCGAGCTTCTGCGTCTCCGCGGCGGGTCCCGGCGGCGTCAGCTCGGCATGCAGGTCGACCGAGCGCAGGAAGCGGCTGTCGAACTGCGCCAGTCCGTCGAGACGGATCTGCGGATGGTCGCGGTCCATGCCGCCGATGACATCCTGGAAGCCCTGCGCCAGCCCGGCCAGCGCTTCGCGTTCGTCGATGCTCAGGCCTTCGTCCGCATCGACGCGGACGCTCAGCCGGTCGCCGCGGCTGGCCAGGCCCAGCTCCACGCGTTTGCCGCTGTCCGTCACGATACTCAGGGTGAAGCGATTGTCGGCCTGGCCGGGAAGCTGTCCGCTGGCCACAGGTAGCACCGCGCCGGTCCTGAAGCCCGACAGCCGGGCCGCACCAATATCCGCGAGGCGGGCCGCGGGCGTGGCGGCGCCTGCCTGCGCCCTGGCGGCGGCCAGGCCTTCCGGGCTCAGTTGCACGATGCTCGAGGGTCCCGGCCTGGCGGCCGAGGCGGGGGCGCCGGAGGCAGGCGGGACGGCCGCATAGGCGGCGGCAGGCTGTTGCCTGGCGATGGACGAGAGGGCAGAAATCGAGGTCATGCCGGTGTTAACGGCAGACTTATCGAAGAATCAAGGGTAGACCCGGTTGACCGGCGTCAGGCGGCGCTGGCTGCCTTGGTGGCGGCCGCGATGCCGGCGGGCCCGACGGGTACGCGCAGTGTCCAGGTGGTCCCCTGGCCTTGGTTCGACACCAGCTCGCGCCGGCCATACGCCAGCGTCACCGTCACTTTGTGCGGCCGGGCGTGCACGAAGGCGTTCCAAATGGCTTCGCGCGCAATCGCGAACACCGCATCGCATACGGCGCCGTCGAGGGTGGATGGCTTGCCGCGCGCGCACGTCGAAGCCGCCTGCATCACGCTTTCGCCGCGCAGTCCGGCAACCCGGTCCCGCCCTTCCGCCAGCACCTGGCCGGCGCTGTCCAGGGCTTCGTCGATCGGCTTGCGATCGTCCTCGCCCAGGCGCCGCGCGGCGGCCCGCATCTTCCAGAGCAGACCCTGGATGGACTGCAACAACCCGCCAATCTCACTTCAAACCGGCTTCGGCGTCAGGCGCTTCACCCACATGGCGTTCGATGCGGCGGTCCGGGATGAACCAGATCAGGGCGACGATCACGTAGACGGCCAGCCCCATCCAGGCCTGCACGCAGCCGAAGCCGATCCCGCAGGCATACAGCAGCAACGAGATCCAGCCCTTGCGGTCGGCGCCGATCGCCAGCGCCAGCCTGCGGTTGCCGCCGCGCCGGCTGGCCAGGCGATGCACCAGCAGCACATACGCCACCGCGCACATGAACAGCACCACGCCGTAGACGGATACGGGGGCGGTCGCGAAGCCGCTCGCGCCCATCCAGTGCGTAACGAAGGGCAGCAGCGACAGCCAGAACAGGAAGTGCAGGTTCAGCCACAGCACCGTGCCGTCGATGTCGCGCACCGCCTGGAACAGGTGGTGATGGTTGTTCCAGTAGATGCCGACGTGGACGAAGCTCAGCACATAGCCCAGCAGCACCGGCGCCATGTGCTCGAAGGCGGCCAGCGTGCCCTCGTGCGGCACTTCCAGCCCGAGCACCATGATCGTGATGATGATGGCGATGACGCCATCGCTGAAGGCTTCCAGCCTGCCCTTGCCCATCGAAGTTGTCCCCTGCCCGCGCTCAGCGCTGCTGGTAGCCGCCGTGGACGGCGACCGGACTCCAGGCCGGCGAGACCGCCGGCAGCTGCGGCGCCAGCGGCGCGTAGGCCCCTGCGCCGTAGACCACCTTGCCGTTCACGACCGTCAGCACGCTCTCCAGCCGCTTGATCTTCTCGGCGTCGATGGTGAAGTAATCCTCGGGCAGGACCACGAAGTCGGCGTACTGGCCGCGCTTGATGCTGCCCTTGATCTTTTCTTCGCCGCTCATCCAGGCCGAGCCGGTCGTCATCAGTTTCAAGGCCTGGTAGCGGCTCAGGCGGTCTTCAATCTTCCAGATCTGCAGGCCGCCGGCGGTCTTGCCGGTCACGGCCCAGTACAGCGAGGGCCAGGGGTTGTAGCTGGACACGCGCGTGCCGTCGGTGCCGAGGCCGACCGGCACCCCGAGTTCGAGCATCCTGCGGATCGGCGGCATCTGGCGCGCCTGTTCGCCGTAACGCTTCCAGTAGGTCTCGCCCTGGAAGTGCATGCGGTCCTGCACCGCCACGCCGCCGCCCAGCTTCTTGATGCGGGCCAGCTGGCTGTCGCTGATGGTCTCGCCATGGTCGACGATGAAGCGCAGGCCGTTCAGCGGCGTCCGGGCATTCACCTTTTCGATGACGGCCAGGTCGCGGTCGATGCTTTCGCCGTAAGTCGCATGCAGTCGGAAGGGCCAGCGGTTCTTCACCAGCAGGCTCACCACCGGTTCCAGTTCGCTCTCCATCGCCTGCGGAAGTTCGGGACGCGGCTCGAGGAAGTTCTCGAAGTCGGCGGCGCTCGCCACCAGGTTCTCGCCGCCGCCCTCGGCCGAGAAGCCGTTCGGGTAGAACATGTGGTCGTTCTGCTTCGGATGGGTCATCGTCAGCCAGCGCTGGAAGTCTTCCAGCTCCTTGCCGGCGCGCTGGGCGAACAGGTAATACGAGGTACGCACCGTCAGCTTGCCGGCGCGTGCAAGTTCCAGCGTCACACCGTAGTCATCGGGATAATTCTGGAAGCCGCCGCCGGCATCGATGGCGCTGGTCAGGCCCAGGCGATTCAGTTCGCGGTAATACTGCAAGGTCGAGTTGAGCTGGTCGTCCCGGCTCAGCTTATTGGTTTTCGCCAGGGTCGAGTACAGGATCAGGGCATTCGGCTTGGCGATCAGCCTGCCGGTCGGCTTGCCGTCGACGCCCAGTTCGACCTCGCCGTCCTTGTACTTCGTGTTCCTGTCGTAGCCGAGGGTGTCGATGCCCTTCTTGTTGAGGAAGCCCAGGCCGTAGAGGTAGAGGATGAAGACCGGCTTGTCCGGCACCGCGGCATTGATTTCCTCCAGCGTCGGCAGGCGCTTTTCCTCGAACTGGTATTCGTTCCAGCCGCCGACCACCTTCACCCATTCGCCGTCCGGGGTGCGCGCGGCCTGCTCCTTCAGCATCTCGAGGGCGCGCTTGAGCGAGGTGACGCCGTCCCAGCGCAGCTCCATATTGTAGTTGAGACCCTCGCGGATCACGTGCAAGTGGGAGTCGTTCAGGCCCGGGATCACCGTGCGGCCGCCGGCGTCGATCAGCCGGGTGTTGGCGCCCTTCAGTTTCAGCACCGCGGCGTTGCTGCCGGTCGCCAGTACCTTGCCGTCCTTGACGGCGACGGCCTGCACGAACTCGCCCTCGCGGGCCATGGTCGCGACCTTGCCGTTGGTGAGAATGAGGTCGGCCTGCTCGCGGGCTTGCGCCGGCATGGCGGCGAAGATGCCGGCGGCAAGCGCGGCGGCGAGGACAGTGCGGCGATTCAGGGGCGTTGGATTCGTCATGACTCGGTTCTTTCGTGGGTTCGTGGCGGCGCTTGTGCGCGCAGGCCTTTTTACGATAACAGTCGGGGGCGGCACCGTCCCCTGCCTTATTGCCGGGACGGGGACGGTGCGGCGGTTCAGGCGGTGCGCCCCTGCGGCAGCGGCGTGTTCGCCTGCGCCGCCGCACGGCGCCGCTTCTCGGCGCCGATCACGATCAGCATGCCGCCCAGGATCGCCAGGTTTTTCAGGAAGTGGTTCAGCTGGTTCTGGAACTCCGTGGCATCGGCATGCCGGAAGCCGTGGAAGACCAGCGTGACCGGCACCAGGAACAGCGCCAGCGCGATCGCCGCCAGCCGCGCATGGACGCCGGTCACCAGGGCCAGTCCGCCGCCCACTTCGAGCAGGATGGTCAGCACCAGCAGCAGGCCGGCCGCCGGGATCCCGGCGCCATTCATCCACGCCGCCACGCCAACGAAACCCAGCACCTTGCCGATGCCGGACACCAGGAAGAGGATGCCGGCGAGTGCGCGTCCGGCCGGATAGAGTTTGGTCGTTTCCATGATCTTTCCTTTCGATGAGTGGGGAATGGAAGGCATTATGGAGAGCGCCGGGGAGGAAGAAAAACGAGTTATTTGCGGGTCTTGCATCGATTTTTTCGATCGGCGTCGATGGCGGGCCCGCCTTGCCAAAGGATGGGGTTCAGCGCCCATCCCCGCCGCTAAGATCGGCCTTTCTGCGATCAACCAGCGAACAAGATGAAACAAACGATATTCCGCGGCGCCGTCCTCGGCCTGCTGGCAGCGCCCGCCTGTGCCCATGCCGAAGCGGTCCAGCCCTACGGCCGCCTGAACCTCGCGATGGAGGACCTGCGCACCAGCGGCGGCGCGTCCACCAGCCGGCTGTCGAATTACCGCTCGGTGCTCGGCGTGCGCGGCGGCGAGGACCTGGGGGACGGCCTGCGCCTGGTGTTCCAGGTCGAAGGCACGCTCTCGCCCGATACCGGCGCCGGCGCCATCGCCGCGCGCGACACCCGCGTCGGCCTGGCGGGCAACTGGGGCATGCTGTTCGGCGGTAACTGGACCACGCCCTACAATTCCGCGACGTCGGGCCTGGATCCCTTCTATCCGACCACGGCCGGCTACATGAGCATCATGGGCAACGGCTCGGCCGCCACCGCAAACAACGCCAGCGATACCAGCTCCTTCGACCGCCGCCAGCAGAACAGCGTGCATTACTGGAGCCCGGCCTGGCATGGGCTGAGCTTGCGTCTTGCGCACGGCCTGAACGAGGAAAGACCGGCCAGCGGCGCGAAGCCATCACTGAGCTCGGGCGCGCTGATCTACGAAAGCGGCGGGCTGGTTGCCGCGCTGGCGCACGAACGCCACCATGCCTACCGCGGTCCCGGACTCGAGGACCGCGCCAGCAAACTGGCCGCCGCCTACCGCCTCGGCACGCTGCGCCTGGCGGGCGCCGTCGAATGGCTGCGCTACGAGACCGCCGGCGGCACGCTCGAACGCGTGTCGGGCTTCCTGTCGCTGACGAAGCAGTTCGGCCCGCACGGACTGCAGCTGGCGATCGCGAAAGCCGGCGACGGCAAGGGCGGCACAACGGAAAAGGTGGGGTTCATCCGCGCCGGCAGCGCGACCGGCGCCGTGCATGCGACCCTGGGCTACGACCTGGCGCTGTCGAAGCGCACCAGCCTGTTCGTCTTCCACACCCGGCTGCGCAACGACGCGCACGGCGTCTACGACTTCGCGATCAATGGGCTCGATGGCGGCGCCGGAGCCACCGCGTCGGGGACGGCGCTGGGGATGCGCCACGCATTCTGAGACGGGAAACGGGAGAGGCTAGCGGCTGCGGGTCTTGACGATCTGCAGCCGTTCCGCCTGGCGCACGAGGTCGGGCAACGAGCGCGCCGCCATCTTTTCCATGACCTTGCGCCTGTGGGTCTTGGCCATGATCTCGCTGACGCCCAGCTCGCCGGCGATCTGCTTGTTCAGCAGTCCGCCGATCACCAGCTGCATGGTCTGGCGTTCGCGCGGGGTCAGGCTGGCGTGGCGCCGGCGCAGGCCGGCCAGCTCGCGGCGCTCGTCCAGCCGGCGGGCATCCGCGGCCAGGGCGTCGCGCACCGCCTGCAACAGTTCGTCGGGCACCACCGGCTTGGTGAGGAATTCGACGGCGCCCGCCTTCATGGCGCGCACCGACATCGGAATCGTACCGAAGCCGGTCATGAAGATCACGGGAATGTCGGCGCCCAGGCGCGCCAGCTCGGCCGCCACTTCCAGGCCGTCCAGTTCGGGCATGTGCATGTCGCAGACCAGGCAGGACGGCGCCTCGGCCCGGACCTCGCCCACGAAGTCCGGCCCCGAAGCAAAGCCGCGCGCCTCGAAGCCTTCGGCGCGCAGCAGGTTCAGGACCGAGTCGCGGACGGTGTCGTCGTCGTCGACCACGTAGACCATCGGCGCCGGCTCGTCGCCGGCGGCGCCGATGGTTGCGGGGGTTTCAGGAGACACGCTCATCCGCGGCCTGTGCCTTGGCCGCGACGGCTGGAACCCCGGTGATGCGGGCCACGCATTCGGTCCGCAGCCAGGCCGCGGTGACCGGCTCGCCGGCCACCATGCGCTTGATGACGGGGCCGGCCTGCTCGCCGATCAGCATGCCCAGCAGGCCGACCAGGGCGATGGCGGGCGGCGCCGGCGAGCGTACCTGCAGCAGGGCGTAGATCAGGCCGACGAGGATGCCGGCCGCCAGCGAGACGACATAGATCTTCATGGTTTCTCCGGTTGAGCGGCAGGCATGCGCTGGTCAGCGCGCGGGCACGGGCGCCAGCACCTCATGGCTGCCGGCGGTGCGTTGCGGCGCCTTGTGCACCATGGTGTAGGCATAGTCGACGCCCATGCCGTAGGCGCCCGAGTGCTCGCGCACGATGGCCATCACTTCATTATACGTATCGCGATGGGCCCAGTCACGCTGCCACTCCAGCAGCACCTGCTGCCAGGTGACCGGGACCACGCCGGCCTGGATCATGCGCTGCATCGCGAAGTCGTGGGCATCCTTCGAGGTACCGCCGGAAGCGTCGGCCACCATATAGATCTCATAGTCGCCTTCCAGCATGGCGCACAGGGCGAAAGTGGTGTTGCAGACTTCGGTCCACAGGCCGGAGACGATCACCTTCCTGCGGCCGTTGGCGGCCAGCGCGTCGCGCACTTTCTGGTCGTCCCAGGAGTTCATCGAGCTGCGCTCCAGGATTTCCTTGCCCGGGAAAACGTCCAGCAGTTCCGGGTAGGTCGGGCCGGAAAACGCCTGGGTCTCGACCGTGGTGATGGTGGTCGGGATGTTGAAGGCCTTGGCGGCCTTGGCCAGGCCGACCGTGTTGTTCTTCAGGGCCTGGCGGTCGATCGACTGCACGCCGAAGGCCATCTGCGGCTGCTGGTCGATGAAGATCAGCTGGCAGTTATCGGGGGTCAGTACTTCGAGTTTTGGATTGCGCATGTCGTGCTTTCAGGTTGAGATTATGCGGCGGGTTGCCGCAGGGAGGCTCCCACTTGCGACGGCTTTTCGGCCGCCAGCAGGGCGAGCAGGATCAGGACGGGCAGCGCCAGCGCGGCGAAGCCGAACCAGTGGAATCCGAATGCCGCGGCGACGCAGCCGATGGCGAAGGCGGCCAGCGGCCACACGAATTTCACCAGCCGCTCCTTGACGCCGGGGTCGTCGGCGCCGCGCAACAGGTCGACCAGGTCGATCACGACCTGGGTCACGTTCCCGGTCATCATCGAGGTGGGCGCCAGGTGGCCCAGCAGCAGCCGGCTGGTGGCGCTGTGCGCGCCCATTGCGGCGGCGCCCAGCAGGCCGGCGGCCATCGCCAGCGGACCGACTTCGCCGCCGACCGGCGACGCCGCCAGGCCGCAGCCCATGAAGCCGAGCAGGAACAGCAGCTCCATCGCCAGCGCCGGCCGCAATGCCGCGACGCCACGCCGTTCGGCCGCCACCACCAGCAGGCGCGCCAGCGCCACCCCGGCGATGAAGGCCGGGAAGGCCAGGAACTTGAGGAGGACGGAACTGCGCGAGGGATCCGCCAGCGCGGCGCCGATCAGGATGAAGTTGCCGGTCACGTGGGCGGTGAACAGGCCGAACAGCGCCAGAAAGCCGAGGGTATCGACATACCCTGCAAAGAATCCCAGTGCCATACCCTGGCACTGGCTGCGGCTTCGATCGTTCATGCATGTCTCCCATCGGGCGCGGTGCTGGGACGGACGCGTCCCAGGCCACCGCGAGTCCATGCATCCTAGGGCCGCCGCGTCCGCCCTGCCCCTCCCATTCGGCCAGTTCGGCCCGCACCCGATCTTTCAGCCGGGGCCGGCGGGGCTTGCGGTCCCTAGACTGGTCATCCTTACCATGACAAACCGAAAGCACGACCATGAACGACAAACCTTCCCTGGCACGCCGCTCGCTGCTGGCCGGCGCCGCCACCGCCGCTGCGGCCGGCGCCGCGCTCTCCACCTCCGCCGCAGCCGCCGCGGCCACGGGCAAGCCGGCCGCCGCGCCGGCCGGCGCCGGTGCCGGCCACTTCCTGACCGTCGCCGACGGCAGCGTGATCCACTACAAGGACTGGGGCAGCGGCCAGCCGGTCGTGTTCAGCCACGGCTGGCCGCTGCAGGGCGACGCCTGGGAAGACCAGATGTTCTTCCTCGCCTCCCACGGCTACCGCGTGATCGCCCACGACCGCCGCGGCCACGGCCTGTCCAGCCAGCCCTGGGGCGGCAACGACATGGACCACTATGCGGACGACCTGGCGGCCCTGCTGAACCACCTCGACCTGAAGAACGCGGTGCTGGTCGGCCACTCGACCGGCGGCGGCGAAGTGACCCGCTACCTTGCCCGCCACGGCAGCAAGCGCGTGGCGAAGGCGGTGCTGGTCGGCGCGGTGCCGCCGCAGATGGTGAAGTCCGCCACCAACCCGAACGGCCTGCCGATGGAAGTATTCGACGGCATCCGCAAGTCGGTGGTGGACGACCGCGCGCAGTTCTTCATGGACCTGACCCTGCCCTTCTACGGCTACAACCGTCCGGGCGCCAAGGTCTCGCAGGGCGTGCGCGACACCTTCCGGGCCCAGGGCATGCAGTGCGGCCTGAAGAATGCCTACGACTGCATCAAGCAGTTCTCGGAGACCGACTTCAGCGCCGACCTGAGGAAGATCGACGTGCCGACCCTGATCGTGCACGGCGACGACGACCAGATCGTGCCGATCGACGCCTCGGCGCGCGCGGCGGCGAAGCTGGTGAAGCGGTCGACCCTGCTGGTCTACGAAGGTGCGCCGCACGGCCTGCCGACCACCCACAAGCATCGCCTCAACGCCGACCTGCTCGCCTTCATCAAGGCCTGACCTATCCTTTGGTATAGCTGGACCGCAGGCCGTCCGCGCCCGAGAATGGGGCGGCCTGCGCCAGCGCGCAGGCACCCGCCTGCCACAGCCGGAGCACCCACATGGACAACTCAACGATCTCCCTGGTCATCGCGGATGACCACCCGCTCATCCTCGCCGGTATCGCCACCCTGATCGAGGCCGAACCGGAACTGGTCCTGCTCGGCCAGGCCGCCGACGCCGACGGCGCTGTCGAGCAGTACGAGCGCCTGCGGCCCGACGTGCTGCTGGTCGACCTCAACATGCCGGGCGGCGGCCTGGAGGCGATCGCACGGGTACGTGCCCGCCATCCGGACGCGAAGATCGTGATCCTCACCACCTACGAAGGCGACGAGGACGTGCACCGCGGCCTGGCCGCCGGCGCTTCCGGCTACCTGCTGAAGCAGTCGGGTTTCGAGGAGATCGTCGACTGCGTGCGCCACGTGCTCAGGCAGGGCCGCTACCTGCCGCCGCGCCTGGCCGAAAAGCTGGCCGCGCGCATCCATACCAGCCCGCTGTCGCGGCGCGAACTCGACATCCTGGCCCACCTCAGCGCCGGCAAGAGCAACAAGCTGATCGCCCGCGATGCCGGCATCGGCGTCGGCACCGTGAAGTACCACATCAACAACATCCTGACCAAGCTGAACGTCACCTCGCGCACCGAGGCGGCCAGCGTCGCCCAGCGGCGCGGCCTGCTGCATCCCTTTTAAACACGGAGCATTCATGCAATCAAGCGCCCCCCTCATCCTCTTCAACGGCTGCTTCCACACCGTCGACCGCCAGAATCCCCAGGCCAGCGCGGTCGCGATCCGGGACGGCAAATTCCTCGCCGTCGGCGATACCGACGAAGTGATGCGCCACCGCGCGCCGGACAGCCAGGTGATCGACCTGAACGGCCGCACCGTCATTCCGGGGCTGAACGACTCCCACCTGCACCTGATCCGCGGTGGCCTGAACTACAACCTCGAACTGCGCTGGGAAGGCGTGCCCTCCCTGGCCGACGCCCTGCGCATGCTGAAGGAGCAGGCCGACCGCACCCCGAATCCGCAGTGGGTGCGCGTGGTGGGCGGCTGGAACGAATTCCAGTTCGCCGAAAAGCGCATGCCGACCATCGAGGAGATCAATGCCGCGGCGCCGGACACGCCGGTGTTCGTGCTGCACCTGTACGACCGCGCACTCCTGAACCGCGCGGCCCTGCGCGCGGTCGGCTACGACCGCAACACGCCGAATCCGCCGGGCGGCGAGATCGTGCGAGACGCCCAGGGCAATCCGACCGGCATGCTGATCGCCCGCCCCAACGCCATGATCCTGTACGCGACCCTGGCCAAGGGCCCGGCCCTGCCGCACGACCTGCAGGTGAACTCGACCCGCCAGTTCATGCGCGAACTGAACCGCCTGGGCGTGACCAGCGCCATCGATGCCGGCGGCGGCTTCCAGAACTACCCGGAAGACTATGCCGTCATCGACGAGCTGGCGAAGGAGAACCAGCTGACCATCCGCATCGCCTACAACCTGTTCACCCAGAACAAGGGCAAGGAGCTGCAGGATTTCGAACAATGGACCGGCATGGTCAAGCCGGGCGACGGCAGCGACTTCTACCGCCACAACGGCGCCGGCGAGATGCTGGTGTTTTCGGCGGCCGACTTCGAGGACTTCCTGCAGCCGCGTCCGGACCTGCCGCCGGGCATGGAGGACGAGCTGGAAAAGGTCGTGCGCCACCTGGTGGCCAGCCGCTGGCCCTTCCGCCTGCACGCGACCTACGACGAGTCGATCTCGCGCATGCTGGACGTGTTCGAGAAGGTCGACCGCGAGATCCCCTTCGACGGCCTGTCCTGGTTCTTCGACCATGCCGAGACCATCAGCCCGCGCAACATCGAACGCGTGAAGGCCCTCGGCGGCGGCATCGCGATCCAGCACCGCATGGCTTTCCAGGGCGAGTTCTTCGTCGAACGCTATGGCGCGGAAGCCGCCAAGGCCACGCCGCCGGTGGCGCGCATGCTGGAGATGGGCGTGCCGGTCGGCGCCGGCACCGACGCCACCCGCGTGGCCAGCTACAACCCCTGGACCGCGCTGTACTGGCTGGTGTCCGGCCGCACCGTCGGCGGACTGCGCCTGTACGACGCCGGCCAGCGCCTGCCGCGCGAGACCGCCCTCGAACTCTGGACCAATGGCAGCGCCTGGTTCTCCAGCGAACAGGGCAAGAAGGGCCGCATCCGCGAGGGCATGCTGGCCGACCTGGCGGTGCTGTCCCGCGACTTCTTCCGCGTGCCGGAAGACGAGATCAAGGGCCTGGAATCGGTGCTGACCATCGTCGGCGGCAAGGTCGTGTTCGGCCAGGCCGAGTTCACGCCGCTGGCGCCGCCGCCAATCCCGGTGCTGCCGGAGTGGTCGCCGGTGAACAAGGTGGCCGGCCACTGGCGCCGCGCGGTGCCCCAGCCGGCGGCCGCGCTGGCCCACCAGTGCCAGGGTCCATGCGGCGTGCACGGCCACGGTCACGACCGGGCGCGCCGCTCGAACGTGCCGGTGTCGGACTTCCAGGGCTTCTGGGGCGCCTTCGGCTGCAGCTGCTTCGCGTTCTGACTACGACTATCGTATGAAGGACTAAGGGCCGACTGGCCGGATAATGGGGCGAACCGCAACAAGGAAAGCTCCCATGAACCTGGCCCAGAAAACCGCCCCGTTCCCTCTATCGTTCGCCGGCCTGTCCCGGCTACGGATGCCGGTCCTGGCGCTGCCGGACAGCGGCACCTCCGGCATCCCCGTTGCGGTGCCGGAACGCAGGCCGCGCGGGGGCAATGTTGGCGAGATCGCCTGCTCCCAGGCCTGGGAGCGGATCCGCCGGCTCACGCCGGCACGCTGGCTCGATCTGCCGGCGGCGCAGCAGCAAGGCGCCCAGGATCCCGCCTTCCTGCTGCAGGCGCTGACGGCGGCCGGCGCGCCCCATCCCGCGATCGCTTCCGAAGTCGAGCATGCGCTGCTGCGCGGCGCCGGCAGCGCCACCGCCTTGGCCCTGGTGACGCTCGGCGCCCTCGCCCATGCCCGTTACGGCGGCGGCGAGGCGGCGCTGGAACTGGCCCGCGCAGGCCTCCAGTGCGCTGCACGCAGGGACGACGGCCACGCCGGCCTGGCGCATGCGGTGCATGCGGCGCTGCTGACGCCGGCGAACGAGGGCTTGGCACGCGCCGCCGCCGTGCTCGCCGGCCTTTGCCATGGCCAGTCCCTGGCCGCGGCCGCCGGCAGCTATCTGTACGGCGCCGGGCTCGTTTCCGGCATGCCGGTGCCCGCGCTGGCCCACCACCTCGACATGGCCTGCCGCCAGGCGCTGGCCGGCCAGGCCGCCGATGCCGCGGTCCAGGAACTCGAATCCCGCGCCAGCCTGCTGCGCGGCCTCCTGTCGCACCAGGGCGGCGCCATCCTCGAGCGCCTCTGCACGCTGCGCGCACCAAGCCAGGAAAGCCGCTTCGGCCACTGGCTGACCCGGCTCCAGGCGGCGTGGTATGCGGGCGAGCATGCGCTGGCGCTGCGCGCAGTGGAAGAAGCCGGAGCCCTGAGCGGTCCCTTGAGCGCGCCCGGCGACCTGCTGGTCTACCACGTGTTCGCCGTCCTCGCCCTGTCCCGCTGCGGCGACCCGTTCACGCTCGACGCGCTGCGCCGCCACAGCGATGCGCTGACGGCGCTCGACACGCGCTGCCGGGCCAGCCATGGTGCGATGGCGGCACTGGCGGATGCCGCCATCGAGCGCCGCCGCGGCCAGCCGCTCGGCGCGCTACGGGGCTTCGAACGGGCCGCGGCACTCGCCACCGGCGCGAAACTGCACTGGCTCGCCGTCCTCGCCAGCGAGCAGGCCGCTGGACTGGCCGAGGACTGCGGCCTGGACTCGGCCGCCCACCAGTATCGCCAGCAGACGCTGCTGGCCTGCCGGCGCTGGGGCGCGCTCGGGCATCTCGAAGCCTTGCGGGCGAAGTGGAACGAAGCCGCGCAGGAAACGGACGGCGGCTGCGATCTGGGCCAGTCGGTCGCGCATGAACTCAACCAGCCGCTGGCGGCCGTCGCCCTGCACGCGGCGGCCGCCGCCAAATGGCTGCGCCGCGCCCAGCCGGACGTCGAGCGGGCCCTCGATTCCCTGGCCCTGATCGGCGCCGCCGGCCGGCAGGCCGGGAATATCGTGCGCGGCCTGCAGCGCCTGGCGGCCGGCATGGACATGGAAACCGACAGCGTGGTGCTCGACCGCGCCGTGCGCGAAACGGCGCAGTTGCTGCGCCGGCTGCTGCGCAAGCACGGCATCGAGCTCGATCTCGTGCTCGGCCTGGGCGAACGCAGCATCGAGGCCAACCGCGTCCAGCTGCAGCAGGTGCTCACCAACCTGGTCGTCAACGCCGCCGAGGCCCACGCCGCCGCGGGGCTGGATGGAGCGCGCCGCATCCGCATCGAGACCGTCGCCCGCGGCGGCCATGCGGTCGAACTGGCGGTGAGCGACAACGGTCCGGGCATCGCCCCCGCCCACCGCGAGCGCCTGTTCACCAGCATGTTCAGCACCAAGCGCGGCAGCAGCGGCAACGGCATGGGCCTGTCGATCAGCCTGTCGATCGCGCGCGCCCACGGCGGCCATATCTGGTACGATCCCTGCGCGCCACGGGGCGCCTGCTTCCGCCTGCGGCTTCCGGTGTAATATCCGAAGGCTATGCACACTCCAGTTACAACACCGATCCGCGTGATGGTGGCCGACGACCACCCGATGATGCGCGAGGGGATCGCCGCCGCCCTGCTGGCCGAGGGCGACATCGAGATCGTCAGCACCGCCGCCAACGGCGCCGAGGCGATCGCCGACTTTGCCCGCCACCGTCCCGACGTCTCCCTGGTCGACCTGCAGATGCCGGTAAAGGACGGGCTCGAAGCCATCATCGGCATCCGCGCCCTGCATCCGGACGCGCGCATCGTCGTGCTGACCACCTTTAGCGGCGACGCGCGCGTGGTGGCGGCGCTGAAGGCCGGCGCCGCCGCCTACCTGCTGAAGGACGCACCCGGCACCGCCCTGGCCCAGGCGGTCCGCAACGTCTACAAGGGCGCCAGCGTGATCGCCCCGCTGGCCCAGCGCGACGTCGACAGCCACCATCGGGCCGACGCGCTGTCGCCGCGCGAGCTCGACGTGCTGCGCCTGGCCGCCGACGGCAACACCAACCGCGTGATCGGAGAAGCGCTCGGCATCAGCGAACCGACGGTGAAGACCCACATGAGCACCATCCTGGTCAAGCTGGGCGCCAGCGACCGCACCCACGCGGTCACGCTCGCCCTCAAGCGCGGCTACATCAGCCTGTGAGAGCGGGCCAAGGAGCGCCGGTGTATCCCTTCGTATAGCTAGGCCGGCGTGGGCGCGCCATCCACAATACAGGAGGGCCGCACAGCAGCGGCATCATCCATCTCCTGAAAGGAAGCAGACATGAGCGCCAACCGCACCATCGATACCGTCACCGCGCGTGACGGCACCATCATCCACTTCACCGACTGGGGCCACGGTATTCCCGTGGTGTTCAGCCACGGCTGGCCGCTGTCCGGCGATGCCTGGGAAGACCAGATGATGTACCTGGCCGAACACGGCTACCGCGTGATCGCCCACGACCGCCGCGGCCACGGCCGCTCCAGCAAGGCATGGCACGGCAACGACATGGACACCTATGCCGACGACCTGGCCACCCTGCTGGACACCCTGGACATCACCGGCGCCACCCTGGTCGGCCACTCGACCGGCGGCGGCGAAGTCGCCCGCTACATCGGCCGCCACGGCACCGGCCGCGTCGCCAGGGCGGTGCTGGTCGGCGCCGTCACTCCGCAGATGATGGCTTCGCCGAACAATCCGGACGGCGTGCCGATGTCGGTCTTCGACGGCATCCGCGACGGCGTCAGGAACGACCGCGCCCAGTTCTTCCTCGACCTGACCATGCCCTTCTTCGGCTTCAACCGCCCGGGCGCCAAGGTCTCGGAAGGCATGCGCCAGTCCTTCCTGATCCAGGGCCTGCAGTGCAGCCTGAAGAGCGCCTACGCCTGCATCAAGCAGTTCTCGGAATCCGACTTCACCGAAGACCTGAAGAAGATGACGGTGCCGACCCTGGTGATCCACGGCGACGACGACCAGATCGTGCCGCTGGCCACCACCGCCCGCCGCGCCGTCGAACTGCTGCCGCAGGGCCGCCTGTCGGTCTACGAGGGTGCCGGCCACGGCCTGCCGTCCACCCACAAGGACCGGCTCAACGCCGAGCTGCTGGCCTTCCTGCGCGGCTGATCCCAGCTCCCGGCGTCAACCCCTGGCCGCCGCCTTCCGCTCGCGCACATCGATATACGCGACGATCATGAAGGCGCCGGCCAGGCCGAGGTGTTCGAAGAAGCCGTTCTCGGACATCGTGCGGGCGGCCCCGGCCAGTTCCCAGAAGCGGTTGGCCAGCAGGTTGGCCGCCAAGGTGAACAGTGCCAGGTAGGCGGCGCCCAGCCAGCGTCGGAACCCGCAAAGGATCAGCAGCGCCCCGCCAAGCTCACCGAGGATGGTGAGGAAGGCGAGCGGCGCGGCGGGCGACAGGCCGAAGTGATGCATCTCGGCGACCGCCGCCGGAAAATCCAGGGCCTTCTCGATCCCGCCCTGCAGGTAGGCGGAACATAACAACAGCAGAAAACACCAGTAGGCGATGGCGGGACGGCGGTCGGCGCGACCGGTGGGAATGGCGGGTGCGGATTTGGAATACATGGCGAATCCTGAAAGTGTCGTGTGGAGGGAGGTCGGGCGACGGGCCCTGCTTCGATGATAGAAGCCCGCAGCCGCTTGCGCCCCTGTCCTTGGACAGGCCGCTACCCTTACACCCGCGCCGCCCCCACGTGCGCCGCCCGCCCGGCACGCCAGCCGTTGAAGCCGGCGATCGCCCCCAGCACCACGAACAGCAGGGCGCACCAGCCGAAGCCGCCGGTCTGGCCGCGGATCAGCCCCACCACCAGCGGCCCGCTCGCCGCCAGCAGGTAGCCTACGCATTGCGCCATGCTGGACAGCTGCGCCGCCACCTGGGGATCGCCCGAACGCAGCACGATGACGGTCATGGCCGCGGCGATCAGGCCGCCCTGGCCGACGCCCTGCAGCACCGCCCACAGCCAGACCGTGGACAGCGGCGCGAACAGCAGGCCGATCAGCGCGACCACCGCGATCGCGGACAGCGCCAGGTTGATCAGGCGCTGGTCCTTGCCGCGCACGGCGATGTGCGGCACCGCCAGGCAGGACATGGCCTGGACCATGACCGACATCGAGACCACGCTGCCGGCGAGGACGGGATCGAGCCCGCGCTCGCGCAGGATCGGAACCAGCCAGCCGAACACGCTGTAGGCCAGCGCGGACTGGAAGCCCATGAACAGGGTGACGTTCCACGCGAGCCGGTCGCGCCACAGTCCCTTGATGTGGGCGCCGCCGCCCGCCGGCCGCTGCGCCCCCTGCCCGAGCTGCGGCAGCCAGACGAGGGCGACGACGGCCGCCGGCAGCGCCCACGCGGCCAGCGCGCCGTGGATCGAACCGCCCAGCAGCCTTTCGATGGGCAGGGTCAGGCCGGCGGCGCTGGCGGCACCGCCGCACAGCGCCATCGTGTACAGCCCGGTCATCAGCGCGCTCCGGTGCGGGAAGTCGCGCTTCACCAGTCCCGGCAGCAGCACGTTGCCGACCGCGATGCTGGCGCCGGCCAGGGCGGTGCCGAGGAACAGCGCCGGCAGCGGCGCCAGTCCGCGCAGCGCCGTGCCCAGGGCCAGCAGCAGGAGCACGCCCAGCATGGTCCTTTCGGCGCCGATGCGGCGCGCCAGCCGCGGCGCCAAGGGCGAGAACAGCCCCAGGCACACCACCGGAAGCGTGGTCAGCACGCCCGCGCCGAAGGCCGACAGCTGCAGCTCGCTCTTCAGTTCCGGCAGCAGGGCCGAGGCGCTGGAGAACAGCGGGCGCAGGTTGAAGGCGATCAGCACCAGGCTCGCGCCGAGGAAGGCGCGGGCCGCGCGGCTGCGCCCCACGCCGCTCAATGCGCGGCGCCCGCGGAGCTGCGCGCCGCGGCCGATCCGGAAGATTCGGCCGAGCCGGCCGATTCGGGACGCTGCGGCTCGCCCCAGTGCTTGACCAGCAGCGCCAGCGTGGCCAGCACGCCGGCCACCGCGATCGTCGCGAAGATGCCTTCGAAGCCGACCTGGCGGCGCGCCAGTTCGGCCACCAGGAAGGAGCCGGCGACGCCGCCGAAGCGGCCCACGCCCATCATCCAGGCGACGCCGGTGGCCCGGCCCTGGGTAGGATAAAAGGCCACCGCCAGCGCCGGCAGCGAGGACTGGGCCGTATTCATCAGGGTGCCGGCGATGAAGACCACCGCCATCAGCAGGCCGGTGCTGCCGGCCGACAGGCCGATCGCGTAGATGCTCAGCGCGCTCAGGCTGAAGCACAGCGCGATCACGCGGTTGGCGCTGAAGCGGTCCATCAGCCAGCCGAGGAAGATGGCGCCGACGCCGCCGAGCGGGAACAGCGAGGCTGCCAGCGTGGCCGTGCGCGCATCCAGGCCGGCTTCCTTGAACAGGATCGGCATCCAGTTGATGAGGGAGTAGAAGATCACCAGGCCCATGAAGTAGGCCAGCCAGATCATCACTGTGCCGACGATGAAGGGACGCGACAGGATGACGCGCAGGCCGCTGCCGGCGACGGACGGCGCGGCCTTCTCGGCCATGCTGAACGAGGCTGCCTGCGCCGCCGCCGGCGAGATGCGCAGCAGCGCGGCGCGGATGCGCGCGGCGGGATGACGCTTGGCGACCATGTAGCGCACCGACTCCGGCAGGCGCGCCAGCATGACGGCCGCCAGCACCACCGGCACCGCGCCGCCCAGCAGCAGCACGCTGCGCCAGCCCCACTGCGGGATCATCCAGGCGGCCAGGAAGCCGCCCAGCGCCGCCCCCAGCGGGAAGCCGCAGAACATCGCATTGGTCAGGGTCGCGCGGCGCTGGTCGGGGCAGTATTCGCTCATCAGGGTGACGGCATTCGGCATCGCGGCGCCCAGCCCGAGGCCGGTCACGAAGCGCAGGACGGTCAGCTGGGTCAGGTCGGCCGCAAAGGCCGACCAGGTGCAGGCTGCGCCGAACAGGGCCACCGCCGCCACCAGCACGGTCTTGCGGCCGAAGCGGTCGGCGCAGGGACCGGCGGTCAGGCCGCCGGCGGCCAGTCCGAACAGGGCCGCGCTGAGCACCGGCGCCAGCGCCGCCTTGCTGAGACCCCATTCCTTGAGCAGGGATGGGGCGATGAAGCCGATCGCGGCGGTGTCGAAGCCGTCCAGCAGCACGATCAGGAAGCAGATCGCGAAGATGGTCCACTGGAAGCCGGAGAACCGGTGGCGGTTGAGGAAGTCCTGGACGTCGACCGCTCGGACGTCTTTCTGCATATGTGTCTCCTTCGGGCGGTCCCGCCGGTGGCCGGCCGCGTTTTATATCGTATGCCTGATGGCTCTACTGTATCGCAATATGCGCCACGGGTGGGCCGCGGCGCTGCAGGTCCGCTTCAGAAGGCGCCGACGTAGTTCTCGGCAAGTGCGGTGCTGAGGGCGCGCGAGGCCACCACGTTCTCGAGCTCCGCCAGCTGCACTTCGCGGTCGAAGGGCGAGGCATCCTCGAAGGTGTGCAGCAAGCGCGTCATCCACCACGAGAAGAATTCGGCGCGCCAGATCCGCTTGAGGGCCTCGCTCGAATAGCGCTCCAGGCCTTCCTCGCCGGCGCCGCGGTAGAAGCTGTCGAGGGCGCGCGACAACAGCTTGACGTCGGAGATCGCCAGGTTCATGCCCTTGGCGCCGGTCGGCGGCACGATGTGGGCGGCGTCGCCGGCCAGGAACAGGCGGCCCGAGCGCATCGGCGCGCACACGAAGCTGCGCATGCCGATGATCCCCTTCTGGAAGATCCTGCCTTCCTTGAGCTTCCAGCCGTCGTCGCTCTCGAGGCGCGCATGCAGTTCGGCCCAGATGCGGTCGTCCGACCAGTTGTCGACGTGGTCGCGCGGGTCGCACTGGAAGTACAGGCGCTGCACGGTCGGCGAGCGGGTGCTGACCAGGGCAAAGCCGCGTTCGTGGCGAGCGTAGATCAGTTCTTCCGACGAGGGCGCCGACTCGACCAGGATGCCGAACCAGCCGAAAGGATAGGTGCGCTGGAAATCCTGGCGTACCGTCGCCGGGATCATCGGGCGCGACACGCCGTGGAAGCCGTCGCAGCCGATCACGAAGTCGGCCTCGATGCGGTGCGCCACGCCGCCGTGCATGAAGCCGACCGTCGGCCGCTCGCCGTCGATGCCGGCGATCTCGACCTGGCTGGTCTCGAACAGCAGCTCGCCGCCGGCGGCCAGACGTGCGGCCACCAGGTCGATGATGACCTCGTGCTGGGGATAGACGGTGATCGACTTGCCGGTCAGGCCGTGCAGGTCGATGCGGTGGCGGCGGCCGCCGAAGGCCAGCTCGATCCCGTGGTGCAGCGCGCCTTCGCGGCGCATCCGCTCGCCGACGCCGGCGTCGCTCAGGATGTCCATGCTGCCCTGTTCGAGCACGCCGGCGCGGATGGTGGCTTCGATGTCGGCGCGGCTGCGCGATTCCAGCACGACCGACTCGATGCCGTTCAGGTGCAGCAGGTGGGAAAGCAGAAGGCCGGCGGGGCCGGCGCCGATGATGGCGACCTGGGTACGCATGATGATGTCTCCGTTTATGTGTTCTGGTTGACATCATCCTAGTGCGGCGGCGGCCCGATATGAATGGATGAAAATGGAAAAAACTTGTACTATTTTTTCATTCGACTCCAACCGTCCCGATCTTCGCCATGCCTTCCGCCCTCAAGCTGCCGTCCGCCGCCATCCCCCAGTTCGCCCTTTACGGCGAGCTGACAAGGGGCCTTGACGCCGAGGGCGTGCACGTCGAACTGATCGAGACGCGCAGCCGCGGCTACGACTGGCATATCGGCATCCATACCCACGCCGGTCTGTTCCAGGTACTTTTTTTATTCGGCGGACGCGTAAGGGCCACCCTCGGCGGCGAAGTCTGCGAACTCGACGGCCCGGTCGCGCTCACCATCCATCCTTCCCTGGCCCATGGTTTCGAATTTTCCGAAGAGGCCTACGGCTACGTCCTGACGATCGACCAGAACATGCTGTTCGCCGCCGCCGGCCAGGACGGCAACCTGTTCACCTCATTGTTCGTGGAGCCGCTCGCCATCGGGCTCGGACCGGTGCCGGAAGCGCGCGAGCGCATCGAGGCGCTGCTGCGCAACCTGATCGCGGAAGCGGCCTGGCCGCGCCAGGGCCATACCCTGATGCTCGACTGGCTGTCGCGCTGCGTGCTGTTGATGCTGGCGCGGGTGCAGGCCGAACGGCGCATCGCCGAAAGCTCGGGTCGTAAGGACTTCGAGCTGTTCAGCCGCTTCCGCACCGAAATCGAGCGCCGCTACAAGGAGCAGTGGCGGGTGCCGCAATATGCCGACGCGCTGCGCGTGCCGCCGGTGCGCCTGAACCGCCTGTGCCTGAAAATCGCCGGCAAGACCGCCTTCGAGATGACCCAGGAGCGCCTGATGCTGGAGGCCTGCCGCAAGCTGACCTATGTGCCGGCCAGCGTGGCCGGCATCGCCTATGAGCTGGGGTTCCAGGACCCGGCTTACTTCAGCCGGCTGTTCAAGAAGCTGGTGGGGGTGACGCCGAAGGAGTATCGGCAGCGGACGCAGGCGGATCACTAGCCACCTCGTCGTCCCCGCGAAGGCGGGGATCCAAGTTTGCGCGGGCACCCGCAAGTTCAAACGCTACAGGTATGCGCCGAACTTGGGACCCCGCCTTCGCGGGGACGACGTGGGGATCACGCAGGCACGACGGGGTAAGCTACAACATCGCCCCCAGCTCCACCTGCGTCTTGATCATCGCCGGCAAACAACGCTCCACCATCTGCTCCACCGGCAGCCGGCCCGCGTGCACGCTCACGTTCATGGCCGCCACCACGTCGCCGCGGAAATTCCGCAGCGGGACCGAGATCGTGCGCAGGCCCAGTTCCAGCTCCTGGTCGACCAGGGCATAGCCTTGCGCCCTTGCGCGCGCGATCTCGAGCGCCAGGCGTTCCTTGTCGACGATCGTGTGCCGGGTGATCTGCTCGGGCGTGGCCTGGGCCAGGAAGCGTTCGATGTCGGCCTGCGGCAGGGAGGCCAGCAGCATGCGCCCGTTGGCCGTGCAATAGGCCGGCACCCGGGTGCCCGGCTGCAGGGTGGCCGAGACCAGGCGCCCGGCGCTGACCGCCGCCACGCAGACCAGCTGGTCGTGGTCGAGCACCCCGACCGAGGCCGCCTCGCCCAGCGAATACGCGAGCCGGTACAGCGGCGGCTGGGCGATGCGCGGCAGGCGCGCCGAATGCAGGTAGGACTGGCCGAGGCGCAGCACCGCCGGGGTCAGCGAGAACAGCTTGTTCTCGTGCCGCATATAGCCCAGGTGGGTCAGCGTGATCAGGTAGCGGCGCGCCGCCGCCCGCGTCAGGCCGGTGGCCTCGGCCACCTCGGCGATCGACAAGCGCGAGCGCTCCTGGTCGAAGGCCTCGATCACCTTCAGGCCTTTTTCGAGGCCGCCGACGAGGTCGCGCTCCAGCGGCGCGTCAGGTTTTTCGCTCATATGCAAATTGGCAGGGGTTTTGTGCGAGTATCGCACAAAGTGCGCGCATAGTGAACGCTGCAGCACTTTGCCGGCTTGTCGCTGCCGCCGCCCTTCCCTACCATCGATTGCACAACAACCCCTCCCAAGGAGACTCGCTGTGAAATTCGATGCCATCGAGCCGGGCGTCTACCCGGAACTCGTCTATCCCGCCTATAAATCGACCGTCAAGCGCGGCCCGCTCCAGCCCAACCTGCGCATCGAGGCCCCGGTCCCGGTCACGCGCAACATCGTCGCCGGCCCCCACATCCTGCTGCCGAACGACACCGACCTGACCGCCCACGGCCAGGGCGAGCCGCTGGGCGAGAAGATCGTCGTCACCGGCCGCGTGGTCGACGAGGACGGCAAGCCGGTGCGCAACTCGCTGGTCGAAGTCTGGCAGGCCAATTCGGCCGGCCGCTACTGGCACAGCAAGGACCAGCACGCGGCGCCGCTGGATCCGAACTTCCACGGCCTCGGCAAGATGCTGACCGACGACGACGGCCGCTACCGCTTCGTCACCATCAAGCCCGGTCCCTACCCCTGGGGCAACCACGACAAGGCCTGGCGTCCGGCCCACATCCACTTCTCGCTGTTCGGGAACGTGTACGCGCAGCGCCTGGTGACCCAGATGTACTTCCCGAGCGACCCGCTGTTCGACTACGACCCGATCTTCCAGAGCGTGCCTGACGAAGCCGCGCGCCAGCGCCTGATCTCGCGCTTCAGCCTCGAGCACACGGTCGGCGCCGAGATGCTCGGCTACGAATTCGATATCGTCCTGCGCGGACGCGACGCCACCCCGATGGGCCTGTAAGGAGACACCACATGAGCAAGATCACGACTTCCCAGACCGTCGGCCCGTTTTCCCACGAAGCCTGGCAGTGGGCCGCCGACGCCTGCACGCCCGCCAACCTGAAAACCAGCGGCCCCACCGTCCTGGTCAGCGGCATCATCTACGACGGCGACGGCAACCCGATCAACGACGCCCAGATCGAGGCCTGGACGCCGGATGCTGCCGCGCGCGAAGCCGCGCACATGATCCCGGGCTTCCGCCGCGTGCCGAGCGGCGCCGACGGCGAGTTCAGCATGCGCATCGCCGCGCCCGAGGATGCCGCGCCGGGCGAGCCGCTGGCCTACATCACCGTGTTCGCGCGCGGCCTGGTCAAGCACCAGTTCACCGCCATCTTCCTCGAGGACGCCGCCGGCCTGTCCAATTCCGCGATCCTGGGCCAGGTGCCGGAAGCGCGCCGCGCCACCCTCCTCGCCCGCAAGACCGGCGACGGCCAGTACCACTGGGACATCTGGATGCAGGGCGAGAAGGAAACCGCCTTCTTCGATTATGTATGATGATGCGGGCATGACAGCCAAGCGACGGGAGCGCCAGTGAGTGTATCGATCTTCGACAGTTTTCTGACCACGCCCGACATGGAAGCCGCCTTCGACGACGCGGCGGTGGTGCAGGCCATGCTCGACTTCGAGGGCGCGCTGGCGCGCGCCCAGGCGGCAGAGGGCCTGATTCCGCAGGCCGCCGCCAGCGCCATCGGCAGCGTCTGCAAGGCGCAACTCTACGACATCCCGGCCCTGGTCCGCGCCGGCCGCCGCGCCGGCAGCCTGGCGATCCCGCTGGTGAAGGAGCTGCAGAAAACCGTGGCGCTGTACGACGAGGAAGCGGCGCGCCACGTGCACTGGGGCAGCACCAGCCAGGATGTGATCGACACCGGCCTGGTGCTGGTGACGCGCGACGCCCTGCGCCTGCTCGACGAGGGCCTGCACGAGCTCTCCGGCCACCTGCTGAAGCTGGCCGAAGACCACCTGTCCACGCCGGTGCTGGCGCGCACGCTGATGCAGCCGGCCCAGGTGACCAGCCTGGGCTTCAAGGCCACCGGCTGGCTGGCGCCGCTCGTGCGCGCACGCGAGCGGATGCGCGAGGCGGCCGCGCGCGGCCTCCAGCTGCAACTGGGCGGCGCCGTCGGCACCCTGGCCGTGATGGGCGAGCATGGCCCGGCGGTGGCGCTGCGGGTCGCCGCCGACCTGCGCCTGCGGGTGGCGGACGCCGCCTGGCACACCCAGCGCGACGAGTGGGTGCGCCTGGGCCTCGAAGTGGCGGTGCTGGGCGGCAGCCTGGGCAAGCTGGCCACCGACCTCGGCCTGATGGCCCAGGGCGAGGTCGGCGAACTGGCCGAGCCGTCCGGGAATGGCCGCGGCGGCTCCTCGGCCATGCCGCACAAGCGCAATCCGGTGTCCACCATGATCGCGCTGGCGGCCGCGCGCCGCACGCCCCAGCATGCGGCGGCCCTGCTGGCCTGCATGGACCAGCAGCACGAACGGGGCCTCGGCAACTGGCAGGCCGAACTGGCCGAATGGCCGCAGATATTCCTCTCTAGCCATGGCGCCCTCGGCGCGCTCAACGACGCCTTTGCCGGCCTGGCGGTCGACCGCGAGCGCATGCTGCACAACATCCACGCCCTGCACGGCCTGGTATTCGCCGAGGCGGTATCGAGCTGCCTGGCCGGCGCCATCGGCCGGCCGAAGGCGCACGCGCTGCTGGAAGAGCTGAGCAAGCGCGCCGCCACCGGTCCGCAGGGTCTCGACCAGCTGGTGCGGGATGCCGTCGCCGCCGATCCGCAACTGGCCGCCCACGTCGATCCCGCCCGGCTGGCGCGCCTCTTCGATCCGGTGGCCGCCGCCGAACCGGCGCGCCGCCTGGCCGAAGCCCAGCTGCATGGCCTGCGCCTGTCCATGGACAGGCTGGCAGCCACCCACCCATTTCATGAATGAGCCACACCGATGAGTTTCGATCCGCTTGACCACGATTTCGAACGCGGCCTGCAGAACCGCCGCAACGTCCTCGGCGACGCCTGGGTCGACCGTTCCCTGAACAACGCGACCAGCTTCAATGCCGAATTCCAGAACCTGATCACGCGCTTCGCCTGGAACGAGATCTGGGGCCGCCCCGGCCTGGACCACAAGACCCGCCGCGCGATCGTCCTGTCGATCACGGTGGCGCTCGGCCGCTGGGAGGAATACGACCTGCACGTGCGCGCCGCCCTGCTGGGCGAGGCCGGCAGCCGCCTGACGCCCGACGAGATCAAGGAAATCCTGATGCAGTCGGCCATCTACGCCGGCGTCCCCGCCGCCAATACCGGCTTCACGCACGCAATCGCGATCCTGCGCGAAGTGGCGGACCAGATCGGCTACGTGCTGGAGCCGTCCGCTCCCGGCGCGGTCTCGCATTCCGGCACCGGCCGCGAAGGCCGCACCACGAGCACGCCCGCCCTCCACTACAGCGTGCGCGAGCCACGCAGCGGCAAGGCGCCGCGCCACACCGTTGTACTGAGCCATGCGCTGGGCTGCGACCTGGACATGTGGGACGGCCTCGCCAACGTCCTCGCGCAGGACTGCCGCGTGATCGCCTACGACCATCGCGGCCACGGCAGCTCGGACGCCATCGACGGCCTGTACTCGATGGCCGAACTGGCCGACGACGCCGCCCGCCTGCTGCGCGAACTCGATACCGGGCCGGTGGTCTGGGTCGGGCTGTCGATGGGCGGCATGGTGGGCCAGGAGCTGGCCCTGCGCCACCCTTCCCTGGTGCGCGCGCTGGTGCTGGCGAACACCACCAGCGGCTATCCGCAAGCCGCGCGCGAAGTCTGGGAACAGCGCATTGTCACCGTGCGCGAACGCGGCATCGAAGCGATCGCCGACGCCGTCATGGCGCGCTACTTCCACGAAGCTTTTCGCGCGCAGAAGGCCGGCACGGTGGCCCGCTTCCGCCGCCGCCTGGTGACGACCGATGCGGTGGGCTATGCCGGCTGCTGCGACGCGGTCGGGAAGGTCGACACCACCGCGCGCCTCGGCCAGATCGGCGTGCCGGCGCTGGTGATCGCCGGTGAGCTGGACCAGGGTACGCCGGTGGCCATGGCGCAGGCTTTGGCGGAAGGGATTCCGGGGGCGTCGCTCACGGTGCTGAAGGAGGCGTCGCATTTGAGTGCGGTGGAGCAGCCGGAGGGGTTCAATCAGGCGGTTGCGGGGTTCATCGGCACGCTCTGATCCGTCATCCCCGCGCAGGCGGGGACGCCGGTAAGCGCTTTACAAATCCAGCACCAACATAGGTGTCTTCGCCCGCGAACAACAAGGCGTGAACTGGTCGTTCGCCGCCTGCTCCTCCTCGGTCAGGTACATGTCGCGGTGCTCCGGCACGCCCTCCAGCACCCGTGTCAGGCAGGTGCCGCACACTCCCTCCTCGCAGGAATACGCGATCTCGATGCCCTCGGCTTCCAGCGCTTTCAGCACCGTGGTGCCGGCCGGTACCGTCACGATCCTGCCGTTCGAGGCCAGTTTCACTTCGAAAGCCTGGTCGCCGCCGGTGTCCACCGCTGCCGCGCTGAAGTACTCGACATGCAGCTGGGCCGGCGGCCAGCCAAGGCCGCGGGCAGCGCCCAGCACGTGGTCGATGAAGCCCTGCGGGCCGCACACGTACAGGTGGGTGCCCGCATCCGGATTCGCCAGCAGCGCCGCCAGGTCCAGTTTCTGGGCGTCGTCGCCGCTGTCGTAGTGGAAGTGCACCTGGCCCGCCAGGTGGGATGCCGCGAGGCGCTCCCTGAAGGCGGCGCGTTCCGGCGAGCGCGCGCTGTAGTGCATCTCGAAGGCGGCACCCTTGGCGGCCAGGGCCTCGGCCATCGCCAGGATCGGCGTGATGCCGATCCCGCCCGCGAACAGCAGCGTGCGTCGTGCCTCGACCAGCGGGAAGTGGTTCTTCGGCGCGCTGATGGTCAGCTTCGAGCCGGTGTCGATGTGGTCGTGCATGGCCTGGGAGCCGCCGCGCGAATTGGCGTCGCGCAGCACGCCGATCTGGTAGCGGTGGGTCTCGCCGGGCGGATTGCACAGCGAGTACTGGCGCACCAGCTTGTCGCCCAGGTGTACGTCGATGTGGGCGCCGGCCTCGAAGGGCGGCAGCGGCGCGCCGTCCAGGCGCACCAGTTCATAGCTGCAGATGCCGTCGGCCTCGCTGGCCTTGCGCGCCACGCGCACGTCGAAGGTCGTCATGCCGCCGCCTCCCCTGCCACCTGGCCGGCGTGCTCGCGCGCCAGCCACTGGTCGATGATGCGGCGCGACTGCACGCCGCCGGCGTCGATGTTCAGCATCAGCAGCTTGCGCTCGGGATGGCGCAGGATGTTCTGCTGCTGCAGTTCCAGCATCTCGCGGTCCTCGCCGAAGATCTTGCCCTGGCCTTCGCGGATGGTGCGGGTGAGCTCTTCGTCCTGCGGCTTGAAGTTGCGCGCCATGCCCCAGAAGTACCAGTGGGAGGTCTCGGTTTCCGGGGTGATGAAGTCGACCACGATGCTGGATGCCTTGTGCGCCGCGTCGGCGTGATAACCGCCCTTGCCCGCGTGCGCGACACCGACCTCGATCATCACGTGGCTGGGCGCGCTGAAGCGGCAGATCTGCCAACGGTCGACCGGCACGTCGTCGGCCAGGCCGTTGCCGCGCAGGGCCGCCTGCCAGAACGGCGGCGCGATGATGTTCTCCATGAAGCGGCTGGTCACCACCTGCTCGCCCTCGACCTTGGTGTTCACCGGCGCCTCGTCGATTTCCTTCTGGCCGATGCTGGACGCGTGCACATAGGTCTCGTGGGTCAGGTCCATCAGGTTATCGACCATCAGGCGGTAATCGCAGTTGATGTGATACAGGCCGCCGCCGTAGGCCCATTCGGGATTGTCGGCCCATTCCAGGTGGTGGATGGTGGCGGGATCGGCCTTGTCCTTCTCGCCCGGCCAGACCCAGATGAAGCCGTAGCGTTCCTCGACCGCGTAGCTGCGGATGCAGGGGAAGCCGCGCACGCGCTGGCCCGGCATGCTGATCGCCTTGCCCTCGCAGCCCATTTCCAGGCCGTGGTAGCCGCACACCAGGTTGCCGTCGCGGACGAAGCCCAGCGACAGCGGCGCGCCGCGGTGCGGGCAGAAATCCTCGACCGCGGCGACCTTGCCTTCCTTGCCGCGATAAAACACGATTTTCTCGCCGCAGATCTGGCGGCCGAGCGGCTTGCCATCGATTTCATCCGGCGTGCAGGCCACGTACCAGGCGTTTTTCGGGAACATCTTTGTCTCCTATTTGTTGGCTATATTCAGTACACTGAATGTAAGAAAAGTATCACGCGTTTGGACGACGAAGTAAACTACGATGACGAATATTTTTATGGTGCGCCGCACCAATACTGACGGGAACCATGCCGACCAACAACGCACGCGCCATTGACGCCGCACCGCTCGACCTCTACGAACATCCAGGCCACCTGTTACGGCGCGCCCAGCAGATCGCGGTGTCGATTTTTTACGACGAACTGGGTTCCGAACTGACGCCGGTGCAGTACGCGATCCTGAGCCGCCTGGCCGAGCATCCCGGCATCGACCAGGTATCGCTGGCCGGACTGGCCGCCATAGACACCTCGACCGGGGCGACGGTGTGCGCCCGGCTCGAAGAGAAAGGCTTGCTGGAACGCAAGGTGATTCCGCACAACCGGCGCCAGCGGGCGCTGAGCATCACGCCCGAGGGCGCGCGCCTGCTGGCGGCGCTGGAAGCCGGCGCCCTGCGCCTGCGCCAGCGCCTGCTTGCGCCGCTGGCGCCGCCGGAGCAGGCGCAGTTCATGGCGCTGCTGGAAAAGCTGGTGAATGGGAACAATGAGCAGAGCCGGGCGCCCTTGAATCCCCGCCGTCCCCGCGAAGGCGGGGACCCATGCTGAGCAATGCCCGGCATGACGGGTGGTATTACTCCACGCCCGGATCCTTAAACTTCTCGACCTTGTCGAACTCGACGTTGTACACCCCGCCATTCACCTGCTCGGCCTTGCGGATGTAAACCGTCTGCACGATGTTGCGGGTGGCCGGGTCGATGCTGACCGGGCCGCGCACGCTGGTCCAGGACATGCCCTTCATCGCTTCCAGCAGTTTGGCGCCGTCGCTGTTGCCGCCGGTTTTCTTCAGGGCCGCGTACAGCAGCTGCATGCCGTCGTAGGCGCCGACCGCGTGGAAGTTCGGGCGCATGTCCTTGTTGGCCTTGGTGAAGGCGGCGACGAAGGCCTGGTTTTCCGGCGACGGATGGGCGGCCGAATAGTGGTGGCTGCTGACCACGCCCAGGGCGGCATTGCCGATCGAGGGCATCAGGTCGTCGTCGAGCACGTCGCCGGTGGCGATCAGGCGGATGCCGGCGGCGGCCAGGCCGCGGTCGGTGAACTGCTTGAGCACGGCCGCGCCCTCGCCCGAGGGCACGAACACGAACACGGCGTCCGGCTTGGCGTCCTTCACGCGCGCCAGGAAGGGCGCGTAGTCCGGGTTGCGCAGCGGCGCGCGCAGCGAGGCGAGGACCTTGCCGCCGGCCTGGGTGAAGTCCTTGACGAAGACCTTCTCGGCGTCGATGCCGGGGCCGTAGTCGGCCACGAAGGTCACCACCGACTTGATCTTGTTCTTCGCCGCCCACTGGGCCAGCGGCGCGGTCACCTGCGGCAGCGTGAAGCCGGTGCGCACGATGTAGGGCGAGCGCTGCGGGATCACCGAGGTGGCGGCGTTCATGACGATCATCGGCACCCTGGCCTGGGTCGCGATCGGCGCCGCGGCGAAGGCCAGCGGGGTCAGGCCGAAGCCGGCCAGCACCTGCACCTTGTCGCGCGCCACCAGTTCCTGGGCCAGGCGCTTGGTGACGTCGGGCGAGACGCCGCCGTCGTCTTTCAGGATGACTTCGATCTTGCGGCCGGCCACGGTGTCGCCGTTCTGCTGCATGAACAGCTTGACGGCGGCGTCGACCTGGCGGCCGGTGGAGGCGAAGGGACCCGACATCGGCACGATCAGGCCGACTTTCAGCGGCTCGGCGGCGTGGACGCTGCCTGCGGACAGGCCGGCGGCCAGCATGGCGGCGCCGAGGACGATGGTGCGGCGGGTGGGGTTCATTCGATTCATCGGTTTATCTCCTGTTTATATTGTTTGAATGTTTTCTGTACCTAAGCGACGGCCACCAGGCGGTCGAGCTTGTCGCCATCGGCCAGCAGGCTGGCGCTGTCGGATTCGTGGACGATGCGGCCGCGGTCCAGCACCATGGCGCGCTCGGTCAGCGACAGCGCCAGGCGCGCATGCTGCTCGACCACGATCACCGACATGCCTTCGTCGGCGATCAGGCGCCGGATCACGCGCACCAGTTCCTGCACGATGATCGGCGCCAGGCCTTCCATCGGCTCGTCGAGCAGCAGGATGCGCGGGTTGGTCATCAGCGCGCGCGCGATCGCCACCATCTGCTGCTCGCCGCCCGAGAGCTGGTTGCCCATATTCGCGCGCCGCTCGCGCAGGCGCGGGAAGATCTCGTAGACGCGCTGCAGGTTCCAGGGACCCGGACGTTCCACCACCGTCAGGTGTTCCTCCACCGTCAGCGACGGGAACATATGGCGCTCCTGCGGCACCCAGCCGAGGCCGGAGCGCGAACGCTGGTGGGTCGGCATGCGCGCCAGGTCCTTGCCGGCCCAGCGCACCGTGCCCTTGTGCATGCGGGTCAGGCCCATCAGCGTGACCAGCAGGCTGGTCTTGCCCACGCCGTTGCGGCCCAGCAGGGCCAGGCTGGCGCCCTCCTCCATCGAGAACGAGACGTCTTCCAGCACGATGGATTCGCCGTAGCCGGCGCTCACCCGGTCGAATGCAAGCAGTTCAGGCATGTTCGGCCTCCCCCAGATAGACTTCCTTGACGCGCGGGTCGGCCGCGATTTCCGCCGGTGTGCCTTCGGTCAGCACGCTGCCGCCCACCAGCACCGTGATGCGCTCGGCGAAGCGGAACACCAGCCCCATATCGTGTTCGATGAACAGGATGGTGACGTCGCGCGGCAGCTGGGCGATCACCTCGAACAGCTCGCGGCTCTCGGCCTGCGGGATGCCGGCCGCCGGTTCGTCCAGCAGCAGGATGGCCGGCTTGGTCGCCAGCGCCAGCGCGATCTCGACCAGGCGCTGCTTGCCGTAGGCCATGCTGCTGGTAATGCTGTTGGCTTCGTCGGTCAGCTTCAGCGTGGCTAGCAGGGCCATCGCCTCCTCGACCACGTCGGCATGCTTCTCGACTGTCTTCCACCAGACCTTCTGCAGGCCGCGGCGCTCGCAGATCGCCAGCGCTACCGATTCCAGCACGGTCATGCCGGCGAACAGGGTATTGATCTGGAAGGTGCGGGTCATGCCCAGCTTGACGCGCTCGTGCTGCGGCAGGGTCGTGATGTCGTGCCCGCCCAGCCACACGCGGCCGGCGGTCGGCAGCAGGGCGCCGGTCAGCAGGTTGATGAAGGTGGTCTTGCCGGCACCGTTCGGGCCGATCAGCGCATGGCGCGCGCCCGGCGCGAAGGTCAGCGAGACGTCGGTATTCGCCTTGAAGGCGCCCCATTGCTTGGACAGCGCTTCGGTGCGCAGGGTGCGGTCGTTGGTGCTCATGTCTCTCATGCTTGCTCCTTGCGCGCGGCCGGCTTGAAACGCTGGGCCAGCTTTTCCAGGCCGCCCAGGATGCCGCCGCGTGCGAACAGCACGATCAGCACCAGCAGCAGGCCGATATAGAACTGCCAGTAGGCGGGATCCAGGCCGGAGATGTAATCCTGGGCGACCATGAACACGGCCGCTCCCACCAGCGCGCCGTACAGGCGGCCGGTACCGCCCAGCACCAGCATGATCAGCAGTTCGGCCGAACGCGGGAAGCCGAGCGAGTCGAGGCCGACGAACTGGGTGGTCTGGGCCAGCAGGGCCCCGGCCACGCCGGCGATCGCGGCGCCGATGGTGAAGGCGACCTTCAGGCGGCGCTCGACGTTGGCGCCGATCGCCGGCATGCGGCGGCCGCCTTCGCGGATGCCGCGCAGCGACAGGCCGAAGGGCGAGTTGACGATCCGGCGCAGCAGCACGAACAGCAGGAACAGCACGCCCAGGCTGTACCAGAAGGCGGTCTTGCCGTAGAGGTCGAACTCGAAGCTGCCGAACAGCGGCTTCACGACCATGCCGGACAGGCCGTCGACGCCGCCGGTGATGAAGGCCGCCTTGTTGGCGGCCTCGAACAGCATCAGGCCGATGCCGAGGGTGACCATCAGGCGCGCCAGGTCCTGGCCGCGCACCACCAGGAAGCTGACGATGAAGCCGGCCACGCCGGCCACCACGGCGGCGGCGAACAGGCCGGACACCGGTTCGCCCCAGCCGTGCACCGACAGCAGGCCGGCGGTGTAGGCGCCGAGGCCGAAGAAGGCCGCATGGCCGAGCGAGACCATGCCCGCATAGCCCAGCACCAGGTCGAGCGAGAGCGCGAACAGGCCGACGATCATGATCTGGCTGACCAGCACCAGGTGGTTCGGGAACAGGAACCAGGACGCCACCGGCAGCAGCCAGAACGCGATTTCGAGCGGCTTCCAGCGGTCGTTGGGCAGGCGCGCCTGGATCGGTGCGGCGGCCGGCGATGCCGGGGCGGCCGGCTTGGCGGAAGACGCCAGCTTGGTATCGATGGGTGCGCTCATGCTTTCCTCCTGACGAGGCCGAAGGGGAAGAGGATCAGCAGCACCACCATCAGCGTGTAGATGACGAAGGCGCCGACTTCCGGCACGTAGTACTTGCCGGCGACGTCGAACACGCCGAGGATCAGGGCGGCGATCAGCGGACCCTTGATCGAACCGGCGCCGCCGACGGCCACCACCAGCAGGAAGTAGACCATGTACTTGACCGGGAAGCTCGGGTCGAGGCCCAGCACGTCGATGCCCAGGCCGCCGCCAAGGCCGGCCAGGCCCGAACCGAGGGCGAAGGTCAGGCTGAACACGCGGCTGACGTTGATGCCCAGGCCCGCCGCGGCGGTCTGGTTGTCGACCGAGGCGCGGATCTGGGCGCCGAAACGGGTGCGCTCGATCAGCAGCACCAGCGCGGTGGTCACCAGCACCACCACGCCGATCAGGAACAGGCGGTAGACGCCGAGGTCGAGGCCCAGCACGTGGACCTGGCCGCGCAGCCAGTCCGGCAGGTTGACCGGCTGCTGGGTCGGGCCGAACAGCCAGGTGGCGCCGGCCACCGCCATGAAGGTCAGGCCGATCGAGAACAGCACCTGGTCGAGGTGGCTGGCCTTGTACAGGCGGCGGTACAGTGTCCGTTCCAGCACCAGGCCGACGATGGCGGCGGCCAGGAAGGCCAGCGGCAGGGTCGCCAGGAAGGGCAGCCCGAGCCGGGACAGCAAGGTCACGCAGACATAGCCGCCGATCATGGCGAAGGCCCCGTGGGCCAGGTTAATGAAGTTCATCATGCCCATCGTCACCGAAAGGCCGACGCTAATCAGGAACAACAGGCTGCCATAGGCTATCCCGTCGAACAGCACGCCGATCATATTCCCGATCATGGCTGCCTCCCGTCTGTCTCGTATCGCTTGTTCATGCTTGTCTCCAGCTACTCTTCTTTTTGATACTCGTTTATACCCGTTCGATCACCATCGCGATACCCTGCCCCACGCCGATGCACATGGTGCACAGCGCATAGCGGCCGCCGGTGCGCTGCAACTGGTAGAGCGCGGTGGTCACCAGGCGCGCGCCGCTCATGCCGAGCGGGTGGCCGAGGGCGATGCCGCCGCCGTAGGGGTTCACGCGCGGGTCGTCGTCGCGCACGCCCAGTTCGCGCAGCACCGCCAGCGCCTGCGAGGCGAAGGCTTCGTTCAGCTCGATGATATCGATCTGGTCGATCGTCATGCCGAGGCGCTCCAGCAGCTTCTTCGACGCCGGTGCCGGGCCCATGCCCATCACGCGCGGCGCCACGCCGGCGGTGGCCATGCCGACGATGCGGGCGCGCGGGGTCAGGCCGAATTGCTTGACGGCGTCGGCATTCGCCAGCAGCAGCGCGCAGGCGCCGTCGTTCACGCCCGAGGCATTGCCGGCGGTGACGCTGCCCTCGGCATGCACCACGCCCTTCAGTTTGGCCAGGGCTTCCAGGCTGGTTTCGCGCGGATGCTCGTCGCGGGCGAAGACGACGGGGTCGCCCTTCTTCTGGTTAATCGTGACCGGCACGATTTCCTCGTCGAACAGGCCCTCGCGCTGGGCGCGCGCCACCTTCTGCTGGCTGGCCAGGGCGAATCGGTCCTGGTCTTCGCGCGACACCTTGTAGTCGACCGCCACGTTCTCGGCCGTCTCCGGCATCGAATCGGTGCCGTACAGCTGCTTCATCAGCTTGTTCGGGAAGCGCCAGCCGATGGTGGTGTCGTAGATCTGGGCGTTGCGCGAGAAGGCGCTGTCGGCCTTGCCCATGACGAAGGGCGCGCGGGTCATCGATTCGACGCCGCCGGCGATCATCAGGCGCGCTTCGCCGGCGCGGATGGCGCGCGCGGCGATGCCCACCGCATCCATGCCGGAGCCGCACAGGCGGTTCACGGTGGTGCCGGGTACTTCTTGCGGCAGGCCGGCCAGCAGCGCCGACATGCGGGCCACGTTGCGGTTGTCCTCGCCGGCCTGGTTGGCGCAGCCGAAGATCACGTCGTCGACCTGGCTCCAGTCCACGCCGGGATTGCGCTTCACGAGTTCGCGCAGCGGGATGGCGCCGAGGTCGTCGGCACGCACGTCCTTCAGCGCGCCGCCGTAGCGGCCGATCGGGGTGCGGATCGCATCGACAATGAATGCATCTTCCATGGTGTTCCTCATTGGTTATTCTGCAGAAGCGGGGCGTCGGTAACGGCCTGCAGTTCCTCGAACGTCAGGCCGGGTGCCATCTCGCGCACGGCCAGGCCCTGCGGGGTGACGTCGAGCACGGCCAAGTCGGTATAGATGCGGTTGACGCAGGCGACGCCGGTCAGCGGATAGCTGCAGTTGCGCACGATCTTGCTTTCGCCGGTCTTGGTCTGGTGGTCCATCATGACGAAGACCTGCTTGGCGCCGATCGCCAGGTCCATCGCCCCGCCCACCGCCGGGATCGCGTCCGGCGCGCCGGTATGCCAGTTGGCCAGGTCGCCCTTCTCCGATACCTGGAAGGCGCCCAGCACGCAGATGTCGAGGTGGCCGCCGCGCATCATCGCGAACGAGTCCGCATGGTGGAAGTAGGCGCCACCGGTCAGCAGGGTCACCGGCTGCTTGCCGGCGTTGATCAGGTCTTCGTCTTCCTCGCCGGGCGCCGGGGCCGGACCCATGCCAAGCACGCCGTTCTCGCTGTGCAGCAGCACTTCGCGGTCGGCCGGCAGGTAGTTGGCGACCTTGGTCGGCAGGCCGATGCCGAGGTTGACGTAGGCGCCCTCGTGGATGTCCTGGGCCACGCGCGCGGCGATCTGGTCGCGGGTATAACGGTTCATGCTCATGCTGCCTCCTTCACCACGCGCTGGACGAAGATGCCCGGCGTGACGATGACTTCCGGATCGAGTTCGCCGAGTTCGACGATCTCGCTCACCTGGGCGATGGTGGTCTTGGCCGCCATCGCCATGACGGGGCCGAAGTTGCGCGCGGTCTTGCGGTACACCAGGTTGCCCCAGCGGTCGCCGCGCAGCGCCTTGATCAGCGCGAAGTCGGCGTGGATGGGCGACTCCAGCACATAGTTGCGGCCGTCGATGACGCGGGTCTCCTTGCCTTCCGCCAGCAGGGTGCCGTAGCCGGTCGGGGTGAAGAAGCCGCCGATGCCGGCGCCGGCCGCGCGGATGCGCTCGGCCAGGTTGCCCTGGGGCGTCAGTTCGAGCTCGATCTCGCCGGCCCGGTACAGCGCGTCGAAGTGATGCGAGTCGGCCTGGCGCGGGAACGAGCAGATGATCTTGCGTACCCGCCTGGCTTTCAGCAGCGCCGCCAGCCCGGTTTCGCCGTTGCCGGCATTGTTGTTGACGATCGTGAGGTCGCGCGCGCCCTGCGCGATCAGCGCGTCGATCAGGCTGGAGGGCATGCCGGCGTTGCCGAAGCCGCCGATCATCACCGTCGCGCCGTCGTGGATATCGGCGACCGCCCTCTCCAGCGATTCGAATGTTTTATCAATCATGTTTCCACCTTGTCCGTGCGCCGGATCTGCCGACGCACTTGAAATCGTGTACTTGAAATCCCAGCTCCGTTGTTCGATAATCGCACACATGATCGATTACCGTCCAACCAAGTGTATCGGCTGGCTGGCCGGAAGGTCAAGAAAAAACACCAACCGGACGCGAAAACCCACCCGCCCCTGTTTTACAATCGCCGCCATGACAAAAACGACCACCAAGACCACGCAGCCCGCCGAACCGGCAGAACCCGCCGCAGCGCCGGAAGAGCGCGAGCCCACCATTGCCGAGCAGATCGACGCCCTGACCGACCCCAGCTTCATGACCTCGCTGGCGCGCGGCCTGGCGGTGGTGCGCGCCTTCAGCGATTCGCGCAAGCCCCAGACCATCGCCCAGATCAGCCAGAAGACCGGGATCCCGCGCGCCGCCGTGCGCCGTTGCCTGTACACCCTGCAGCAGCTGGGTTACGTGGACGCGGAGCTGAACAACTTCTCGCTGCGCCCCAAGGTGCTCACGCTCGGCTACTCCTACCTGTCGTCGACGCCGCTCACGGTCTCCAGCCAGCCCTACCTGAACAACATCACCCGCGAGCTGGGCGAATCGAGTTCGCTGGCGGTGCTCGAGGATGGCGAAGTGCTGTACGTGGCGCGCTCGGCGGCCTCGCGCGTGATGTCGGTGGCGCTCAACACCGGCAGCCGCCTGCCGGCCTACTGCACCTCGCTGGGACGGGTGATGCTGGCCCACCTGCGGCCGGACGAGCTGGACGCCTACTTCGCGCGCGTCAAGCTGCGCCCGATGACCGAGCACACGGTGGTGAACCAGAAGCGCCTGCGCGAGCTGCTGGCCGGCGTGCGCCAGGACGGTTACGCGCTGATCGACGAGGAGCTCGAACTGGGGCTGCGCTCGATCGCGGTGCCGGTGCGCGGCGCCTCGGGCCAGGTGCTGGCGGCCCTCAACGTCGGCGCCCAGGCCGCGCGCGTCACCGTGGAACGGATGAAGCAGGAGTTCCTGCCGGTGCTCCTGCGCGGCGCGCAGGAGCTGTCGGTGCTCCTGCCCTGATTAGAAAGTATGGCGCAGGCCGGTCATGACACCGTTCTGGCCCAGGCCGGCGCCTACGGTGCCGCCGGCATCCAGCGCCACTGCGGACGTGCCCTTGTTGGCCATGCGGCCGATCGAGGCGTACCAGGCGGTGCGCTTGGAGAGGTTGTAGGTCAGGCGCGCCACCAGCATGTTGACGTCCGAGCTGGAGTTCTTGGTGTCGCGGCGGGCGACCTGGGCGTCGATGACGTAGGCGCCGATCGGGTGGCTGAGGCCGATGTAGTAGAGGTCGGACTCGGTGTGGCCGGTGGCGGCGTGTGTGTCGCGGTCGATCAGGCCGGCGCCGATCTTGGTCGCGCCCAGCATCACGTAGCCGTTGAGGGTGGTGCGGACATCGGTGTTGTCGCTGCTGGTCAGGCCGCCGGCGGCGCCGGTATTGCCATACATGCGGTCGTAGGAGGAATTCACGCCCCAGTCCTTGACCTCGTAGCCCACCAGGGTCGTGTACTGGCGGCAGGCCCTCGAATTGCCCGCGACCTCGCCCGCGCAGTTGGTGGCGGCCGGTCCACCGGCGGCGGAGGCATCGCGCCCGAAACTCCAGGTGGCGCCCACCACGAAACCGTTGAAGTTGCCCATGTAGCCGATCGCATTGTCGCTGCGCGCATTCGGCAGGTAGGCGTCGATGCTGCCGACCGCGAACAGGTGCGGTCCCAGCACGTCGGACTTGAGCTGCGAGATATAGGTCATGTTCAGCTGGCGGCCCAGCGTGATGGCGCCCCACGATCCCTTCAGGCCGACGTTGGCCTGGCGGCCGAACAGGCGTCCGCCCTGCTGCTGGGTGCCGGTGTCCATCGCCAGGCCGTTTTCCAGTACGAAGAAGGCCTGCAAGCCGTTGCCGAGGTCTTCGGTGCCACGGAAGCCGATACGCGACGGGAAGGAACTGGTCAGCGAAGGCATCTTGAACATGTTGTCGCCGGCGGCGTTTACGTTGGTCATGTACGCCACGCCGCTGTCGACGATACCGTAGATCGTGACATTGGTCTGTGCGCCGGCGGCGGAAGCGGCGAGGCCGCAGGTCAGCGCCACTGCGCTGCAGATCGTGTTCTTCATTGTGTCTCCTAGGATTAATTATCTGCGTTCGATTATCGAACAAGTTGTTGCTTATCGAACGCTAAATAAATACTATGTTCGGTAGCCTGATAATGTCAACAAGATACGTGCAACAAGACAACACTACCCAAAGGAGACATGCATGAAGCGCAGGACCCTCGCAACCGCAATCGCCACGCTGGCCGCCATGAGCACCCTGGGCGCCCTGCCCGCGCAAGCCCAGGACACCATCAAGGTGGGCGTGATCGCCGCCTTTTCCGGACCCTTCGCCGACTACGGCAAACAGATGGAAGGCGGCATCAAGGCCTGGATGGCCCAGCATGGCGACACGGTCGCCGGCAAGAAGATCCAGGTGATCTACAAGGACACCACCGGCCCCTCGCCTGAAATCGCGAAGCGCCTGGCGCAGGAACTGGTGGTCCGCGACAAGGTCGATTTCCTGGCCGGCTTCGGACTGACGCCGGAAGCGCTGGCGGTGGCGCCGATCGCCCAGCAGGCGAAGAAGCCGATGATCGTCATGAACGCGGCCACGTCCGTCATCACCACCAAGTCGGATTACATCGCGCGCTTCTCGATGACCTTGCCGCAGATCTCGGCGCCGATGGGCGACTGGGCGGTGAAGAACGGCATCAAGAACGTCGCCACCGTGGTGGCCGACTACGGCCCCGGCATCGATGCCGAGAAGGCCTTCAGCGAGCGCCTGCAGAAAAATGGCGGCAAGGTGGTCGAGGCGATCCGCGTGCCGCTGAAGAATCCGGAGTTCGCGCCCTTCATCCAGCGCATCAAGGACGCCAGGCCGGACGCGGTGTTCGTGTTCGTGCCGGCCGGCGAACAGAGCATCGCCTTCATGAAGGGCTACCGCGAGCGCGGCCTGGCGGAAGCTGGCATCAAGGTGATCGCCACCGGCGACCTGACCGACGACCACGTCCTGCCGGCGATCGGCGACGCCACCCTGGGCGTGATCACCACCTTCCACTACTCGGCGGCCCACAAGTCGCCCGAGAACGATGCCTTCCTGAAGAGCTTCGCGCAGGCCAATCCGAACGGCGGCCGCCCCAATTTCATGGCGGTGGGCGCCTATGACGGCATGCATGCGATCTACGAGGTCAGCCAGAAGCTGGGCGGGAAGATCGATGGCGACAAGGCCATGGCGGTGCTGAAGGGGATGAAGTTCGAGAGCCCGCGCGGCCCGATCGCGATCGACCCGGCCACCCGCGACATCGTGCAGAACGTCTACGTGCGCAAGGTCGAGAAGCTGAACGGCCAGCCGTACAACGTCGAGTTCGACAAATTCCCGAACCAGAAGGATCCGGGCAAGTGAACCGCCACACGGGGCGGCGAACGAATTAAAGCCCCTGCACGCTGAGCGCGTGCACCGCCGCGCGCAGCTGCGCCTGCAGCTGCGCGCGTTCTTCCTTCCCGAGGCCGGCGGTCATGATGTTTTCGACTTCCACCACCAGCGCGTCGCAGTCGCGCAGGACCTCTTCGCCGGACGCCGTCAGGCTGATCTGGATGATGCGTCCGTGGGCCGGGTCCGGCCTGCGCTCGATCCAGCCCTTCCCTTCCATCTGCTTGACCATCTCGTTGGCCGACTGCGGCGAGATCATGGTGCGCGTCGCCAGCTGGGCGTTGGACAGCGAGCCGTACGCGCGGAACACCGACAGCGCGGTGTACTGCGGCACCGACAGGCCGTAGGGCGCCAGGCTTTCGCGCAGGCGCTGGTTGAGGACGTGGTCGAGGCGTCCGGCCAGGTAGGCCAGCCCGGTCGGTTTTGCCGGCGTGGCCGCTGGCGAAGATTTTTTTTCGATTGCCATAAAAGATGCTTGTCAGGGAAAAGAGCTGCGTATAGTATAAGGTACATATCAGGTAGCCTGATACTAAACAAACCACTGAGGAGACATTGTATGTCCAAATACGAAGCGCGCTGGCAGACCGTCAAGGTCGACGTCGACAACGGGATCGGCTGGATCACCCTGAACCGCCCGGAAAAGCGCAACGCCATGAGCCCGACCCTGAACCGCGAGATGATCGACGTGCTCGAGACGCTGGAGCTGGACGACGACGCCCAGGTGATCGTGCTGACCGGCGCCGGCGAAGCCTGGACCGCCGGCATGGACCTCAAGGAGTACTTCCGCGAGACCGACGGCAAGCCGGAAATCATGCAGGAGCGCATGCGCCGCGATTGCTCGCAGTGGCAGTGGAAACTGCTGCGCATGTACAGCAAGGCGACCATCGCGATGGTCAACGGCTGGTGCTTCGGCGGCGCCTTCTCGCCGCTGGTGGCCTGCGACCTGGCGATCGCCGCCGACGACGCCGTGTTCGGCCTGTCCGAAGTCAACTGGGGCATCCCGCCGGGCAACCTGGTCAGCAAGGCCGTGGCCGACACCATGGGCCACCGCCAGGCCCTCCACTACATCATGACCGGCGACACCTTCACCGGCAAGGAAGCGGCCGCGATGGGCCTGATCAACAAGAGCGTGCCGAAGGAACAGCTGCGCGAAGCCGTGATCGAACTGGCCGGCAAGCTGCTGGAAAAGAACCCGGTGGTGCTGCGCTACGCGAAGATCGGCTTCAAGCGCTGCCGCGAACTAAGCTGGGACCAGAACGAGGACTACCTGTACGCCAAGACCGACCAGTCGAACTACCGCGACCCGGAAAAAGGCCGCAAGGAAGGCCTCAAGCAGTTCCTGGACGATAAGACGATCAAGCCGGGCCTGCAGACTTATAAGCGCAGCTGAGCGAGAATCAGCACAACAACAATAATAATAATTTTCATCCAGTCACAATGAGGAGACCTCATATGTTCAACGCAGATCTGCTGTGCGGCGGCGAAGCCCGCGCCGCGTCCAACGGCGCCACTTTCGAGCGCCATGATCCCGCCACCGGCGACGTCGCGACCCGCGCCGCCGCCGCCACCCTGGAAGACGCCGACGCCGCCGTCGAGGCCGCGCGCGCGGCCTTCCCGGCCTGGTCGGCGATGGCCCCCGGCGCCCGCCGCGCCCTGCTGCTGAAGGCCGCCGACGCCATGGAGGCGCTGCGCGGCCGCTTCGTCGAGACCGCCGTGCTTGAGGCCGGCGGCGCGCCGATGTGGTACCAGTTCAACGTGACCCTGGCCGCCAACATGCTGCGCGAAGCGGCTTCGATGACGACCCAGATCGGCGGCGAAGTCATTCCCTCCGACGTCCCCGGCTCGCTGGCGATGGGCGTGCGCCAGGCCTGCGGCGTGGTGGTCGGCATCGCGCCGTGGAACGCGCCGATCATCCTCGGCACGCGCGCGCTGGCGATGCCTCTCGCCTGCGGCAACACGGTGGTGCTGAAGTCGTCGGAGCTCTGCCCCGCCCTGCACCGCCTGATCGGCCAGGTCTTCATCGACGCCGGTTTCCCGCCGGGCGTCGTCAACGTCATCAGCAATGCGCCCCAGGATGCGCCACAGGTGGTCGAGCGCCTGATCGCCCATCCGGCCGTGCGCCGCGTGAACTTTACCGGTTCGACCAAGGTCGGCCGCATCATCGCCCAGCAGGCCGCCAAGCACCTCAAGCCGGTGCTGCTGGAACTGGGCGGCAAGAACCCGGTGGTGGTGCTGGACGACGCCGACCTCGACGAAGCAGTCGAGGCGGCCGCCTTCTCCGCTTTCTTCAACCAGGGCCAGATCTGCATGTCGGCCGACCGCATCCTGGTCGACCGCAAGGTGGCCGACCGGTTCGTCGAAAAGCTGGCCGCCAAGACCGCAGGCCTGAAGGCGGCCCGCAGCGACGCCCCGCTGGCCGGCATGATCGACCCAAGCGCCGCGGTGCGCGTGGACGCCATGCTGCAGGATGCGCGCGCACGCGGCGCCAGGGTCACCCAGCTTGATCCCGGCGTGGACGGCAACATCATGCAGCCGGCCATCGTCGACGGCGTCACGCCCGAGATGCTGGTCTACCAGGAAGAATCCTTCGGCCCGATCGTCTCGGTGCTGCGCTTCGACAGCGACGAGGAAGCGATCCGCCTGGCCAACGACAGCGAATATGGCCTGTCGTCGAGCGTGTTCTCGCGCGACATCGGCCGCGCGATGGCGGTGGCCCAGCGCATCGAATCGGGCATCTGCCACATCAACGGCCCGACCGTGCACGACGAAGCCCAGATGCCCTTCGGCGGCGTGAAAGGCAGCGGCTACGGGCGCTTCGGCGGCAAGGCGGCGATCGCCGAGTTCACCGACCTGCGCTGGATCACGGTGCAGACCGGCCACCGCCACTACCCGATCTGAGCGAGCTGCCATGACCCGATCGACGAATGGCTTCGATGGCGGCGGCAGCGAATTGGACCGCGAATTGGGCCGCGAGTTGGACCAACAAACGGGCGCTGCGAAGCGGCGCGAGATCGAACTCGGCAACCCCGAGATCGGCGCTTACCAGGTGGACGGCATCTGGCGCGTCGATGCGATCACGCCGCTGCAGGATTTCCCGCTGCGCTTCACCGACCGCCTGGTCGAGGGCGCGCGCCGGCATCCCGAGCGCACCCTGGTGGCGCGCCGCGGCGCGGACGGCGAATGGATCCGCCTGTCCTATGCGGAGGTGCTGCAGCGCGTGCGCCGGATCGGCCAGGCCCTGCTCGACCGCGGCTTGTCGGCGGAACGCCCGCTGGCCATCCTGTCCGGCAACGACCTCGAGCACTTCCAGCTGGCGCTCGGCGCGATGTACGCCGGGATTCCGTATGCGCCGCTGTCGCCGGCCTATTCGCTGGTCGCCACCGACCCGGCCAAGCTGGCAGACCTGATCGCCCAGCTGACGCCGGGCGCCATCTTCGCCTGCAACGGCACGGCCTTCGCGCGCGCCATCCAGGCGGTGATGCCGGCCGACGCGGAACTGATCCTGTGCGACGGCGAGGTGCCGGGCCACGCCGCCACCCGCTTCTCCGCGCTGCTGGAGACGGTACCGACCACCGTCGACGCCCGCAACCTTGACGTGGGCCCGGCGACCATCGCCAAGTTCCTGTTCACCTCCGGCTCGACCAAGAAGCCGAAGGCCGTGATCACGACCCACGGCATGCTGACCAGTAACCAGCAGATGCTGCTGCAGACCTTCCCCTTCTTCGGCAAGGAGCCGCCGGTTCTGCTCGACTGGCTGCCCTGGAACCATACCTTCGGCGGCAGCCACAACGTCGGCATCGTGCTGTACAACGGCGGCACGCTCTACATCGACGATGCCCGCCCGACCCCGCGCGACTTCGGCGTCACCCTCCGCAACTTGCGCGAGATCGCGCCGACCGTCTATTTCAACATCCCGGCCGGCTGGGAGATGCTGACCGAGGCGCTGGAAACCGATGCCGAGCTGGCCGCCAATTTCTTCTCGCGCGTGAAGCTGTTCTTCTGCGCCGGCGCCGGCCTGTCGCAAGCGGCATGGGAGCGCCTCGACAAGGTGGCGATCGCCTGCTGCGGCGAATCGATCCGCATCATGACCGGCCTGGGCATGACCGAGACCTCGCCGTCCTGCACCTTCGGCACCGGGCCGATCGTGCGCGCCGGCTATGTCGGCGTGCCGGCGCCGGGCTGCAAGGTCAAGCTGGTGCCCGTCGGCGACAAGCTGGAAGCGCGCTTCCACGGCCCGCACGTGACGCCGGGCTACTGGCGCGCGCCCCACCTGACCGCCGAAGCCTTCGATGAAGACGGCTACTACTGCACCGGCGACGCCCTGCGCTTCTTCGACGATAGCCGGCCGGAACTCGGCTTCATGTTCGACGGCCGCATCGCCGAGGACTTCAAGCTCAGCACCGGCACCTTCGTGAGCGTCGGGCCGCTGCGGGCCCGCGTGGTCAGCATGGGCGCGCCCTATGTGCAGGACGCGGTGGTGACGGGCCTGAACCGCCCCGTCATCGGCCTGATGGTGTTCCCGCGCCTTGAGCACTGCCGCGAACTGTCCGGCCTCGGGGCGGACACATCGGCAGCCGAGGTGCTGGCGAGTGCGCCGGTGCGCGGCTTCTTCCGGAAACTGCTGCGCGAGCTGAATCGCGACGCCAGCGGTTCGTCGAAACGGGTCGACCGCCTGCTGCTGCTGGCCGAACCGCCCTCGATCGACCACCGCGAGCAGACCGACAAGGGTTCGATCAACCAGGCCGCCGTCCTGCAGCGCCGCGCCGCCCTGGTGGAGGCGATGTACGACGGCAGCGAGGAGCAGACCATCGTCGCGGAATAAGGCGTACAGCACAAGACTTACAACAACAGGCAGCACTCATACAACGAGGAGACAGCATGAAACTGAAGACACTGGCATGCATCGGACTGGCCTTTCTACCCTTCGCCGGCACGTCCGCCTATGCCCAGGAAGGCGACACCATCAAGATCGGCGTGATCGCGGCCCTGACCGGCCCCTTCGTCCAGATCGGCAAGCCCTTCGAGGACGGCATCAAGACCTATATGCAGCAGTACGGCGACAAGGTGGCCGGCAAGAAGATCGAGATCCTCTACCGCGACGACGGCGGCAGCAACGTCGAACTCTCGAAGCGCGCCGCCCAGGAGCTGATCGGCCGCGAGAAGGTCAGCTTCCTGATCGGCTTTTCGCTGACCCCGAGCGCGCTGGCGGTGGCCCCGGTCGCCACCCAGGGCAAGGTGCCGATGATCGTCATGAACGCCGTCACCACCGGCATCACGGCCAAGTCGCCCTATATGCTGCGCACCTCGATGACCATGCAGCAGATGACCGAGCCCTTCGGCGACTGGACCGCGAAGAACAAGATCGGCAAGGTGTACTCGCTGGTGAGCGACTACAGCACCGGCGTCGACGCCGAGGCCCGCTTCACCAAGGGCTTCACCGAGGGCGGCGGCAAGATCGTCGGCTCGGCGCGGGTGCCGCTGGCGAATCCGGACTACTCGCCCTTCGTCCAGCGCATCAAGGACCAGAAGCCGGAGGCCGTGTTCTTCTTCGCGCCCGGCGTCGAGGACGGCGTCGGCATGCTGAAGGCCTATAGCGACAAGGGCCTGGACAAGGCCGGCATCAAGTTCCTGGGCGTGGGCGACATGACCAGCGACAGTCCGACCCTGGAAGCGCTGGGCGACCGCGCGCTGGGCGCGGTGACGGTACTGAACTACTCGACGGCGCTCGACAACGAGGCCAACAAGTCCTTCCTGAAGGCCTATGCGGCGGCCAACCCGAACCGCCCGGCGCCGACCTTCGTCACCGTGGCCGCGTATGACACCATGGGCATGATCTACGAGACCATTCGCAGGCTGAACGGCAAGGTGACGGGCGATGCCGCCGTCAAGACCCTGTCCGGCATGAAGTGGAACAGCCCGCGCGGACCGATCAGCATCGATCCGAAAACCCGCGACATCGTGCAGAACATGTACATCCGCGAAGTCAAGAAAGTCAACGGCAAACTGGTCAACGAACCGATCGGCGTCCTCAAGGACGTCATGCCCGACTAAGCAGCACATCCCGCCATCGCAGTAATCCCCGCGGCCTTCACCAGGGCCGCGCGGGTCCCGTTCGTCCCGACGTTTTGTATTCGATCTGTCATTTTGCAGAGGACCAGACACGTATGAACATGCGACACACCACCAGCACCACCACCATCGCCGCGGCGCTCGCCGCCCTGCTGCTTGCCGCCTGCAGCGACAACGACAGCCAGCCTGCCGCCGGCGACACGCCGCCGGTGCAGAGCCTGCCGCAACTGGGCGCGGCCACCGGCGCCAGCATGGCCGGTTGCGCCGACCTGGCGGCAAAGTTGACCTATCCCGACACCACCATCAGCGCGGTCAATGCGATCGCCGCCGGCACCGTCAGCGTGGGCGGCAAGCCGGTGCCCGCCCACTGCCAGGTGCTGGGCGAGATGCTGCGCCGTACCGGCACGGTCGACGGCAAGAGCTATGCGATCGGCTTCGAGATGCGCCTGCCGCTCAACTGGAACGGCCGCTTCTTCTACCAGGCCAACGGCGGCGTCGACGGCAGCGTCGTCAGCGCGCTCGGACCGGTGGGCGGCGGCGGACCGCTGGACAATGCGCTGAACCAGGGCTTTGCCGTGATCAGCTCGGACGCCGGCCACGGCGCGCCGACGCCCTTCTTCGGCATCGATCCGCAGGCGCGGCTCGACTACGGCTACCAGGCGGTCGGCAAGCTGACGCCGATGGCCAAGGCCGTGATCAAGGCCGCCTACGGCAAGGCGCCGGACCGCTCGTACATCGGCGGCTGCTCGAACGGCGGCCGCCACACCATGGTGGCGGCGGCGCGCTACGCCGACCAGTACGACGGCTTCCTGGTGGGCGACCCCGGCTTCCGCCTGCCGCTGGCGGCGATCGCCAACATCGCCGGCGCCAAGACCTATGCCGCGCTGGCCTCCACGCCGGGCGACCTCGGCACCGGCTTCACCCAGGCCGAACGGGCGCTGGTCTCGAATGCGGTGCTGGGCAAGTGCGACGCCCTCGACGGCGCCGCCGACGGCCTGGTGCAGGACACCAAGGCCTGCCAGGCCGCCTTCGACATCAACCGCGACGTGCCGACCTGCGCCGGCGCGCGCGACGGCACCTGCCTCACCACCGCCCAGAAGAGCGGCATCGCCGCCCTGTTCGCCGGCGCCAAGACCGAGAGCGGCAAGCAGATCTACACCAGCTTCCCCTGGGATGCCGGGCTGGCGACCAACGGCTGGGCGAGCTGGAAGTTCAGCTCCCCGATCGACCGCGATGCCGGCGCGGTCGGCCTGATCTGGCAGGTGCCGCCGGAAGACCCCGCCACCTTCGACGGCCGCAGCTTCGTGCTGAACGGCAGCCTGGACACGATGCTGGCGAAGATCAACGCGACCAATGGCATCTACACGGAGAACGCGCTGTCCTTCATGACGCCGCCGAATCCATCCAACCTGGCCGCCCTGAAGAACCGCGGCGCCAAGATGCTGGTCTACCACGGCACCAGCGACCCGATCTTCTCGAGCGACGACACCACGTCCTGGTATGAGGCGCTGCGCACGGCCAACGGCGGCGACGCCGCGAACTTCGCGCGCTTCTTCCGGGTGCCGGGCATGAACCACTGCTCCGGCGGCCCGGCCACCGACCAGTTCGACATGCTGACGCCGCTCGTCGCCTGGGTCGAGAAAGGCCAGGCGCCGGACACGGTGGCGGCAGCGGCCCGCGGCAGCGGGAATGCCGGCGGCGCGAATGCCGACCTGCCCGCCAACTGGTCGGCCTCGCGCACCCGTCCGCTGTGCGCCTATCCGAAGGTCGCGCGCTATAAAGGCAGCGGCAGCGTCGACGACGCCGCCAACTTCAGCTGCCAGTAATCCTTCCTCCCTCTCTCATGGCCGCATGTCAATCTTGGCATGCGGCCATGCCCTTCTGCGCTTGCCAGGCAGCCCGCCTCGGCGTAGCGTCTTCATTCAGACCATCTACCCGCTCCGCATGAGCATTCGTGCTCATGCGGACGCATCCGTATTTATACTTACGTCGATTTACTTCACAAATGAACTATCCAGTACTAAAATATGTCCTGTACCGAAGCTTTTCCACTGGTCCTCCTTCAATAAGGTGAACATCATGAACCTGAAACCCCTGATCCCTGTCGTCCTCCTCGCCGCCCTGACCGGCTGCGCTTCCACCAGCAATGTCGCCGCCAACGATCCGGTCCGCGCCCGCGTGCAGGCCGAGCTGGCACAAGCCAGGGCCGACGGCACTTACCCGCTGACCGAAGCGCAATACGTCTACCCGAACTGGCCCGAACTGCACAAGGCGCCCTGAAGCCTGCCTGAACGCACTCTTTCGGCCGCGTCGGTGCGATAATCGGCACTTTCAAAAGCTGCAAGGAATGCAATGAGCGATTTTGGTCCGACCGAACAGCGGCTGCGGCGAGTCCAGGCCCGCGTCCCGGGATTCCCGTTCGAGAAGATGCTGTTGGTCCGGATGGCCTACCATCTGCAGAAGAACCTGCGCGACAGGAGCAACGCGGCGCTGCGGCAGTACGAGCTGGGCGACACCCACTACATGGTGCTGGCGATACTGTATGGCAGCGTCGACGAAACCTCGACCGCCTCGGAGCTGAGCGAAGCCTGCAACGAGAAGCCCGCCAACCTGACGCGCGTCTGCGACGAGCTGGCGGCCAAGTCCCTGGTCCGGCGCGGCCCCAAGCCGGGCGACCGCCGCGCGGTGATGATTACGCTGAGCGAGGAAGGCCGCGCGATGATCGAGCGCCTTCTGCCCGAGGTCTCCGCCGCCACCACCGCCGCCTTCGCCGGCTTCACGCCGGCCGAGCTGGAAACCCTGGCCAGCCTTAACGCGCGCGTGCTGCGCAATCTCGATACGAAAGCCTGAGCGATCAGGCCCTGGCCAGCCGTTCGATCACCCGCCGCGCGCGGTTCGGGCCAACGTCGACGTGGATGTCGACTTGCGGCGCGCCGGGATGGCGCAGGATGTTGCGGTACTGGGCTTCGATCACCACCTTGTCCTCCTCGAAAGTCAGCGCGGTCTGGTCGAACACGACGCCGCTGACGTCCGGCCGTTCCGGGTGGCTGTTGGACGCCATGGTCCACATATAGTGGGCAGTGGTGTCGGTTTCCGGCGTGATCGCATGAAAGCCGCGCATGTGGAAGCCGCCGCGCTGCGGGTCCCGCATGTCCTCGGTGCCGGCGTCGGCGCCGCCGGTCCAGATGTTCAGGTGGCTCACGTTGAACTCCACTTCCTGCCAGCGGTCGATCTTGCCCTTGAAGGGCCAGGCGTCGAGGTAGGTCGGCGGCGGCGCCGACTCCGGCATGTAGCGCAGCACCCTGACCTGGTCGCCGCTGGCCTCCACCTTCAGCTCGGCGTTCATGTGGACCGCCGCGTTGCCGCCGATGGTCTTCAGGTGCACGTAGCCGAGGTGGCTGAGGTCCAGCAGGTTATCGTGGATCAGCTGGTAGGGCGCGTCGTAGTGGAAGACGTCGCCCTTGAAGGTGTAGCGCGGATCGCGGTGCACCCAGTAGTCCGGTGCCTCGTGGGTCGGCTGGCCGCCTTCTTCGCGCGGCATCCAGATCCACAGGATGCTGTCCTTCTCGCTCAGCACATACGACTTCACCTTCGCCTTGGTCGGGATGCGCTCCTGGCCGGGCACCTCCAGGCAGGCGCCGTCCGGCGCGAACAGCAGGCCGTGGTAGCCGCAGCGCACGCCGCGCCTCTCGACGGTGCCGCAGGACAGCGGCAGCGACTTGTGGCAGCAGCGGTCCTCCAGCGCGGCGGCCACGCCTTCGCCGGTACGGAACATCACGACGTTCCGGTTCAGCAGGGTCCTGGCCACCGGCCTGTCCTTCAATTCCCAGGAAAACCCGGCGACATACCATTGATCGAGCGGGAACATGGATAATCTCCTTATGAATGCGCGGCTTACTTGGCCGGGTCCTTGACCGCGTCGAAGCGGTCGATCTCGGTGGCCACCAGCCTGCCGTCGCGCTTGTCGATGCGGCGGATGTAGATGGTCTGGACGATGTCGCGGGTGGCCGGATCGATGGTCACCGTGCCGCGCGGGCTGCTGCTGGTATAGCCCTTGAGCGCCTGCATGAAGGCCGCGCCGCCCGCTTTGCCGCCGGTCCTGGCGAGCGTCTTGGCGATCAACGCCATGCCGTCGTAGGAAGACGCCGCCAGGAAGCTCGGCTGCATGCGCCCGCCCACGGTCTTGCCGAAGGCGTCGACGAAGCTGGCATTGTCGGCGCCCGGCCGGGTATAGGAATAGAAGCCGGACGAATAGATGCCGACCAGGGAATCGCCGCCCGCCTTCAGCACGTCCTCGTCACCCCAGCCCTCGCCGCCCAGGAAGCGGATGTTCGCCTTGTCCAGGCCCTTCTCGCGGTAGGCCTTGGTGAAGGCCACCATCGGCTGGCCGTTCGGCAGGAAGACGTGGATGGCGTCCGGCTTCTCGTCCTTGACGCGCTGGACGAAGGCGCCGTAGTCGACGCTGCCCAGCGGCATGCGCACCGAGCCGACGATCTTGCCGCCCAGGGCAGTGAAGGTCTTGTTGAACCAGGTCTCGGCATCGATGCCCGGCGCGTAGTCGGCCACCACGGTGAACACGCGGCGCGCGCCGGTGCGGTAGGCCCATTCCGCCAGCGGCTTGGCCGACTGCGCGATCGTGTAGGAGACCCGCGTCACGTAGGGCGAGCGCGCGGTCAGGCTCGATGCCGCCGCGTTCATCACCACCATCGGCGTCCTGCTCTGGTCGGCGACGCCGGCGGCGGCCATCGCATTCGGCGTGAACACGAAGCCGGCCAGCACGTCCACGTGGTCGCGCGTGACCAGCTCGTTCGCCAGGCGCTTGGCGATGTCCGGCTGGGTGCCGGTATCGTCCTTGTAGATGACTTCGATGCGCTTGCCGGCCACCTTGTCGCCGTTCAGGCGCAGCCAGGTGTCGATCCCGGCCTTCATCTGCGCGCCGCTCTCGGCGGCCGGACCGCTGAGCGAGGTGATGACGCCGATCCGGATCGTGTCGTCCTGGGCGTGGGCGGCGCCGCCGGCAAGCAATGCCACGATCAAGCAAAACCCTGGCGTGAACCTGTTCATGCATGTCTCCTGTCGTTGTAGTGCATGCAATCATAGGCCGCTTGTGTTATATCTCAAGACAATTCAGAGAATAACGTTTATTCGATATTTAGATATGAGCACGGACACCGGATTCGACCTCAACCTGCTGCCGGTGGTGCTGGCCATCGCCGAGGAGCGCAGCGTCAGCCGCGCCGCGCAGCGCCTCGGCTGGAGCCAGCCCAAGGTCAGCATCGCCCTCAACAAGCTGCGCGTGGCGCTCGGCGATCCGCTGTTCGTGCGCGGCTCGCACGGCATGTCGCCGACACCGCGCGCCACCGCCCTGCTGGGGCCGACGCGCGAGATCCTGGGCAGGGTGGAGACCGAGGTGCTGGCCAGCACCCGCTTCGAGCCGGCCGAAACCACGCGCCGCTTCAACTTTGCATTGTCGGACATCGGCGAGATGACCTTCCTGCCGAAACTGCTGGCCTACCTGCAGGCCCACGCGCCGCATGCCACGGTGCGCTCGGTCACCCTGCCGCCGGAAGAGATCGCGGCGGGTCTGGAATCCGGCGAGATCGACCTCGCGCTCGGCTATTTTCCGGACCTGAAGGCGCGCAACTTCTTCCAGCAGCGCCTGTTCACCCACAACTTCATCAGCCTGCTCAACGCGCGGCACCGGATCAAGGGCGAGCGGATCTCGATGGCGGACTTCCTGCGCATCGGCCATGCGGTCATTCGCGCGGAGGGGCGCAGCCAGGAGATCTTCGAGCAGCTGCTGGCCAAGCACAAGATCGAACGGCGGGTGGTCCTGTCGACGCCGCACTTCATGTCGATCCCCTTCATCATCGCCTCCACCGACCTCCTGGTGACGGTGCCGTATGCGGTCGGCGAATCCTTCGCGCGCATCGCCAGCATCCGCCTGATCCAGCCGCCACTGGAAATCCCGCAGTTCGACCTGAAGCAGTACTGGCACCGCAAATTCCACAAGGACGAGCCGAACGTATGGATCCGCACGGTGGTGGCCAAGCTGTTCGCGGACCGCGCCGGGCGTTAATGTTCTTCGGCCGCCGCCCGGGCCAGCGCCACGAAGGCTTCCGCCAGCGGTCCGCCGCCCTCGGTGTGGCGGGCCAGCAGCATCGAGGTGGTGGCTTCCGGATCGGCCAGTGGCCGGTAGACCACGCCCTCCATGTGGATGCCTTCGAAGGAACCGGGCAGCACCGAGATGCCGCAGCCGGCCGCCACCAGGCCGATGATGGTCGAGGGCTCGCCCGCCTCCATCGCGATGTGGGGCGTGAAGCCGGCGGCGCGGCACAGCTCGAAGATCTGGTGGTAGATGCCGGTGCCGGCATCCTTGGGGAACACGACGAAGGCCTGGCCGGCCAGGTCCTTCACGGCGATGCTTTCCTGCCGCGCCAGCGGCGAATCGGTCGGCAGCACCAGCCGCAGCGGATCGCTGCGCAGCTTCGTCAGCGCCACCTTGTGCGGCAGCTGCATCGAGGCCGGGCGCACGAAACCGACGTCCAGTTCGCGCGCCTCGATCTTCGCCAGCTGGTGCAGCGTCGTCATCTCCTGGAAGCTCAGCAGCACGCGCGGATAGGCCTGGCGGTAGCGCCGCACGACCTTGGCGAACAGCGGCGTGAACGGCGTCGAGAAGGTGAAGCCGACCCGCAGCTCGCCCGCTTCGCCCATGTGGGCGCGGTGGGCGGTTTCCTTGGCCTGCTCGGCCAGCGCCAGCATGCGCCGCGCGTCCGCCAGGAACAGCCGGCCGGCTTCGGTCAGCAGCACGCGCCGTTTGTTCCGCTCCAGCAGCTTGGCGCCGATCTCGGCTTCCAGCGCCTGGATCTGCTGGCTCAGCGGCGGCTGGCCAATGTGCAGGCGCTCGGCGGCGCGCGTAAAGCTCAGTTCTTCCGCCACGGCGACGAAGTAACGCAGATGCCGAAGTTCCATGTTATCTGTTTAAGCGATAAGTAGAGCCACAAATATATATTGGACAGATGGCTCGCGCAATCCTAGGATGGTGTATCAGAGCCCCACCCCTAGCGCCATGTCCAGCCCCACCGCCGTCCCCGCCTACCGCCGCACCAACCGCGCCCTGTTCTTCGGCGGTTTCTCCTGCTTCGCCCTGCTCTATTGCGTGCAGCCGCTGATGCCCCTGCTGGCCCACGATTTCGCGCTCACGCCGGCGCAGAGCAGCCTGTCGCTGTCGATGGCGACCGCGGCGCTGGCCTTCTCGCTGCTGTGCTCTTCCGTCATCTCCGACCGCGTCGGCCGCAAGAACCTGATGGTGGTGGCGCTGGTGGTGGCCGCCGCGATGACGGTGCTGTCGGCATTCGCGCGCAGCTATGCCGAGCTGCTGGTGGCGCGCACCCTGCTCGGCCTGGCGCTGGGCGGCATGCCGGCGGTGGCGATGGCCTACCTCAGCGAAGAGATCGAACCGGCCTCGCTGGGCGTCTCGATGGGCCTCCTCATCAGCGGCAATGCCTTCGGCGGCATGCTGGGCCGGATGCTGGCCTCGACCCTGTCCGACTTCCTGTCCTGGCGCGTGGCGCTGGCGACGATGGGCGTGGCCGGCCTGCTGGCGGCCTGGGAATTCTGGCGCAGCCTGCCCGCCTCGCGCAATTTCAAGCCCTCCTCGGGCGGCCTGGCGATGACCCTGCACGGCCTGCGCCGCCACTTCGGCGACGACGGCCTGCCCTGGCTGTTCGCCCTGTCCTTCCTGCTGATGGGCTGCTTCGTGAGCGCCTACAACTTCATCGGCTTCCGCCTGCTGGGCGCGCCTTACGGCCTGCGCCAGAGCGTGGTCGGCGCGATCTCCCTGCTCTACCTGCTCGGCATCTTCAGCTCGGTCTGGGCCGGCCGCCGCGCCGACCGCCTGGGCCGCCGCCACGTGCTGTGGTCCGTGATGGGGACCATGTTCGCCGGCCTGCTGCTGACCATGGCGCACAACCTGGTGCTGATCGTCGCCGGCATGGCCATCTTCACCTTCGGCTTCTTCGCCTCGCACTCGATCGCCAGCAGCTGGGTGGGCCGCCGCGCCCGCACCCAGCAGGCACTGGCCTCGGCGCTCTACCTGTGCTTCTACTACCTCGGCTCCAGCGTGGTCGGCTGGCTGTGCGGCTTCCTCTGGGAGCACGGCGGCTGGGGCGGCGTCGTCATGCTGCTCGGGAGCCTGCTGGCGGCGGCGCTGCTGATCTCGCTGCGCCTGCGCAGCTTGGCGCCGCTCATGACGGATGCGCAGTCTGCGAACATGGCGAAACCACCCAAGAGTACACTCAGCAACCCAAGACCATCGGCCGAGCCTTTGGCGTGAATCACGCCGTTTTCCATGGATGGATTTGCAGGAAATCCGCCCGCACCTCCAGAATGACCGGCGGGAAGCGCTCCGCGATCGCTCGTTCCATGCGCGCGTCTGCGTCGACGTCGGCGGCACCATTCGCGAATGCTTCTTTACGGGCGTGTTCGGAAGGCCATTGAGCGTAGCTATACCATAAGCCATCGCTGCCCCGGTGTAAGCGCGATCCGAGCGAGCCCAGCTCCTTCAGATAGATTTCAGACTTACGTGACCAGGCGTCGACGAATTCGTCTTCACGTCCCTCATGGATTCGCCACCGATAGAGTACTACGAACATGTGTTCTCCTTAGGATTGCATATGGCTGCTTTCAGGTCCGCTAGCGGACGGTCGAAACGGCGGTCTTAATCCATGACCGGACTCTCGACACCCAGCAGCTTGTGAATCTTCGGCGAGGTGGTCGTGTACAGCATGTGCACCTTCTTGTCCGGGAAGATGTAGGGCGCCGCGCCGAAGGCCGCCAGGGCGGCCTCGTGGAAGCCCGACAGGATCAGCTTCTTCTTGCCCGGATAGGTATTGATGTCGCCGACCGCGAAGATGCCGGACACGCTGGTCTCGAAGGTCTCGGTGCTCGTCACCTTCAGCTGGCGCATCTCCATGTCCAGCCCCCATTCGGCGATCGGTCCCAGCATGGGCAGCAGGCCAAAGAACACCAGCACCATCTCGGCCGGCAGGCGGCGCGTGACGCCGTCGCTGCCCAGCACCTTCAGCTCGGTCAGCCTGCCATCTTCTTCGCCGAAGCCCGCCACCTGGCCCGAGACGAACTGCATCTCGTGGGCCTCGCACAGCGCCTTCATCTTCGCGATCGAGGCCGGCGCGGCGCGGAAGCTGTCGCGGCGGTGCACCAGCACCACCGACCCGGCCTTGCCGACCAGGTCCAGCGCCCAGTCCAGCGCCGAATCCCCGCCGCCGCAGATCACCAGTTGCCTGCCGTGGAAACGGGCCGGCTCGCGGACGCGGTAGAACAGCTGGCTGTCCTCGAATTTGTCGATGCCGCCCACCTTGAGCTTCCTCGGCTGGAAGGCACCGACGCCGGCGGCGATGAAGATGGTTTTGGTGACGAAGCGGGTGCCGGCCGAGGTCTCGAGGTCGAAGCGCCCATCCTCGCGCTTGCGGACCAGGCGCACTTCCTGGCCGAGGTGGAAGGCCGGCTCGAAGGGTGCGATCTGCTTCAACAGATTGTCGGTCAGCTCGCGGCCGGTGAGCACGGGCGCGGCCGGGATGTCGTAGATCGGCTTGTCCGGGTACAGCTCCATGCACTGGCCGCCGGGATAAGGCAGGGAATCGATCACATGGGCCCTCACCTCCAGCAAGCCCAGCTCGAACACCTGGAACAGGCCGACCGGGCCCGCACCGACGATCACCGCGTCGGCCTCGATCGCCCCGGCCATCCATTCTTCTTCACGTTTCATACCTTCTTCTCCCGCCAGTCACGGCTTCTGTTGTTCGTATTCGCTTTATAATTCCTCAAGTTACCTTGAGGTCAAGCGCCATGAACAAAGCCATTCCCGCCACCGTCCGCCGGCTGAGCGTCGGCGAAGTCGCCGAGCGCAGCGGCGTCGCCGTCTCCACCCTGCACTTCTACGAAGCCAAGGGCCTGATCAGCAGCGTGCGCAGTTCCGGCAACCAGCGCCGCTACACGCCCGACGTCCTGCGCTACATCGCCATCATCAAGGTGGCCCAGCGCGCCGGCATTCCGCTGGACGAGATCCAGCAGGCGCTGGGGCCCTACCAGCCGGGCCAGAAGATCACTGCCGCGCAATGGAAGAGCGTCGGCTCGAAGTGGCGGGCGGCGCTCGACGAGCGCATCACGCGGCTGCAGCGCCTGCGCAGCGAATTGAACGGGTGTATCGGCTGCGGCTGCCTGTCGCTGAAGGATTGCCCGCTGCGCAATCCGGAAGACGTGCTGGGGCGCGAAGGTCCGGGGCCGCGCATCCTCGAACGGGATTGATGAATCGAAAGTATCTCGCCGAGATTTCGCCCATATCGAAAGATATTTCAGCCAAATGCCGGTGGCCTGCACCAATTTTTCTTTCGTTTTTGTTGACGCGTAAGTTTTTTCACCATACATTTAACGCGCCATAACTTACGAACAGAAAAATACCGGAGACCTCGGCTTGACACTTTCGAAGACACTACAGGCAGCCCTGCTGGCCCTGGCCATGACGAGCACCCTGGCGGCCGCCGCGAGCGCCGCCCCGGCGCGCCCACCCCACTTCGCCATCGACGGCGCCCAGTTCAAACTCGACGGCAAGCCCTATGTCATCCGCTCCGGCGAGATGCATTACCCGCGCATCCCGCGCGCCGCCTGGCGCGAGCGGCTGCGCATGGCGCGCGCGATGGGGCTGAACACCGTGACGACTTACGCCTTCTGGTCGCAGCACGAGCCGGAGCCGGGGCAATGGGACTTCTCCGGCCAGAACGACCTGCGCACCTTCATCAAGACAGCGGCCGAGGAAGGCCTGAACGTGGTGTTGCGGCCGGGGCCTTACGTGTGCGCCGAGGTGGACTTCGGCGGCTTTCCGGCCTGGCTGCTGCGCACGCCGGGCCTGCGCGTGCGTTCCATGGATGCGCGCTACCTGGCCGCCAGCGCCCGCTATTTCAAGCGCCTCGCGAAGGAAGTGGGCGACCTGCAGAGCAGCCGCGGCGGCCCCATCCTGATGCTGCAACTGGAAAACGAATACGGTTCCTTCGGCCACGACCACGACTACCTGCGCGCCACCCGGGAACAGATGCGCGCGGCCGGATTCGACGCCCCGCTGTTCACCTCGGACGGCGGCGCCGCCCGCCTGTTCGAGGGCGGCACCCTGCCCGGGGCGGCGGCCGTCGTCAACTTCGGCGGTGGGCTGGACGATGCCAAGGGCTCGATCGAAGCGCTGTCGGCATGGCGACCGGCTGGGCCGCGCATGGCCGGCGAATACTGGGCCGGCTGGTTCGACCACTGGGGCGGACCGCACCACAGCCAGAGCCCGGAAGAAGCCGCGCGCACGGTGGACTGGATGCTGTCGCAGGGGGTGTCCTTCAACCTCTACATGTTCCACGGCGGCACCAGCTTCGGCTGGCTGGCCGGCGCCAACTATTCAAGCACCGAGCCCTACCAGCCCGACACCACCAGCTACGACTACGACGCCGCGCTGGACGAAGCCGGCCGCCCGACGCCCAAGTACCAGGCCCTGCGCGAAGTCATCGCCAGGCATGTGAAGGAGACGCTGCCGCCGGTACCGGCGGCACCGGCACCGCAGGCCCTGGCCGCCTTTCCGCTGGCGTCCGCCGGCAGCCTGCTGGACAGCCTGGACACCCTCTCGAAGGGCCAGCCCGCACGCTGGGTGCGGGCGATGGAGGAATTCGGCCAGAACTACGGCTACATCCTCTACCGCAAGCGCCTCGCGGCGCCGATCAAGGGACAGCTGGTGCTGGACGAGCTGCGCGACCAGGCCACCGTGCTGGCCGACGGCCGTGTCATCGGCCGGCTCGACCGCCGACGCGGCGACAAGGCGCTGGCGGTGGACCTGCCCGCCGGTACCCGGCTCGACCTGCTGGTCGAGGCGATGGGCCGGGTCGGCTTCGGCGCCAGATTGGTGGACGATAACAAGGGCATCGTCCGCGGCGTGAAGCTGGACAAGGAGGAGCTCGAAGGCTGGACCGTCTACCCGCTGCCGATGGACGCCACGGCGCTGCAGCGCCTGGCCGCCGGTGCGCCGGCCAAGGCCGGCGGCGATACGGCAGGCCCGGGCTTCTGGCGCGGAACGCTCAAGCTCGACAAGCCGGTGGACAGCTTCCTCGACACCCGCGGCTGGGGCAAGGGCCAGGTGTGGGTCAACGGCCACCACCTCGGCCGCTACTGGCATATCGGTCCGCAGCAGACCCTCTACCTGCCGGCCTCCTGGCTGCAGGCGGGCGCCAACGAGGTGCTGGTGTTCAGCACCGAGCCTCCCACCGCGACGACGATGCAGGGACGCGCCGATCCGGTGTACGAGACCCCGCCGCCCGATTGACCGCGATGGCGTGGCGGATGCACAGCCGCTCGACATGGCCGTCCGCGGACTGGCCGACCGCGAAGCGCACGGCGCGGGCAACCGACTGCGCCAGGGCGTATTCCACCTCCGCCGGCTCGGCCGGCGCGGGCAGCAGGGGCGCTTCCGTGCTCACCAGCGTGGCCCGCAAGGGATAGCCATCGCTCCCCTTCTGCAGGCCCTCGGTGATTTCCGCCAGCGCCTGCGCCAGCGAACGGAACACGGTGCCGTGGGCGACGCCATGCAGGCCGTCGAGCCGCGGCACGAAGAGCGGCGCGACGTTGACGATGTGGCCGGCGCCCTGCCGCGCCATCTGCGCATTCGCCGCGACCACAGCGTGCAGCCAGGCCTGGATCTGCTCGTCCGCGACCCGGGTCCAGTCGACGCCAAAACCATCGCCGATGGCCGCTTCGCGCGGGATGTTGATGACTACGTCGACCCGGCCGTGCTCGCGCACCGCATGGGCGACCAGGCTTTCCACTTGAACGTAGTCGGCGCCGTCCGCCTGTAATGCCAGGACCGATGCGCCGTCCCAGCGCAGTTCGCCCGCCAGTTCTTCGAGGCGCTCGCGGTCCCGTGCCCCGAGCACCAGCAGCGCGCCCTCCTCCGCCAGGCTGCGTGCGCATGCCGCGCCGGCCTCCCCGTCCGCTTCGGTGATCACGACGACTTTTCCCCGACTCTGCTTTGCCATGTTCCCACTCCATCCGTATGCGGTGATGGACGCAGTGTAGAACCTCAAGCAAAGTCGAGGTCAAGCGCGGATTGCAGATCTCAGAAAGCGTGCCGGATCCCGGCCATCAGGCCGTTCTGCGCCTTGCCCGGCGCCACCGTGCCGCCGGCGTCGAGGGCCAGCGCGGCCTGTCCGTGGTTGTCCATGCGGCCGGCCGCGGCATACACCGCGCTGCGTTTCGACAGCGCGTAGGTCAGGCGCGCCACCGCCATCGTGGTGTCGTCCGGCGAGCCCTTCACGTTCTTCCTGGCCACCTGGGCGTCGAGGGTCAGTTGCGGGCCGACCGGCTGGCTGAGGCCCAGGTAGTAGAGGTCCGACTCGATGACGCCGGTGGCGGCGAAGGTCTTGCGGTCCAGGACGCCGCCGCCCACCTTGGTCTTGCCCAGCATGACGTAGCCGTTGAGCGTCGTGCGGCGGTCGTAGTTGGCGCTGCTGGTGAGGCCGAAGGCCGCGCCCTTGTTCCCGTACAGCTTGTCGTAGGAAGCGGTCAGGCCCCAGGTGTCGGCGTCATAGCCCAGCAGACCGGTATATTGGCGGCAGGCGCGCGCATCGCCGGCCACTTCGCCCGCGCAATTGGTCGCCGCCGGGCCACCCGCGGAGGAGGCATCGCGCCCGGTGCTGTAGGTGGCGCCCAGCGTCACCCGCTTGAAGGTGCCCATGTAGGCGATGGCGTTGTCGCTGCGGGCGTTCGGGATATAGGCGTCGATACTGCTGATCGAGAACAGGTTCGGGCCCAGCACATCGGTCTTCAGCATCGAATAGAAAGTCATGTTCGGCACCCGTCCCAGCTGCAGCGTGCCCCAGCTCCCCTTGAGGCCGACCCAGGCCTGGCGCCCGAACAGGCGGCCGCCCTGGCTGGCCGTGCCGGCGTCGGGATTCAGCCCGTTCTCGAGGGTGAAGATGGCCGACAGGCCGTTGCCCAGGTCTTCCGCACCGCGAAAGCCCAGGCGCGAGGGCACGCTGCCGGTCAGGGAAGCCATCTTGGTCATCGAATGGCCGGCCGCGTCGACGTTGTCGGTGCGGGCGAAGGCGGCATCGACGATGCCGTAGACGGTGATATTGGTCTGGGCGGATGCCGCGCCTGCGCACAGGGCGGCCGCAAAAGCGACGGACGTGAGGGCGCCGCGCCGGAGGGCTGCATGGTTCTTCATTGTGTCTCCTGGCTCAACCCACGTAGTCCGGCTGGTTCTGCGGCGCCGCCGCGATGAAGGCCGGCTGCCGCATGCAGTGCTCGTAGACGGCCAGCACGCGCGTGAAGCGCGACAGGTCGCAGCCCATGCGCATGGCATTCGCCACCTGGGGCACCAGGCAGCAGTCGGCCAGGGTCGGCGTGTCGCCGAAGCAGTAGGCCGTCGCCGGAAGCTTGGCCAGCAGGCGCTCCACCGCGCCCAGGCCCTCGTCGACCCAGTGCGCGTACCAGGCCGACTTGGCCTCCTCGCTCACGCCCAGCGTGCCGGTCAGGTACTTCAGCACGCGGATGTTGTCGATCGGGTGGATCTCGCAGGCGATGGTCTGGGCGACTTCCAGCACGCGGGCGCGCAGCACCGGCTCCTCGGGCAGCAGGCGCGGCTCGGGATAGCGGTGGTCGAGGTAGTCGATGATCGCCAGCGACTGGGTCAGCGTGAGCTCGCCGTCGACCAGCACCGGCACGATGCCGGCCGGGCTCAGCTCGCGGTAGGCCGGCTGGCCCTGCTCGCCGCCGCGCAAGTTGACGCCGGCGTAGTCGTAGCTCAAGCCCTTCAGCGCCAGCGCGATGCGCACGCGGAAGGAGGTGGAACTGTTGAAGAAGCTGTAGAGTTTCATGCGAAGCCTTTGCTGCGAAAAGTACGAAAGATCAGGTCGATGCCGGCGTGGATGCCGCAGCGGCGCCCTTGCTGCCTGCCGCCGCGCCGCCGGCACCGCCCAGCGGATAGCGGACGAACATCGCGAACACCGACAGCGATGCCAGCAGCGCCGGAATGGCGAGCAGCAGGATGATGGCCGAGAAGCCCAGGCCCGCGCCGAGCAGCGCGCCGCCCATCAACGATCCGAGGATGGCGCCGCAGCGGCCCACGCCCAGCGCCCAGCTGACGCCGGTGACGCGGTTGCTGGTCGGGTAGAAGGCCGCGGCCAGGGCGTTGGCGCCGATCTGCGAACCGCTGATGCAGAAGCCCACGCCGGCCACGCCGATGTTCAGCAGCACCAGGTCGGTGTACTGGAAGCCGATCAGGGCGATGAAGGCGATCGCGCACAGGTAGGACAGAGCCAGCACGCGGTAGGGATTGAAGCGGTCCATCAGGCGGCCGATGACGATGGCGCCGACGGTGCCGCCCACCTGGTACATGGCCGACACCAGGGCCGCCTTGGCGATCGGGAAGCCGGCGTCCTTGAACAGGGTCGGCAGCCAGTTGGTCAGCAGGTAGACGATCAGGAGGCTCATGAAGAAGGCGGCCCACAGCGCCAGCGTGCCGAAGGCCAGCGGCGATGCGAACAGCTGGGCGACCGGCGAACGTCCCTTGGCGGCCGGCGCTTCCGGAATGAAGAAGCGTGCGCCGGCTAGCCTTGCGCCCGGCGCGATGCGGCGCAGGGTAGCGGCGATCTGCGGGCTGCCGGGTTTGCGCAGCACCAGGAAGCGCACCGATTCCGGCAGCAGGAAATAGAACAGTACCGCGCAGGCGATCGGCAGGTAGCCGCCCACCAGCAGCACGCTGCGCCAGCCGTATTCCGGAATCAGGTGGGCGGCCAGCACGCCGCCCAGGCCGGAGCCGAGGGTGAAACCGCAGAACATGATGGTGACCACGGTCGACTTGCTGCGCTGCGGCGAGTATTCGGAGGTCAGGGTGATCGCGTTCGGCATGGCGCCGCCCAGTCCCAGTCCGGTCAGGAAGCGGAAGATGGTCAGCGTCATCAGGGAGTCGGTATAGGCCGAGGCCAGGCTCCAGATACCGAAGAACAGCACCGACAGCACCAGGATGGTCTTGCGGCCGATGCGGTCGCCCAGCGGGCCGGCCAGGAAGGAGCCGAAGGCCAGGCCGACCAGGCCGGCGGACAGCAGCGGCGCCAGGTGCTGCGGGGTGAGGTGCCACTCGCCGCGCAGCGACGGGGCGATGAAGCCGATGATCGCCGTATCGAAACCGTCGATGGCGATGATGATGAAACAGAGGAAGGCGATCAGGAACTGGTAGCGCGTGAAGCGCCCCGTATCGATCAGCTGCTGTACGTCGACTTGCGCGGTACTGGACATGGTGTCTCCTGTTGATTGTCGTGGATGGCCGCGGTCTTGGCCGCGGTCCGTGTTGTGTGCGGCGGGTCAGCCGAGGTCGACGAACACCCTGCCGTTCTCGATCCTCACCGGGTAGGTGCGCACCGCCTCGGTGACCGGCTGGCAGGTCGGGCTGCCGTTGCGGATGTCGAACTTGCCCTGGTGGAGCGGGCATTCGATCTCGAAGCCGTCGAGGAAGCCGTCGCACAGGCGGGCGTGTCCGTGGGTGCAGAGGTTGTCGGTCGCGTAGACCTGCCCTTCGACCTTGTACAGGGCGACGTCCTTGCCGCCGGTGTCGACGCCCAGCACGTCGTCTTCGGGCACCTCGTCGAGGGCACTGATGTCAAGCCAGTTGTTTGCCATGTTTGCTGCCTTTTGCTTAGATTGGATAGATCAAGGAGTTCGGGATCATCTCGGTGTCGTAGACGCACACGCGGGACTCGAACTTCAGCCCATGCGGGGTGACGCGCACGCGGTCGATATAGCGGCCGACGTTGAATACCGTGGTCTCCTGGCTCAGCTTGGTGCGGAAGACAGCGTAGTTCGCCTCCGCCTCGACCAGGTCGCCGTCCACACGCAGGATGCGCGGCAGGCCGACCGTGTGGCGCTGGTAGTACGGGTCGTGGAACAGGGTCTCGCGGATGCCGTAGACGCGGTCCCTCAGCATCCCCTTGCTCAGCAGGGCCAGGGTGCACAGCGGGAAGCCGCGTTCGAAGTTCTCGCGCGGCTGCACCTTGTACTCGCAGTCGTCGACGAAGAAGTCCACCCAGCGCTCCCAGTCGGCGGCGTCGACGGCGGCCGCGTAATCGGCGTTCAGCCGGGCCAGCGCCAGGTAGATCTGCAGCTCATCGTTGCTGTTCATCGTTCAATCCTCCATCACCGTGCGCCAGTACTCGTACATCCCGCGGATCAGGGTCTCGGTGACCATGTGGTCGGTGTTCTCGACGCCGTAGCCGCCGAGTTCCGCCACTGCGCGGTGGAAGGGCTTCTGCTCGAAGCCGTACTGCGACAGCTCGATGACCTCACCGTCGTCGGCCGAGACGAAGCCGGCCGGTCCGAACAGGTTGGCCTGGATCAGGCGGCGCTCGGTCATCTCCTCGCTGTCGTCCTCGAAGCCGAAGTGGGTCCAGACGAAGTCGAAGGAGCCCTTGCCGTCCGGCTGGATGTGGCGGGTGGAGACGCTGTTCACCTGCTGCTGGAAGATCACGCTCGGGAATACCGTCATCATCACCGCCGTCGGACCTCCCCACCATTCCTCGGGGACGATGTCGAGCAGGCGCTTGTCCTCGATCTGCATGCTCTCCTTGAAGCTGGTGATGCCGGAGGTGACATCGGCCTTGCTGCCGGTGCCGCTGCCGCGGGTCGAGATCATCGCCGCGTGGCGGTGGCGCTCGTCCATCACCAGCTGGGACTTGTTATCCGCGCGCCACAGGCCGTAGGTGACGAACCAGGTGTGCAGCAGGCCCGGATGGTAGGGGTCCTTGATGTTCTCCTGCATCAGCTTCCAGTTGCCCGGGATGCGCTGGCGGTTGTAGCCGAGGATCTTCAGCTGGCGGCCGTTGAACAGGCGGTCGAAGTAGCGCGTGATCTCGGGGCCGAGGAAGTCTTCCAGCGATTCCACCTCGTGGTCGAAGGAGGCGAACACCACGCCGCCACGGGTGGCGACCTTCAACCGGGTCAGGCCGTGTTCCTCGGGCTTGAATTCCTTGGGCATGCCGCCCTGGATCTTGCCTTCCTGCTTGACGCCGCGGCGGAAGGGCACGCCCTGCAGGTCGCCGTTCAGCCGGTAGTTCCACTGGTGGTAAGGACAGACGAACTCCTTCCTGTTGCCGTGGCGCTCGCGGCAGAACTGCATGCCGCGGTGGGCGCACACGTTCTCGACCACGTGGACGCCGTCCTCGCCACGCACCATGATCACCGAACGCTCGCCGATCACGGTGCGCTTGAAATCGCCCACCTTGGGGATCTCGGCTTCGAGTCCCACGTAGCACCAGTGGCCGCGGTAGAACAGCCTTTCCAGCTCGCGCTGGTGGAGCTGCTCGTCGGTGTACACCGCGAACGGGATCCGGCTGCTGCTTTCCTTCGACTCCCACACTGCCATGACCGCCTCCTGTTTCAGCCTGCCACGCGCACGCGGATCTCGCCCAGGCCGGCCACGCTGCCGACCATCAGGTCGCCCGGCTTGACCGCGTTCACGCCTTCCGGGGTGCCGGTCATGATGATGTCGCCCGGCTCCAGGGTTTCGTACTCCGACAGGTAGGCGATCGATTCCGCCACCGACCAGATCAGCTTGGAGACGTCCGAACGCTGGCGCGATTCGCCGTTCACGGTCAGCGCGATCTCGCCTTCGCGCACGTGGCCGACTTCGCTGGCCTTGTGGATGGTGCCGATCGGCGCCGACTGCGCGAAGGATTTGCCGAATTCCCAGGGACGGCCCTTGTCGCGCGCTTCCAGCTGGACGTCGCGGCGGGTCATGTCGAGGCCGACCGCGTAACCGTAGACGTGCTCCAGTGCCCGCTCGACCGGGATGTTGGCGCCGCCCTTGGCGATGGCGACCACCAGCTCGATCTCGTGGTGGAAGTTGGCGGTCTTCGGCGGATACGGAATCGTCACTTCCTCGCTGCCGGCAACCACGGTGGCGTTGGCCGGCTTCATGAAGAAGAACGGCGGTTCGCGGTCCGGATCGCGGCCCATCTCGCGCGCATGCGCCGCGTAGTTGCGGCCGACGCAGAAGATGCGGTTGATCGGGAACTGCTCGTCGCTGCCGGCGATCGGCAGGGTGTAGACGGGGGCCGGGGCTACTGCGTATTTCATGGGGTTCTCCTGATGAGGGTTACTGCATTTTTTCTTCGCGCCACAGGCCGATCGCCTGCTGCATCGGTCGGTCCGAGAAGCTGAACAGGATGGTCTGTTCGCCGGCTTTCAATGTCAGCGTGTGCCAGGACGGCACCACGAACACGTCGTTCGGACCGAAGGTATAGGTCTCGTCGCCAACCTGCGCGCTGGCCTCGCCTTCCAGGCAGACGTAGACGGTGGCGTCGGTGCTGCGGTAGGGCGCGGTCTCGAAGCCGGCCGGCAGCAGCTGGGCAAAGGCGCCGATGGTCGGCATCGGCGATGCGCCGGTGGCCGGGTTCACGTAGCGAAGCTTGTGGCCGAAGTGGGGGTCCGGCGCGGTGCGGGCGATGCCTTCCAGCGCCTCCTTCGTCTGGGAGAAGGGATAGACGAAGACCTTGGTCGGATCGGCCGCTTCCTGCTTCAGGTCCACCGGCAGCATGTTGTGGCCGTAGCGCGCCAGCGCATCGCCTTCCGGACGCGAAGTCTGCTGGGTGGCCTCGCTGCCATGCTCGGCGAAGCCGGCGTCGAAGAAGCGCAGGGTCGGGATGTCGAGGCCGTCCAGCCACACCACTGGCTCCGTACCCAGGTTGCCATGGTCGTGCCAGGTCCAGGACGGGGTGATGATGAAGTCGCCGCGGCGCATGGTGGTGCGCTCGCCGTCGACCGCCGTGTAGGCGCCCTCGCCGTCCAGCACCAGGCGCAGGGCGGACTGGGTGTGGCGGTGGGCCGGCGCCACTTCGCCCGGCATGATCAGCTGCAGGCCGGCGTACAGCGATTGCGTGATCGAGGAATTGCCGCGCATCGCCGGATTCTCGAGGATCAGCACGCGCCGTTCCGCCTCTTCGGCCGTGATCAGGCGGCCGGCTTCCATGACCTGCTCGCGCACCTCGGCATAGCGCCACAGCGCAGGCGCCACCGGGGTCCTGGGCGACTTCGGCACCAGGGCGCCGAGCACTTCCCACAAGGGGGTCAGGTTATGGCCGCTGATGCGGCGGTAGAAGTCGGCGCGTTCCTGCTTCACGCCGGCCTTGGCTTGCATGTCCATATGGTCTCCTCGGATTCAGGCTGCTTTCGCGTAGAACGCGTCGGCGTAGATGTGATCGGTGTCGATGCCGCGTTCGCGCGCCACCAGGGTCGCCGCGTCCACCATCGGCGGCGCGCCGCACAGGTAGGCGCGCCAGCCGGACAGCGAAGTCCAGTCGCGGGCCACGGCCTCGGTAACGATGCCGCTGCGCCGGCCGGCGCCGGCCTGGCCTTCCGTGACCACCACGTGCACCTTCAGGTTGCGATGGCGCTCGGCGAGGCCGGACAGCAGCTCGGTGCAGTAGACGTCGCGGGCGCTGCGCACGCCGAAATACACGTGGATGTCGTTGCGCATGCCCGCTTCGAGGGCGCCGCGCACGATGGCCAGCACCGGCGCCAGGCCGGTACCGCCGGCCACGCACAGCATCGGTCCTTCGTGCTTCCTGCGCAGGTAGGAGGTGCCGAGCGGACCGCTGACGCGGACGGCGTCGCCGAGCTTCAGCTCGCGGTCGACGTAACCGCTCACCATGCCGTCCTTGACCAGGCGGATGTGGAATTCCAGTTCGCCGTCGCCCGGCAGGCCGGCCATCGAATAGGGGCGCACGTGTTCGGGCGTGAACTGCAGGGTCGCGTACTGGCCCGGCGAGTACTCGAGCGGCTTCGCAGCGCGCAGGCGCAGGCGCACGATGTCGTGGGTCAGGCGGTCCAGCGCCGTCACGGTCGCTTTCAGGACCCTGGCCGGATGCAGGATGATCTCGTCCGGCTCGGGAATCTCGATGCTGCAGTCGCCGTTGACGACGCTGGTGCAGGCCAGGACGGTCTGCCCGCCATCGGCATTGGCGCCGTCGATGCGGCCGTCGATCACCTTGCAGCGGCAGGTGCCGCAACGGCCGGCGGTGCAGCTGTAGGAAATCGGTACGCCGTGCTCGCGCAGGGCCGCCAGCAGGTTGGTTCCCGGGGCGACGTCGATGGTCTGGTCGAGCGGCCTGATATGCAGCTTCATGCAGTCTCCAAAAACTTATATCTCGTTCTTGGGTTTGATTATAGGAATGCCAGTAAAATAAAAATACAAAATCCCGTGAATGCGCAAAATAGATTTGGTGAATATCGCATGCTCAATCTTCATGATGTCGATCTCAACCTGCTGGTGGTTTTCCAGCAGCTCTACAAGGAAAGGCGGGTGTCGGCGGTGGCCGAGAACCTCGGCCTGACCCAGCCGGCGGTCAGCAACGCGCTGAGCCGGCTGCGCAAGATGATGGGAGACGAACTATTCCTGCGGACCGCGCGCGGCATGGAGCCGACGCCGTATGCGGTGCAGCTGGCCGAGCCGATCGATTTCGCCCTGACGACGATCCGCGACACGCTGGAGCGCCAGCTGGAATTCGACCCGATGGCCAGCGTGCGCAAGTTCACGATCGCCATGACGGATCTGGGCGAGATCCACTTCCTGCCGCGCCTGATGCGCAAGCTGGCCGGGATCGCGCCCGGCGTGACCATCAGCACCGTGCGCAACGCCGCCGTCAACCTGAGCGACGAACTGGAATCGGGCCGGGTCGACATTGCCATCGGCCTGCTGCCGCAGCTGAAGGCCGGCTTCTTCACCCGCCACCTGTTCCGCCAGCGTTACGTGTGCATCTTCCGCGAGGGGCATGCGCTGGACAAGGAAGCGCTGACCCTGCAGGACTTCGAAGAGGCCCAGCACATCGTCGTGGTGGCCGGCGGGACCGGCCACGCGATCGTCGACGAAGTGATCGAGAAGCGCGGCGTGAAACGCAATGTCCGGCTGAGCGTGCCGCACTTCGTCGCACTGGGCCACATCCTGTCGAACACCGACCTGATCGCCACCGTGCCCGAGCGTTACGTCCGCGAAGGAATGGCGCCTTTCAAGCTGCGCTATTTGCCGCATCCGGTGCCCTTTCCCAACTTCGACGTCAACCTGTTCTGGCATGCGAAGTATCACAAGGAGCCGGGGAACCAGTGGTTGCGGGGGGTGATTGCGGAGTTGTCGGTCGACCAAGGGGTCGGGCTGGTATAGCCTGGTCGCGGGAGCCAACTGGCATAACCGTTCCCTGGACACGTGAACGGGTGGCGGTGCATTAAAAGAGTACAATGCTAATTGTTAATTTTACGAAAGGAAAGTAGACAATGTCCTCGGTGCAGGTACGCAACAACGTTCGTATCTCTGGCAGCGGCTCGACCACCATGGTGTTCGCCCACGGTTTTGGCTGCGACCAGACCATGTGGCGTTTCCTCGCTCCCGCCTATGGCGAACGTTTCCGCACTATCTCGTTCGACCTCGTGGGCAGCGGGGGCTCCGATCTGGCGGCCTACTGCCGCGACAAGTACGGCACCCTGCACGGCTATGCCGACGACCTGCTCGAAATCATCGACGAATTCGCCACTGGCCCGGTGGTGTTCGTCGGCCATTCGGTCAGCACGATGATCGGGCTGCTCGCCACGATCAAGGCGCCGCATAAATTCAGCGCCCAGGTCATGGTCGGACCGTCGCCTTGCTATATCGACGACGGCGACTACGTGGGCGGGTTCAGCCGTGAGGACATCGACGAACTCCTGGAAACGATGGAAGCCAACTTCCTCGGCTGGTCGAGCAACCTGGCGCCGGCGATCATGGGCGTGCCCGATCGGCCGGAGCTGCGCGAAGAGCTGACCAACAGCTTCTGCCGCAACGACCCCGAGATCGCCAGGCATTTCGCCGGCGTGACCTTCCTGTCCGATCACCGCAAGGATGTGCCCCTGTCGACCGTGCCGGCCCTGATCCTGCAGTGCACCGACGACATGGTGGCGCCACGCTCGGTGGGCGAGTTCCTGCACCGGAACCTGCCTTCGAGCACCCTGCACATCATCGACAACGTCGGCCATTGTCCGCACATGAGCGCCCCGACCGAAAGTTCGCGGGCGATTGACAACTTCCTCGCGCACGTCCTGCGCTGACAGCGTGGACGACCAGTCTCCCGGCAGCGAAACCTCGTTCGAGCACGCTGCCTGCGCATTGCTGGTGACGGCGGCAGACGGACTGATCCTGAAGGCGAACGGCGCCGCCTGCGCATGGCTGGGCTACGAGCGGGACGAGCTGGTCGGAAAAGTCCGCATGCGGGACCTGTTACCCGTCGGGGCGCGCCTGTTCTTCAACACGCATTGCCAACCCATCCTGCAGGCGCAGGGTTCGGTTGCCGAGATACAGGTCGACCTGCGCAATCGGAATCAGGTGCGTATGCCCATGCTGCTCAACATCGTGAGGCAGCAGGACGGCGGCCGGATCGTCGATCATTGGGCCTTGTTCAAGGCATCCGACCGGCGCGCCTATGAGCGCGAGCTTTTATTGGCGCGCAAGGCCGCCGAGGCCGCCGAAGCTGAATTGAAGAAGTTGAACGTGCAACTGTCCGCGGCGGATCGCCGCAAGGACGAATTCCTCGCGACCCTGTCGCACGAGTTGCGCAATCCGCTGGCGCCGATGCGCAGCGCCCTCGATGTGCTCAAGCTGAAGTTCGGCCAGGCTGCCGACGACCGGCTGCTGCAGGTCTTCGACCGGCAGCTGCGCCATCTGACGCGGCTCGTCGACGATCTGATGGAAATCTCGCGGATCACGCAAGGCCGTATGCAGCTTCGCCGCGCGCCGGTCGAGGTGTCCGCGCTGGTGCGCAGTGCTGCGCAGGACATGAACGAGACCATGCGGGCCGCGCGCCACACCCTGCGTCTGTTCGTCGATGAGGGGCCGGTCATGGTCGACGGCGATGCGACCAGGCTCGCCCAGGTGGTCGTGAACCTGTTGACGAATGCAGCGAAGTATACGCCGGACGGCGGCGATATCGAACTGCACCTGCGCTGCGCCGGCGAAACGGCGGAGATACGCGTGCGCGACAATGGCATCGGCATTCCCTCCCCGGCGCTCGACACCGTGTTCGACATGTTCTCGCAGCTCGAGCCGGCCCTGGAAAGGGCCAAGGGCGGCCTGGGTATCGGCCTGGCCCTGGTGCGCGGCATCGTGGAGCTTCACGGCGGGCGCATCCGCGCCGAGAGCGACGGCCCCCATCAAGGCAGCACCTTCATCGTGTCCCTGCCGCTGGCGGCCGGCGTCGCCTGCCCGGACGAGGCGCCTTCCGCCGATGTGCTACCCACGCGGGTGCGCGTCATGGTGGTCGACGACAATCAGGACGCCGCCGAGACGCTGGCCATGGCACTCGAGCTGTTCGCCTGCGAAGTCGTGGTCGCGCATTCGGGCGCGCAGGCCCTCGACCTGGTCGGCACCGCCGATCCGGTGCTGGCCCTGCTCGACATCGGCCTGCCCGACATGACCGGCTATGAGCTGGCGCGGCGCTTGCGGCAACTTCCGGGCGGTAGATCGCGCACGCTCATCGCCACCACCGGCTGGGGACAGCAGAAAGACCGCGACCGGGCCTTCGAGGCCGGTTTCGACCATCACCTGACAAAGCCGATCGACTTCGAGCTGCTCAAGCCGCTACTCAATCGTCAAGCTTGAACATGCTGGTGGCCTCCAGGTCCAGCACCACATCGCCATCGCCATCGCCATTGCGCATCACCCACTGCCAGCGCAGGATCCCCAACTGCGGCCGCGAAGCCGATCGCCGCGCCTCGATGACATTCACTTCCAGCATCAGCCGGTCGCCAGGCCGCACCGGATGCGGCCAGCGCAGATAGTTCAGCCCGGGAGAAGCGAAGGACTCGGAACCGGCCAGCAGCTCGCGCGACACCAAACGCATCGCCAGCCCGCAGGTATGCCAGCCGCTGGCGATCAGGCCGCCGAAGGGACCATGGGCCGCAGCCTCCGGGTCGGTATGAAACCACTGGTCGTCGAAGCTGGACGCGAAGTCCACGACCTCGCAGCTGTCCAGCGTGACCGGGCCGAGAACGAAGCGCCCGGCGGCGGCGAGTTCGGCGAACTTCATGCCGGCTCCCCGCCGAACAGCGGCGCACGCTTTTCCTTGATGGCGGCCACGCCCTCGCGCGCGTCGGCGCCGGCAAAGCCCATGAATTCCGCCGCCAGCGAAGCTTCGAAGGCCGGCCAGGCCGCGTGCAGCCAGCCGTTCAGCGCGCGCTTGGTGCCGGCCAGCGCCGACGGGCTGCCCGCCGCCAGCTTGCGCGCGATCGCGAGCGCTTCTTCGTCGACCAGTTCCGGGTCGGTTGCGCGGCTGACCAGGCCGATCCGCTCGGCTTCCTCGCCGCTCAGGGTTTCGCACAGCAGCAGGTAGTACTTGGCCTTCGCCAGGCCGCACAGCAGGGGCCAGATCAGCACGGCGTGGTCGCCGGCGGCGACGCCCAGCCTGGTGTGGCCGTCGATCAGCCTGGCCTTGCGCGAGGCGACCGAAACATCGGCCAGCAGCGCCACCGCCAGGCCGGCGCCGACCGCCGCGCCGTTGATCGCCGAGACGATCGGCTTGCCGCAGGCGATCATGCCGCGCACCAGCTCGCGCGCCTCGTGCATCACGCGCGCACGCACCGCTTCCGATGCCAGCATCTCTTCCACCATCGCCAGCTCGCCGCCGGCGCAGAAGCCCTTGCCTTCGCTGCGCACCAGGATGGCCTTCACGGCGGGATCGGCATCGAGCTCGGCCCAGATCGTGGCCAGGGCCGCGTGGCCGGCCGCATCCACGACCGGCATCGCGCCTTCGGGACCGAAAACGAGGTGGGCGACGCCGTCGGGGTCGAGGGTGACGCGGAAGTTGTGGGTGCCGATGTCGTGGTTCATGCGGGAATCCTTTGCGTCCAGTAGCGCTGCCGCAGCAGGGGACTCACCCGGTAACGCTCGCTGCGATAGGCCTCGAACAGATGGTCGAGCAGGGTCACGACCTGATCGACGCCAAGGCGCTCCAGCCATTCGAAAGGTCCGGCCGGGTAGTTGGTGCCCAGCTTCATGGCCAGGTCGGCGGAGGCGGCATCGCAGACGCCCTGCCAGACCGCGTCCGCGCCCTCGTTGACCAGCATGGCGACGGTGCGCGCCACCAGCAGGCCGGGCACGTCGCGCATGGCGATCGCCTGCCAGCCGCAGGCGCCCAGCACGCGGGCGACATCGGCGCGCGCCGCCGGCCCGACGCCGGGTGCGAAGGCCAGCGCCAGCGCGCCCTCGCCTTCTCCAGGCATCCAGTCGAGCACGCCGGTGTGCCGCTCGCCGCGCCCGGCCGCCACCTGGGCGGCGCTGCGACCGTCGGTAATGTGCATGGCGACGCCGCCGATGCGCAGGCCGTTCCAGCCGCTGTCCGGGGTGCGCGTGAAAGCGATGCCGGCCCGGTCCAGCCGCGCCGCCAGGCTCCCGACCTGCCCGCCCCGGCCCGCCAGCTCCACCGCTTGCGCCAGCGCGACGGTCTCGCGAGGCGCGGGCGGGGCGTGATCCGGCACGCCATCGTAGAAGCCCTTGCCGCTCTTGCGTCCAAGCCTCCCGCCGTCGACCAGCGCCTTCTGCACCAGCGAAGGCAGATAGCGCCGGTCGCCGTAGTTCGCGTCGAACACCGACAGCGTGACCGCATAGTTGATGTCGTGACCGATCAGGTCCATCAGCTCGCAGGGCCCCATCCGGAAGCCGGCGCCGCGCGCCAGCAGGTCGATCTCGGCCGGCGTCGCCGCATGCTCCTGCAGCAGTGCCAGCGCTTCCGCATAGTAGGGACGCGCGATGCGGTTGACGATGAAGCCGGGCGTGGACTTCGCGTGCACCGGCGTCTTGCCCCAGCGCCGGGCGGTCTCGAACACGGTGGCGGCCGCGCCGGCGGCGGTTTCCGCGCCGGAGACGACTTCCACCAGCTTCATGGCCGGCACCGGATTGAAGAAATGCATGCCGACCAGCCGCCCGGGATGGCGCATGCCGTTGGCGAGCGCGGTGATCGACAGCGAGGACGTGTTCGAGGCCAGGATCGCATCGGGAGAGACCCGTTGCTCCAGTTCGTGCAACAACGCCCGTTTCGCGCCCAGGTCTTCGGCAATCGCTTCGATCACCAGCGCTGCCCCATCCAGCTCGGCGCTCGTGGCCACAGGCACGATGCGCGCCAGTAGCATCGTGCGTTCGGCTTCGGCCATGCGTCCCTTCGCCACCTGCGACGCCAGCGAGGCGCCGATCCGCGCCACCGCCTCGGCGGCCGCGCCGGCGCGCAGGTCCAGCAGGCGCACCGGATGGCCGGCGCTTGCTGCCACCTGGGCGATGCCGGCGCCCATGGTGCCGGCGCCGATCACGCCAACCGGCTGCCCTGCCTCAATAGGTCTCGACATGGAAGCGCCCTTCGTTGACCATGCGCGCCTGCAGGCCCGGCCAATCCATGCCGGCCGCCGTGCAGACCTCGCCCAGGGCTTCCAGCACCCCGGTCTCCATGCCTTTCAGGCCGCAGATGTAGAGATAGGTGTCGCCGGCCAGCAGTTCGGCCACCGAGGACCCAGCCGCGCGGATCTTGTCCTGCACATAGGCTTTCGGCTGGTCCGGCAGGCGCGAGAAGGCCAGGTGCATGTCGATGAAGTCGGCCGGCAGTTTCAGGAGCGGGCCAAAATATGGCAGTTCGGCCGGATTGCGGGCGCCGAAGAACAGCATCAGCTTGCCGTCGTGCGGCTTGCCGGCGGCAACCATCCGGCGCCGGTGCTCGGTCATCGCCCGCATCGGCGCGGAGCCGGTGCCGGTGCAGATCATCAGCACGTTCGAACCCGCATGGTTCGGCATCAGGTAGTTCACGCCGAAGGGACCGGCCACCTGCACCGTGGCGCCCTTCGGCAGGTCGCACAGGTAATTGGAGGCTACCCCGCGCACCGGCTGGCCGGCGTGGTCTTCCACCACCCGCTTCACCGTCAGCGCCAGGTTGTTGTAGCCGTCACGCTCGCCGCCGCGCGGGCTGGCCACCGAATACATGCGCATGTAGTGCGGCTTGCCGTTCTCGTCGATGCCCGGCGGAATGATACCGATCGACTGGCCCTCGAGGATGGGGAAGGCCTGGGTACCGAAGTCGAGCACGATGTGGTGCACGTCGCTGGCCGCGTCCGGCGCCGTCAGCCGGTAGTTGCCGGCCACCGTCGCCTGCGCCGGGTTCTTGGCCGTGTACAGGTGGGCGTAGGGATGGGCGGCCGACCACGGCGGCATCGGCGAGGACACCGACAGCGCCGCATTGGTCTGCACCGTGTCGCCGCCGGCTTCCGGCGACGCGACCGTCTCCTCGATCACGGCCTCGGCATGCTCCTGCTGCGGCGGCAGCTCGTCCCAGCCGAGCTGCTCGCTCAGCGGATAAGCGGCGCCGCGCGGCACCATATGCCAGTGGTCGATCGCGCCGGTCGGGCATGGCGAGACGCAGTTGCCGCAATGGTTGCAGATGTCGGCATCGACCACGTAGTTGCGGCTGTCGTGGGTGATGGCGTCGACCGGGCAGGTCTCTTCGCAGGTATTGCAGCGAATGCAGACTTCGGGGTCGATCAGGTGCTGGCGCACCAGGAAGATCGGTTCTGGAGCATTCATGGCGGCGGCTTGATTCACTTAGTTGAAACGCACGTACTCGAAGTCGATCGGCTGCTTGTTGATGCCGACCGGCGGCGGCGCGATCCAATTGGCCATCTTGCCGGGTTCGATCACGCGGCCCATCAACGAGGCCACATAGGCACGGTCTTCCTCGCTCGGCAGCCAGTTGCGTTCGTTGGCGGCCCATTCGACTTCCGACAGCACGCGCCCGTCCGGCGAGATGCGGTGGCCGGCGAAGCCGCCGATGTGGCGGTTGAAGGCCTTGTTCGGCGCGCTCAGGCGGAACGGCAGGCCGGCCTTCTCGATGATGCGGTTCCAGCGGCCGATGCCGGCGATCGAATCGCGGATGAAGTCGTCGCGCAGCACTTCGTTGAGGGAATTCAGCATCGGGACCTCGCGTTCCGCCAGCGCGCCGTTCGCCACTTCGAGGATGCGGTACTGCCGGTTCTTCAGCAGGTGGTCGTCGTCGCGCCTGGTCTCTTCGTAGCGGCCCTTCAGGCCCGAGCTGTAGAAGGTCGCGGCGTTCGAGGACTGGTCGGCGCCGAACAGGTCCACCGTCACGCTGAAGTGGAAGTTCAGGTAGCGCTGGATGGTCTGCAGGTCGATCACGCCCAGCGCGCGCACCTGCTCCGGATCTTCCACGCCGTGCTGGCGCATCAGGTCCACGGTGCGCTGGATCACGCGGGCCACGCCGGACTCGCCCACGAACATGTGGTGGGCCTCTTCCGTCAGCATGAAGCGGCAGGTGCGCGACAGCGGATCGAAGCCGGATTCCGCCAGCGCGTTCAGCTGGAACTTGCCGTCGCGGTCGGTGAAGTAGGTGAACATGTAGAAGGCCAGCCAGTCCGGGGTCTCCTCGTTGAAGGCTTCGAGGATGCGCGGGTTGTCCTGGTCGCCGGAGTTGCGCTGCAGGAGGGCTTCGGCTTCCTCGCGGCCGTCGCGGCCGAAGTACTTGTGCAGCAGGTAGACCATGGCCCACAGGTGGCGGCCCTCTTCCACGTTAATCTGGAACAGGTTGCGCATGTCGTACTGCGAGGGCGCGGTCAGGCCCAGGTGGCGCTGCTGCTCGACCGAGGCCGGCTCGGTGTCGCCCTGGGTGACGATGATGCGGCGCAGGTTGGCGCGGTGTTCGCCCGGCACGTCCTGCCAGGCGGCGCGGCCCTTCTCTTCGCCGAAGTTGATCTTGCGGTCGTTCTCGGCCTGGGCCAGGAAGATGCCCCAGCGGTAGTCCGGCATCTTGACGTGGCCGAAATGGGCCCAGCCGTCGGGCGTGGTGCTGACCGCGGTGCGCAGGTAGACGTCCATGTTGTTCGAACCGTTCGGGCCCATGTCGTTCCACCACTGCAGGTAGTTCGGCTGCCAGTGTTCGAGCGCGCGCTGCAGCGTCTTGTCTTCGGAGAGGTTGACGTTGTTCGGGATCTTGTCGTTGTAGTTAATCGAGCTCACGGTGGTTTCCTTTGGATTCAGACGCGGTTGAAATCGAACTGGGCCTTGTTGCCCGTACCGTAGACCTTGAGGGCGCCCAGTTCGCCGACGGCGTTGGGGCGGATGAAGATCCAGTTCTGCCATGCGCTCAGGCGTCCGAACACGCGGGTCTCCATGGTCTCGCGGCCGTTGAAGCGCAGGTTCGCCTCCATCCCGGTCAGGGCATCCGGCGACATGCTGGCGCGCTCTTCCAGCGCCAGGCGGGTCTCGTCCGGCCAGTCGATATCGTCGGTGTCGAAGGTCACCAGGCCCAGGCTCGCGGCCTCGCCGGCATCGAGCAGGCGGCCGCCGGTGGCGCGCACGGCCTCGATCGCGGCCGCGTCTTCATAGAAGCGGCGGGCGACCCGCGATTGCGCAGTAACCATCGGCAGGCGGCCGAAGTTCATCTCGCTGACGGCGATCTTCGGCGCGCGTTCGGAATCGTCCGGCAGCGCCAGCATGTAGATGCGGTCGGCCGCCAGCGCCAGCTCCAGCAGCGAGCCGGCAAAGCAGGAGCCTTCCTCGATGAAGGCGAACAGGGAACGCGAGGACACGTCCAGGCGGGCGAAGGTGCGGCGCATCAGGCCGACCGTCTCGCGTACCAGCCAGTGGCCGGCATGCGCGGCCAGGGTGGCGTCGATCGACAGCATCGTCCGGGCGTCGCCGGCGGTCTTGAGGATCCAGGTGCCGACCTCCAGTTCATTGGTGCGCAGGTGCAGGATGGCGTCGTCGAGTTCGCGCGCCATGCGCAGCGGCCACCAGTTGACACCCGCGGCCTCGATGCCGGCGGCATCCTGGGGCTGGGCGGCCTGGGGCGCGCGTACCGTCAAGGTGGCGTTGCGGGCCGCGCGGTCGATGTTGATGCTCACGTAGGCGTAGTCGATCGTGTCCGGGCCGGCCGTCTTCTCGAGCGGGACCAGCTTGACGCCGGTGGCCTGGGCCGGACGCAGGCTGCCCTCGGCCAGCGCCAGCGCGCGGCGGCGCACGGTGTCGGCGAACTGCGCCGGCTTGGCCACTTCGTCGACCAGCTTCCAGTCCTTGGCCTTCTGGCCGCGCACGCCTTCCGAGGTGGTGCAGAAGATGTCGGCCAGGTCGTGCCTCACCTTGCGCTTGTCGGTCAGACGGGTCAGGCCGCCGGTACCGGGCAGCACGCCGAGCAGCGGCACTTCCGGCAGGCTCACCGAGGACGAGCGGTCGTCCACCAGGATGATCTCGTCGCATGCCGCCGCCAGTTCGTAGCCCCCGCCCGCGCAGGCGCCGTTCACGGCCGCCACGAACTTCAGGCCGTCGTGGCGGCTGGAGTCTTCGAGGCCGTTGCGGGTCTCGTTGGTGAATTTGCAGAAGTTGACCTTCCAGGGGTGGCTCGATTTGCCGAGCATGAAGATGTTGGCGCCCGAGCAGAAGATGCGGTCGCGGCCGCTCGTCACCACCACCGTGCGCACCGTCGGGTGTTCGAAGCGGATCCGCTGCACCGCGTCGTGCAATTCGATGTCGACCCCGAGGTCATAGGAATTGAGCTTCAGTTTATAGCCTTCCTTCAGGCCGCCGTCCTCGTCGATGAGCATGGTCAGCGTGGCGATCTCGCCATCGACTGCCAGGCTCCAGTGCTTGTAGCGGTCCGGCGAGGTTGAGTAATCGATCTGCGGTGCGGTGCTCATGAGATGGGTCCCCTGGTGAAATATGGTGCATTCATCTTCCGTTGAAAGCACTATATTGCAGCTTGATTGAGGCGTCAAGAAAAAAACTGCATCCGAACACGCAAAAAAAAGCGCCGGCATCGTGCCGGCGCTCGTTTTGAGAAGGGAACCGCTCTACAGCGCCACGTTGTCGCGCAGCTGCTCCAGCAGGCCCACGTAGGCGGTCTCCAGGGTCATGTCGCTGGTGTCGAAGCTGAAGTCGGCCTTGGAATAGAAGGCGGCGCGGCTCTCGAGGATGCTCTTGAGGTCGTCCATGGCTTCGCGGTTGCCGCTCATCGGCCGGGTGTCGCCCTGGGCCAGCACGCGCGCCATGTGGTCCTTCGGCGCCGCCTTCACCCACACCGTGTAGCAGTGCGACAGCAGCAGCTTGTAGGTGGCCGGGTCGGACACGATCCCGCCCGGGGTGGCGATCACCGCGCGCGGGTGGCGCTGGATGATGTCTTCGAGGGCGCGGCGCTCGTAGCGGCGGTAGGCGCTGGGTCCATACAGCGCATGGATCTCGGCGATGCCGCAGCCGGCCAGGGTCTCGACCTCACGCCCCAGTTCGACGAAGGGCACCATCCAGTAGTCGGCCAGCATGCGGCCCAGGCTGGACTTGCCCGCCCCGCGCAGGCCGATCAGGGCGATCCGCTGGCGGCGCACCGTTTCGCTGGTGGGCGCATCGAACAGGCCGGCCAGCGCAGCGCGCGCCCTGGCCAGCTCCTCGTCGGTGCGGCCGCGCAGGATCTCGCGGATCATCAGCCATTCGGGCGAGGTCGCGGTCTCGTCGCCGATCATCTCGGCCAGCGTGCAATTGAGGACGGAGGCGATCTGGCGCAGGAACTGGATCGAGGCATTGCCGACGCCCGACTCGACGTTCGCCAGGTGGCGCTCGGACACGTCGGCCAGCCTGGCCAGCGCCTTGCGCGTGAGGCCGCGGCGCGAGCGCAGGGCCCGCACCCGCTCGCCGAGGGCGATCAGGAATGGGTCTTTTTCTTCTTGGGATAAACCGTCTGTGCTGAGCTGCGGTGCTGTCATTCTGAATTCCATCAAAAGTACTGCCCCTTCGGGACTATCCGCCAATTATCTCACCACTGCATGCGGCAAGACGGCACATGAAATATAAACAAACAACCCTTGACTCATGCAACATAATACACCTACACTCTTTTCGAACGCACTATATCTCCGATCTTTCCCGCTTGACTCTCAATATCAGCTCAGGGGTTTTGAATGGACGTTTCCACTTTCCAGCAATTGATCACCCGGGTGACCGAAGAAATCGACGGTATCCCGCTCGGTTCCGCACTCGAATCCCATCTCAACGCCCAGCACGGCGCCGGCAGCGAGCTTTATGAAAAGATCGCCGACGCCTGCATGACCGGCGTGCGCGAAGGCTGGCTGTGCAACCGCGAAGGCGGCGGCATCCGCTACGGCCGCGTGCTGAAGGCGACGCCGGCCACCCATGGTTTCAGCGTCGACGTGGTCGACATGCAGGACATCGCCGGCCCGCATCACGTGCATCCGAACGGCGAGATCGACCTGATCATGCCGCTCACTCCGGACGCCTGCTTCGACGGCCGCCCCGCCGGCTGGTGCGTGTACGAAGCCGGCAGCGCCCACGCACCGACGGTCACGCAGGGCCGCGCCCTCGTCCTCTACCTGCTGCCGCAGGGCGCGATCGAGTTCACGCCCGCCACTGCCACTGCTTAAAAAGACGATATGACGATCTTCCTGCACAACTACCTGGGCGGCGTACGCCAGGATGCGGCCGACGCCGTCCACCTGCTCCGCGATCCGGTCACCGGCGAAGCGCTGGCCGCCACCGGCGGCCGCGCCGAAGAACTCGAACAGGGCTTCGCCTTCGCCCGCGACAGCGGACGCGCGGCGCTGCAGGCGATGAGCTACGGCCAGCGCGCCGCCATGCTGGGCGAGGTGCTCAAGGTGCTGCAGGCGAACCGCGACGAGTATTATGCGATCGCCCAGGCCAATTCCGGCACCACCCAGGCCGATTCGGCGGTCGACATCGAAGGCGCGGCCTTCACCCTGAACTACTACGCCAAGCTGGGCACCTCGCTGGGCGAAGCCCGCCTGCTGCTCGACGGCGCGGCCGCCGCCCTCGCCCGCGACGGCTCCTTCCAGTCCCAGCACATCCTGGCGCCCGTGCGCGGCCTGGCCCTGTTCATCAATGCCTTCAATTTCCCGGCCTGGGGCTTGTGGGAAAAGGCGGCGCCGGCCTTGCTGTCCGGCGTGCCGGTGGTGATCAAGCCGGCCACCGTCACCGCCTGGCTGACCCAGCGCATGGTGGCGGACGTGATCGAGGCCGGCGTGCTGCCGCCGGGCGCGCTGTCGATCGTGTGCGGTTCATCAAGCGGCCTGCTGGACGCCCTCGAAGCCTTCGACGTGCTGTCCTTCACGGGCTCCGCCGACACCGCCGCCTTGATCCGTTCCCACGCCGGCGTGGTGCGCCACTCGATACGCCTGAACATCGAGGCCGACAGCCTGAATTCCTCCATCCTGGCCGAGAGCGCCCAGCCAGGCTCGCCCGCCTTCGAACTCTACGTCAAGGAACTGGTGCGCGAGATGACGACCAAGAGCGGCCAGCGCTGCACCGCGATCCGCCGCGCGCTGGTGCCGGCGCGCCTGTTCGACGCCGTGGCCGAGGCGGTGGGCGCGCGCCTGGCCCAGGTCAGCGTGGGCAATCCGCGCAATCCCGAAGTAAGGATGGGCTCCCTGGTCAGCCGCGAACAGTTCGACAGCGTCCGGAACGGGATCGCCACCCTCGCCGGCGAGGCGCGGGTGCTGCACGACGGCCGCAATCGAGTCCTGGTCGACGCCGACCCGGCGGTGGCCGCCTGCGTGGCGCCGACCCTGCTCGGCCTGCCGGACGGCGATGCCGCGCGCCTGGTGCACGAACACGAAGTCTTCGGCCCGGTCTCGACCCTGCTGGGCTACCGCGACGCCGCGCATGCGCTGGCGCTCAGCCACCGCGGCCTGGGTTCGCTGGTGACCTCCGTGTTCGGCGAGGACGAATCCTGGCTGGCCGCGGCCGCGCCGCTGCTGGCGGCTTCCCACGGCCGGGTGCACCTGGTGACGCCGGACGTGGGCAAGACCCAGACCGGCCACGGCAACGTGATGCCGGCCTCGATCCACGGCGGTCCCGGCCGGGCCGGCGGCGGCGAGGAACTGGGCGGCCTGCGCGGCCTGGCCTTCTACCACCGCCGCAGCGCCGTGCAGGGTTCGCCCTCGGCCCTGGCCTTGACGACGCGCGAGGCGGTCCAGCTTCGTCTGGACTAGGCGGCGCATATATAAAACGGGACGCGTGGACGGCGCGATCCCGGCAAAGGAGACATGATGGACCATCACAGCATCACCTTGCCGCAGCAGTTCAACTTCGCACGGCACATCCTGGCCCTCAACGCCGACCGCGCCGAAAAGACCGCCTTCATCGACGACCGCGGCAGCCTCAGTTACGGCGAACTCGACCTCCGGGTGCGCAGCTTCGCAGCAAGCCTGCTGGCGCGCGGCATCCAGCCGGAGCAGCGCGTGCTGCTGGTGATGCAGGACACGGTGGACCTGCCGGTGGCGCTGCTGGGCGCCATGTTCGCCGGCGTGATCCCGGTGCCGGTCAACACCCTGCTGCCGGCCGCCGACTATGCCTATATGATCGACCACAGCCGCGCCAAGGCCATCGTCGCCAGCGCGGCCCTGCTGCCCTGCGTGCGCGAAGCCCTCGCCGCGGCCCGCGGCAAGCCCGAACTGATCGCCGCCGGCGACGTCGTCGACGCCTCCCTGCCGCACATGGACGCCCTGCTCGACATTGCCCCGCTGGCGGCCGACGCCCACGCCGACACCTGCGCCGACGACTTCGCCTTCTGGCTGTACTCGTCCGGCTCGACCGGCCGCCCGAAAGGCGCGGTGCATTCGCACGCCAACCTGTTCTGGACCGCGGAGCTGTACGCCAAGCCCATCCTCGGCATCAACAGCGAGGACATCGTCTTTTCCGCCGCCAAGCTGTTCTTCGCCTATGGCCTCGGCAACGCCCTGACTTTCCCGCTCAGCGTCGGCGCCACCGTGGTGCTGATGGCGGAGCGCCCGACCCCGCAGGCCGTGTTCGCGCGCCTGACCCGTCACCGCGCGACCATCTTCGGCGGCGTGCCGACCCTGTACGTGGCGATGCTGGCTTCGGCCGACCCGCCGCCGCGCGAACAGGTGGCGCTGCGGGTCTGCACCTCGGCCGGCGAGGCGCTGCCGCGCGAAGTCGGCCAGGCTTTCCGCGACCACTTCGGCTGCGACATCCTGGATGGCCTGGGATCGACCGAGATGCTGCACATCTTCGTCTCGAACCGCGCCGGCGACGTCCGCTACGGCAGCTCCGGATTCCCGGTGCCCGGCTACGAGGTCGAGCTGCGCGGCGACGACGACCGCCCGGTGGCGTCGGGCGAGATCGGCGACCTGTACGTGCGCGGTCCCAGCGCCGCCCTGCTCTACTGGTCGAACCGCGAAAAGAGCCGCGCCACCTTCCAGGGCGAATGGCTCAAGAGCGGCGACAAGTACATCATGGAGTCCGACGGCCGCCTGGTGTATGCGGGCCGCAGCGACGACATGCTGAAGGTCAGCGGCCAGTACGTGTCGCCGATCGAGGTCGAGGCCGCACTCACGGCCCACCCGGCGGTGCTCGAGTGCGCCGTGGTCGGCAAGCAGGATGCCGACGGCCTGACCAAGACCGCCGCCTACGTCGTGCTGGGCAAGGACCGCCAGCCCGACGATCTGCTGGCCGACGAGCTGAAGGCCTTCGTCAAGGGACGGCTGGCGCCGCACAAGTATCCGCGCGAGCTGGTGTTCGTGGCCGACCTGCCGAAGACGGCGACCGGCAAGATCCAGCGCTACCGCCTGCGCAGCGCGGTCTGAGGCTGCCATGTCCGCTTTCGCCAGGCTGGACCTGGACGGCATCCCGCTGAGCCTCGAATACCAGTGGGTCGGCGCGGCCGAATCGGCGCACCCGACGGTCGTGTTCCTGCACGAGGGCCTTGGCTCGATCGCGCTGTGGAAGGATTTTCCGGAGCGCTTCTGTTCTGCCTGCGGCCTGCGGGGCCTGGTGTACTCGCGCAAGGGCTACGGCCGCTCGACGCCGCGCCCGCACGAGGAGCGCTGGACTGTCGACTTCATGCACCGCCAGGCCTGGCAGGTATTGCCCGCGCTGCTGGCCGAACTGGGCATCGAGCGCCCATGGCTGTTCGGCCACAGCGACGGCGGCTCGATCGCCCTGCTGCATGCGGCGCGCTTCCCGGTCAGCGGCCTGGTGGTGGCCGCGCCCCACATCATGGTCGAGGAGCTGTCGGTGGCATCCATCGCCGAGGCCCGCGCGGCCTACCTGCAGGGCGGCCTGCGCGAGCGCCTGGCGCGCTACCACGACGACATCGACTCGGCCTTCTGGGGCTGGAACGACATCTGGCTGGACCCGGCCTTCCGCGCCTGGGACATCCGCGAACACCTGGCTGCCATCGACGCGCCCATCCTTGCGGTCCAGGGCGAGGACGACGAATACGGCACGCTGGAACAGATCCACGGCATCGCGAGACTGGCGCCGCAGACGCGCCTGCTCGTGCTGCCGGATTGCGGTCACTCGCCTCATCGTGACCAACCCGGGAAGCTCATCGACGAAGCCACCCGGTTCATGATCGGCACCGCCTGATCGCCCCATAACAACCAGGAGACACTTCATGCACCTTCCAGCCACTCTGCGCACCACCGCCGCCGCGGTCGCCCTGTTCGCCGCCGGTCTTGCCGGCGCCCAGAACAATGCCCCGATCAAGGTCGGCTTCATGCTGCCGGCCACCGGCACCTACGCCAATCTCGGCACCATGATCGAGAACGGATTCAAGCTGCACGTCGCCGAACAGGGCGGCAAGCTGGGAGGCCGCGAAGTCCAGTACTTCAAGGTCGACGACGAGTCGGATCCGGCCAAGGCCAGCGACAACGTCAACAAGCTGATCAAGCGCGACAAGGTCGACGTGCTGGTCGGCACCGTGCACTCGGGCGTGGCGGCGACGATGGCCAAGGCGGCCAAGGAAAGCAAGACCATCCTGATCGTGCCGAACGCCGGCGCCGACGTGATCACCGGGCCGATGTGCGGTCCGAACATCTTCCGCACCTCGTTCAGCAACTGGCAGCCGGCTTTCGCGATGGGCAAGGTGGCGGCCGAGCGCGGGCACAAGAAGGTCGTGACGGTCACCTGGAACTATGCGGCGGGCCAGGAATCCGTGAAGGGCTTCACCGAAGCCTTCGAAAAAGGCGGCGGCAAGGTAACCGGTAACCTGACCCTGCCCTTCCCGAACGTCGAGTTCCAGGCCCTGCTGACCCAGATCGCCGCCGACAAGCCGGACGCCGTCTATGTGTTCTTCGCCGGCGGCGGTGCCGTGAAATTCGTCAAGGACTACGTGGCCGCGGGCCTGAACAAGACCATTCCGCTGTACGGCGCCGGCTTCCTGACCGACGGCACCCTCGAAGCCCAGGGCGCCGACGCCCAGGGCCTGTACACGACCCTGCACTATGCGGACAAGCTGAACACGCCGCGCGACAACGCCTTCCGCGCCGCCTTCACCAAGGCCTATAACCTCGACGCCGACGTCTACGCTGTGCAGGGCTACGACGCCGCCCAGCTGCTGGCGACGGGCCTGAAGAGCGTCGGCGGCGACATCGACGGCAAGCGCGATGCCCTGCTGAAGGCCATGCACACCGCCACGATCGACAGCCCGCGCGGCAAGTTCACGCTGTCGGCGGCCAACAACCCGGTCCAGGACATCTACCTGCGCCAGGTGGTCGGCGGCGACAACGTGGTCAAGGGCGTGGCCATCAAGGCGCTGGCCGATCCGGCGCGCGGCTGCCGTCCATTCTGATGGATTTCCCGACCTTCCTGGTCCAGTGCCTGAACGCGATCCAGTACGGCTTGCTGCTGTTCCTGGTCGCGAGCGGGCTGACCCTGATCTTCGGCATCATGGGCGTGATCAATCTCGCCCATGGCAGCTTCTACATGATCGGGGCCTACCTGGCCTACCTGCTGGCGCCGATGTTCGGCGACCATTTCATCACCATGCTGGTGGCGGGCATGCTGATGGCGGCCGCCTTCGGCTTCGTGCTCGAATGGGTCTTCTTCAGCTTCCTGTACGGGCGCGACCACCTGCAGCAGGTGCTGATGACCTATGCGCTCATCCTGGTGTTCGAAGAGCTGCGCAGCATCCTGGTCGGCAACGAGGTGCACGGGGTGCAGGCGCCATCCTGGCTGGCCGGCGGCATCTCGCTGGGCGGCATGATGACGTATCCGGCCTATAACCTGTTCGCCTCGGCGGCCTGCCTGGCGGTCGCCTTCGCGCTGTACTGGGTGGTCAACCGCACGCGCCTGGGCATGATGGTGCGCGCCGGCGCCAGCAACCGCGACATGACCCGCGGCCTCGGGATCAATATCCGCCTGCTGTACCGCGCGGTGTTCGCCGGCGGCGTGGCGCTGGCCGCCCTGGCCGGCATGATCGCGGCGCCCGCCGCCTCGGTCTATCCGGGCATGGGCGGCGGCGTGCTGATCATGTGCTTCGTGGTGGTGGTCATCGGCGGCATCGGCTCGATTTCCGGCGCCCTGCTGGCGGCGCTGCTGGTCGGCTTCGTCGATACCTTCGGCAAGGTCTTCTTCGCGCAACTGTCGGGCATTGGCGTCTATGTGCTGATGGCGGTCATCCTGATCTGGCGCCCCCAGGGCCTGAGAAACAAAGGATTTTGAGATGCATTCTTCCGTCCCCCTCGCGGCAGGCGCCGTCGCACCGCGTGCGCGCTGGCGCGGCGACTGGCTGGCGCCGGCCGCCGTCGCCGTCGTCCTGGCCTTCGCGCCGCTGGTGCTCGAGACCTATTACCAGGAACTGGTGATGAAGATCGTCATCTACGCGATCTTCGCCCTCAGCCTCGAACTGCTGGCCGGCACCACCGGCCTGGTCAGCCTCGGGCACGCGGCCTTCTTCGGCATCGGCGCCTACGCCACCGCGCTGGCCGCGCCCCAGTACGAGGCCGGCTCGCCGCTGCTGCTGCTCGGACTGTCGATGCTGGCCGCGGCCGCGTATGCGCTGCTGGTCGGCGCGCTCAGCCTGCGCACGCGCGAAGTCTATTTCATCATGGTGACCCTGGCCTTCGCCCAGATGGCCTACTTCGTGTTCCACGACACCCCGATCGGCGGCGGCAGCGACGGCATGTACCTGATGATGCGCCCGGTGCTCAAGGCCGGCGACACGGTGCTGGCCGACTTCGAACAGCCGCTCCACCTCTACTTCGCCGCCCTCGGCCTGCTGGTGCTGTGCTACGCCTTCCTCGCGCTGGTGCTGCGCTCGCGCTTCGGGCATGCGCTGGCGGGCATCCGCATCAACGAGCAGCGCATGCGCGCGGCCGGCTTCCAGACCTACCGCTACAAGCTGGCCGCCTTCGTGCTGGCGGGCGCGCTGGCCGGCGTGGCGGGCTTCCTCTACGTCTCGAAGAACGGCGTGGTCAACCCGGAACTGCTGTCCTGGCACGAGTCTGGCGCGGTGCTGATGATGATCATCCTCGGCGGCCTGGGCTCGCTGCGCGGGGCCGTGATCGGCGCCGCCGCCTTCGTGCTGCTCAAGGAATTCTATTCGTCCGAAGCGCTGCTCGGCCCGGCCATCGCCGGACGCTGGCAACTGACCCTCGGCCTGACCATGATCGCCTTCGTCGCCCTGTTGCCGAAGGGGCTGGTCGGCATCGGCCGGCGCTTCTCCCTCAAGCGGGGCCGCCCATGAGCGACCAGAGCATGAGCGCCACTCCCCTGATGCAGGCCAGCGGCCTGACGCGCCGCTTCGGCGGCCTGGTCGCCGTCGACGGCGTCTCGATCGACCTGCACCGCGGCCAGGTGCACGCGGTGATCGGCACCAACGGCGCCGGCAAGTCGACCCTGATCAACCTGCTGTCCGGCGAGGTCCCGCTGTCCTCCGGCGAGATCCGCCTCGACGGCAGGGACATCACCGGGCTGTCGCAGCCGCGCCGCGCGCGCTCGGGCGTCGGGCGCAGCTACCAGCGCACCACGATCTTCCCGGCCCTGTCGGTGCTGGAGAACTGCCGGCTCGCGGCCCAGGCCACGCGCCAGAAGCCCTGGAGCCTGTGGCAGGGCGCCCAGTCCTGCCGCGCCAGCCTCGAGGCGGCGCGCGCCGCGCTGGACGCCACCGGCCTGTCCGACGCCCTCCACCTGAACGCCGGCAGCATGAGCCACGGGAAGAAGCGCCAGCTCGAAATCGCCATGTGCCTCGCCACCGCGCCCCAGGTGCTGCTGCTCGACGAGCCGCTGGCCGGCATGGGCGCCGAGGAGAGCGAACGCATGCTGGCCATGCTGGAGCGCCTGCGCCCCGGCCACGCCATCCTGCTGGTCGAGCACGACATGGATGCGGTATTCCGCGTGGCCGACCGCATCACGGTGATGGTCAACGGCGCCGTGATCGCCAGCGGCTCGCCCGCCGACGTGCGCTCCAGCCCCGAGGTGCAGCGCGCCTACCTGGGCGACGCCCATGCCTGAAACGTCCACGCCCCGACACCGAGAGGTTTGCCTTGCTCCAGATTAGCGCACTGAACACCTATTACGGCGACAGCCACATCCTGCAGGGGGTCGACCTCGAGATCGCGCCGGGCACCGCGGTCGGCCTGCTCGGCCGTAACGGCATGGGCAAGACCACCCTGATCCGCTCGCTGATGGGCTATGTGCCGGCGGCGTCCGGCACGGTGAGCTGGCGCGGCCGCGAGGTAACGGGCAACGCGCCCGAACGCATGGCGCGGCTCGGCATCGGCTACGTGCCCGAAGGGCGCGGCATCTTCCCCAACCTGTCGGTGCGCGAGAACCTGGTGATGACGGCGCGCCGCGGCCCGGGCGGGCGCAATGACTGGACCTACGAGCGCGTGCTGGACACCTTCCCGCGCCTGGCCGAACGCCTCGGCCACGGCGGCCACCAGCTGTCCGGCGGCGAGCAGCAGATGCTGTCGATCGGCCGCGCGCTGATGACGAATCCGGACCTGATGATCCTCGACGAGGCGACCGAAGGCCTGGCCCCGCTGATCGTGGCGGAGATCTGGCGCGTGATCGCGGAGATCGGCAAGACCGGCATCAGCACCCTGATCGTCGACCGCAACTACCATGCGGTGCTCTCGCATACCGATTCCGCGGTCGTTCTGGAAAAGGGCCAGGTGGTGGCGCGCGGCGGCTCGGCCGGGCTGCTGGCCGAACCGGACACGCTGGCGCGCTATCTGGGGGTGTGATCGCTTCAGGGCTGCGCGGGTCCGACAGCGCCGCCAGCAAGGAGTCAGGCGCGGATCAGGAGCGAGGCAGGGCCCGCTCCTTGATGATGCCGCGGTACACGAGGAAGGTGGCGACCAGGCTGATCGCGCCGGCGAGCGCCATCCAGTAGCCGGGTGCCGCCTTGTCGCCGGTGGCTTCGATCAGCCAGGTCGACACCAGCGGCGTCAGGCCGCCGAACAGCGCCGTCGCCAGGCTGTAGGCCAGCGAGAAGCCGGTGGTGCGCACCTGGACCGGGATGATCTCGGTGAGCGCGGCGATGGTGGCGCCGTTATAGCTGCCGTACAGGAAGGACAGCCACAGCTCGACCATCACCATGTTGCCGAAGCTCGGATGGGCGATCAGCCAGGACAGCGCCGGATAGGCCGTCAGTGCCGCCAGCGCCGAGCAGACCGCCATCACCGGCCAGCGGCCGATGCGGTCCGAGAGCGCGCCCATGACCGGCAGCCAGATGAAGTTCGACAGGCCGACGCACAGGGTCACCAGCAGGCTGTCCGCGGTGCTCAGGTGGAGCACGCTCTTGCCGAAGGTCGGCGTGTACACGGTGATCAGGTAGAAGGCGACCGTCGTCATCACCACCAGCATGGTGCCGGCGGCGACCAGCGGCCAGTTCCAGGCGATGGTGCGCATCATCTGGCGGAAGGTCGGGTGCGACTTTTGCGCCAGGTAGGCTTCGGTCTCCTGCAGCGAGCGGCGGATATAGAAGACCACCGGGATGATCGAGCAGCCGATGAAGAAGGGAATGCGCCAGCCCCAGTCGGCGATGACGTCCTTCGGCATGGCGTTGTTGAGGCCATAGCCCAGCGCGGCGGCGAAGATCACGGCCACCTGCTGGCTGGCCGACTGCCAGCTGACGTAGAAGCCCTTGTTGCCGGGCGTCGCCATCTCGGACAGGTAGACCGACACGCCGCCCAGTTCGACGCCCGCGGAGAAGCCCTGCAGCAGGCGGCCGATCAGCACCAGCAGCGGCGCCAGCAGGCCGATGGTGGCATAGCCGGGCACGAAGGCGATCAGCGCCGTGCCGGACGCCATGATCCCGAGCGTCAGCACCAGGCCCTTGCGGCGGCCGATGCGGTCGATATAGCTGCCCAGGATGATGGCGCCGAGGGGACGCATGAAGAAGCCGGCGCCGAAGGTGGCGAAGGTCATCATCAGCGCGGCGTACTCGCTGGTGCTCGGGAAGAAGGCCTTGGCGATCTGGTGCGCGTAGAAGCCGAACAGGAAGAAATCATACATTTCGATGAAGTTCCCGCTCGTGACCTGGATGACGGCGCCCAGCCTGGACGGGGCGCGCGCCGGCGGGGACACGGCCGGCGCCGCATGGTGCGCGTTGACGGTGGATTCGATGGACATGATGAGCTCCGCGGAAGGTTGATCAGTGGGCCGCGGCGGCCGGTTCCAGCCCGGTCGCCTCGATGGCGCCGGCGTTCGACGGCGCGGCGAGGAAGCGCAGCAGGGCCCGGGCGGCGTCCGGATGGCGGCTGCCGCGCACCACGGCGCCGGAGAATTCCGTCTTCAGCTGCACTTCCTGCGGCAGCAGGCCGACGATGTCGATGCCCTGCACGGGTTTCAGTTCGCTGCGCTGCTGGCAGCCGAAATCGGCCTCGCCGTGGGCGATGATCTCGCCGACCGGGGTCGCCGGAATCTGGGCCGCCCTGCCCTCCATCTGCTTGCGGATGCCGAGCTTGTCGAGCAGCTGGCGCCGGATGTATTCGCCGCTCGCGCTGTCCGAATAGGCCACCCGGGGCGCGGCCAGGAAGGCGGCGCGCAGGGCGTCGACGCTGCCGATGTCCGGCCTGGCGGCGCCGTGGCGGACCGCGCAGGCGATCGGCGAGTTGGCGAGGACGACCTTGCTGCCCGGTTCGAGGCGGCCTTCGGCCATCAGCTTGTCGAGGGCGTCGCCGACCATGATGACGACGTCGATCGGCTCGCCGCGCTCCAGCCGCGCCGGGATCGCGTTCTTCGTCGCGCCCATCGAAGGGCCCCATGCCGAGACGAGGTGGTCGCCGCTGGCGCGCTCGTAAGGCGCGGCCAGGTCCTTGTAGGCCTGGGCGAAACCGCCCGAGCTGACGACGTGGAGATCGGTGGCGTGGGCGGCGTTGGTGGAAGTGGCGACCAGTGCAAGCGCGGCCAGTGCCGTCATTGCCGTGTTTTTCAGGTGATGTGATCGCATGGCGGTCTCCTTGTATCGGTTATTGGTTAAAACTTCTGCATGAGGCCCAGCGTCAGGCCGGTGCCGTGGCGGTCGTTGGGACGGGAAGCGGTCAGGCCCGCGGCGTCGCCGCGCCAGACCGTGTAATCGGCTTCGAGGTAGGCGGTGGTGCGCGGCGCCAGCGTCTCTTCGACGAACAGGAAGCCGCGGTCGAAGCCGTCGTCGGGCAGGCCGGTGGCTTCGCGCCGCACCGCGTACCAGGCGGTGGTCACGAGCAGGCTCTGTCCCAGGGCGCGGCTCAGGCCCGCGGACAGCACGCGCTGGTGCACGCTTTTATCCGTTCCCGTCACGGCCACGTTGCGCGCGGCGTTGGCCTTGAACTGCCAGGCGCCCTGCTTGAGCGCCGCGCCGATGGTCCAGGCGTCGAGCGGCATGCCCTCGCGGCTGCGGAATTGCGTGGTCGCCCCGGAGACCGTCCAGTCCGGGCGCTGGTAGGCCAGGGCCACGCCGTGGCTCGACGATGCCGCCGCGTCGCCCGGCACCTCGCCGAAGGAATAGGCGGCGCGCGCCTGCCAGGGACCGAGATTGCCGGTGTACTTGACCGTGTTGTCGAGGCGGTAGAAGTTGTCCGCGTAGCCGCTGGGACCATACTGGCGCCCGAAGGCGTGGGTACCGAAGGCGGTATTGCTCAGGCCCGCGATGTTGATGTTCGGGTTGAAGGAAGCGTCGCGCTTGCCGAGCGGGTCGACGGGAATGAGCGCATCGGACAGGAGGTTGGTCTGGCGTCCCAGTGCCAACGTGCCGTAGGGGGAATCGAGGCCGGCCCAGGCCAGGCGGTCGAACATGCGGTCGCTCTTGGCCGAGGTGCCGGTATCGGCATTGATGCCGCCTTCGAGCCGGAACAGGGCTTTCCAGCCGCCGCCCAGCGATTCCTGGCCCTTGAAGCCCCAGCGGCTGGTGTTGTCGACGCCGCTGCTGACCGCGGTCGCCGTGCCCGGCGTGGCGGGCGTGTTCTTGGCGCTCAGGCCGCTGGTGGCGCGCAGGCCGAGGTCGGCGATGCCGTACAGCTCGACGCTGCTCTGGGCCAGGCAGGCGCCGCTCGACACGAGCAGGGCCGCAAGGATGCATGATTGACGCACTTTGTCTCCGTATGAAAAGCCTTCTTGGCGAGGCTGGTTGCTTATTGCTTATTGCGCCAATCATGCTTCATACGGGTTCATTTGATAATTGCAATTTTCCAGCGTATTCTTGTGCCATGCGCATCAATTACGAACTCCACGACTTGCAGGCCTTCGTTGCCGTGGCCGAGCGCGGCAGCTTTCGCCAGGCCGCGGACGACCTGTTCCTGTCGCAATCGGCGCTCAGCCGCCGCATCGACAAGCTGGAGGACAGCCTGGGCGTGAAGCTGTTCGAGCGCACCACCCGCCGCGTGCGCCTGACCAATGTGGGCCAGACCTTCCTGGTGAACGTGCGCACCGCGCTCGACGACCTCGAAGACGCGGTGCTGGGCGTCGCCGACCTCGCGGCCCACCGCACCGGCACCGTTACCCTCGCCTGCGTGCCGACCGCCGTCTGGCATTTCCTGCCGGAGGTACTGAAACGCTTCAGCGCGCGCTTCCCGCGCATCCGCGTGCGCGTGCACGACGAGAGCGCGCAGGACGTGCTGAACCTGGTGCTGAACGGTGAGGCCGACTTCGGCATCAACTTCGCCGGCGCCGAGAACCCGGAGATCGTGTTCGACCCGATCTACGTGGAGAGCTATGTGCTGGCGATGCGGCGCGACCATCCGCTGGCGACGCGCAAGGTGCTGAGCTGGAAGGAGACGGTCGACGAACGCTATATCTCGGTCGCCAAGTCGAGCGGCAACCGCAGCGTGATCGACGCCGCGCTGGCCGGCGTGGAAAAGCATCCCCTCATCTTCTGCGAGGTCAACCACGTGTCCGGCGTGCTGGCCCTGGTCGAAGCGGGCATGGGCGTGGCCGCGGTGCCCGGCCTGTCCGTGCTGCCGGAGCGGCTGGAGGGCATCGTCGGCGTGCCGCTGGTGAATCCGGAAATCAAGCGCACCCTGGGCCTGATCAGCAAGCGCAATCACAGCATGGCGCCGGCGGCGCGCACCCTGTTCGAGATGCTGTCCGAAGCGCTGCTGAAGCGCCCGGCCGCAAGCTGATTCAGCCCGCCTCCACCGGCGCCGAAGCGGCCAGTGGATCGAGCGTGGAACCGTCCGCCGCCCGCACGTTGCTCACCTCGAGCGTGTACTCGCCGGGCGCGAGGTCGACCACGAGGGCGACCGCCGCCGGGCGCCGCGGATGGACCTGCACCGCCCGCACCGCCGCCGCCGGATGGATGCGGTAGTTGTGCGGATTGCCGGCACCGTGCGGATGCACCGCGTCGCTGAAGGAGATGTTCAGCTGTCCGCTAGCGCCGTCGTAGCTGGCCGACACCACCTGCAGGCCGCCGGGCGTCGGCCCGCCGACGCAGCGCGGCAGTTCCTCGCCCTCGACGGCGGCGCGCATCGCCTCCAGCAGGCATTCCAGTGACTCGACGTCGGCCGGCCGGTCCTGCTTGCCAATCAGCGCCGCGACCAGTTCGCCCAGCTGGCGCGTCCCGGCCTGCATGGTCTCGCGCCAGGCGTTGCCGCCCTGGAGCGCACTGCCGGCGACCACGGCGATGCCTTCGTACAGTGCGCGCCCGGTTCCCGGCGGTTTATCGAGCGGCCGCGAGCCGCCCTGGTCCGCCAGACAGGCGGCGCCGAAGGCCAGCGCCACCGCCATCGCGCCGTCGTACAGGGCTTCCAGGCGCAGGAGTCCACCGCCAATGACGACGGTCTTCTGGCCGTATTCGGTGAACGCGAACACGTTCGGACGCTGGCTGGTCCAGTCGACGTGAAAGCGGATGCCGGGACAGAAGGTCGCGTAAAGACGCGAGTAGTAGGCCGCCATCCAGCGGTTGGTGGCGTCCGACATCGGCCGCGCCGGCACGTCCGGCTCGAGCAGCCGCGCCTCCTGCCTGGGCGTGAACAGCGTCGCCGCGCGCGGCGGGATGACGGTGGCCGACTCGATGTCGGGCACGAACTCCGGATGCACGACCGGACCGGCGTCCAGGTCGACGGCGGCGCCGAAAGCCGAGCGGCACACCGTGGCGTGGCGGGATCGGTAGGCCGCGGTGCCGACCGCCGGATGGTCGGCGCTGGACGCCAGGTGAGGCTGCATCGACTCGGCATGCTGGTAGCGCTGGAGCGCGAAGTCGCCGCAGACGACGCCGTTGACGATGATGAAGTGCTTGTCCAGGCTGCCGCGGAATTCCCCATAGTCCGGCACCTCGGTCGCGATATGGTGCACGGCGCCGAAATAGCTGCCGCTGTGAATGCGCGCGACCGGCACCGCCCGCCCTTGCGGATCGACCAGGCAGTCGGTCCCCGGCACCAGCTGGTCGGCCCGCTTCAGGATGCCGCCGCCAGCCAGCAGGAACAGCTGGTTGGGCGACGCCACCATGGCCTGGCGGCGCTGGCCCGGCTGCTGGCCGCCGTACTCGATGTAGAACATCACGTTGCCGACGCCGGTGGTATTCGGCGGCGAGCCGGCGCTGAACTGCACTTCGCGGGCCGACCATTCCCATTCCACGCCATGCCGGACGGCGGTCAGCACCTGGTTGCCGATCACGATCTCGTCCATCGGCCGGTTGCCGCCCGGGACCGCGACCAATGCGGTGGAAGCGAAGTAAGGCCAGCCGCCCTCGGCGGATTTCAGGCTCCAGGCCTGGCGCTGGCGCTTGCGCTCGTCCCCGCTGTGCGGCGGCCGGTCGGTGGTCGATGTCATGCTGTTTCCCCTTGCTTGATTGACGGCGGACGAACTGTAGGGGAATCGCCGTGCAGATACCTTCCGGTTTCCTTCCGGATGCTAAGCGTTTGATTTCAAAGATTAAAAAAGACACGGGCCACGACAATGCGCGGCCCGTATTTCATGCTGGAAGAGCGAAGCTCAGTGCATCATGGCGGGACCGGGGTGTTGTCTTCCTGCGGATCGAAACGGACCACCGCGCCCGTCAGGGTGTTCGTGTACACGATGAAGAACTTGAAGGTCTCGGCGACGGGCAGGCTCGGGAACAGCGTCATCACCGACTGCCCGGCCGGGCCGGGGATGGTTTCCAGCGCCGGTGCGCCGGCCGGATTCGGCTCGACGCCGGTGATCGTCCAGCCGTTCAGGCTGGACTGGTAATCCAGCAGGAACAGCGTGTTGGTCGCGCGCGTCTGGTCCAGGTGGCACCTCGACGTGGCGGTGCGCGTGACGCCGTCGACCGGCGACCAGTAGCTGTACCTGACTTGGGCGTCGTCCGCGCTGCGGCCGCAGATCGCGATCGTGACGTTGCGTTGTGGTGTAGCCGTCTTCATGACTTCCCTTTCGTTTTGCTTTGTAAAGACAGGAATTGCAGATAGCCGCGGTCGGCGAAGCCGAAGCTCTTGAGGCGCCCGGCCGCCTGCCCGGCGGGACCGTCCTGGCCGAGACAGTAGTTGGCCCTGACCCAGGGCTCGAGCACATAGTAGTCGCGCGAGGACGGCGCGTCCGGCCCCAGCATGTCGACGACGCCACGGCAGGCCGTGCGCGCCGCGGCGCCGTCGCCCGCGGCATTGTCGACGTCGGCCGACACCAGCAAGGCCCGGATCAGGGCCTGGCCCAGGGTCTTGTTTGCCTTGTTGGCGGCGTGGAGTTCACGCAGCCGCGCCAACGCAGCCTGGATTTCTTCGCGTGCGGGCCCGGCCCGGCCGTCCTGCAGCAGCAGTTCCGCCAGCCAGGCCTGGGTCAGGCCCGCCGTTCGCGCCCAGGTGGCGTTTTTCGGATCCCTTGCCGCCAGGCCGGCCATGCGCGCATGCAGATCCCGCATCGCGGCGACGGCGCGGGCGCTGCCTTCGGTGCGCGCCATGATGACCAGCTCCTGCAATTCCAGCCCACCGGCTTCGGCCTGCCAGCCGAGATTCTTCTCGTCCGCCTTCGCAAGTCCTGCCATCAGCAGGCGCGCGGCCCGGTAGTCGTGCAGCGCCGCCTCGTCCTGACCCTGTGCCAGGCGGTTGGCGGCCCGGTGCTGGAGCGCCCAGGCCTCGCTCCTGGCCCACAGCGCCTCGCCCGGCGCCATTGCCCGCAGCCGCTGGACGATCGCCATCTCCTCTTCATACAGTGCGCCCGCGGCACTCAACTCGCCCAGCGCCTGTCTGGCGGCGCCCAGCCACGAAACGCTTCCCGCCAGCTCTTTCAACAGCGGCCAGTCGTTCGGCTGGCGCTCGAGCACACGGCGCTTGAGGGCGATCGACTGTTCGAATTCACGCGCCGCGGTCTGGGGATCGCCACCCGAAACCGCCAGCGAGCCGAGATTGTTGTGGGCGTAGGACTGCTCCATCCACCACGTCACGTTGCCGGGCTCGAGGCGGCTCAGGTCGTCGCTGAAGCGGCGGTAGTCCTGCCAGTGCGCGGCAGCCTTGTCGAAGTCGCTGCGGTCCTTCGCCACCTGCCCAAGCCAATACGCATTCACACCCAGGTTCTTGAGCACCTCGACGTTCGCCGGCGCGCGGCCATGCTGTTCCATGAGAATGCGCTGGCCCGCGTCCAGCGCCTGCACCGCGCCTTTGGAATCGCCGCGCGCGCGGCGCACTTCGGCGATGACCTGCAGCGCCTGCGCGCGCTGCGCCAGCGCGGTCATGCTCGACTCCTGTTCGCCCCTGGCGCCGAGGTAGTCGAGGGCCTTGGTGCTGACGCCGTCGAGCAGGTCGAGGCGGCCGAGAGGGCGCAGCTTGTCCGCGAAGTCGCCCAGCATATAGCCCATCAGGCCTTCGGCCTCGAGGCGGCGCTGCTCGGCCAGCTTGCGCGAGGCGGTGGCGCTGATGCCCAGCGCCAGCGCCAGCAGCGCAAGCACGACGATGCTGCCCATGGCCATCAGCCGCAGGCGCTCGCCCCTGCGTGCGCGGTGCAGCGACAGGCGGATCAACTGCGCCTGGTCTTCGCTCAGCGCGAACTGGCCGGACTCCTGCAACGTCCGCGCCGCTTCCAGTTGTTTACCGCGCGGCAGCAGCAGCTCGGCGCTGCGCCCTTCGCGCACCCAGCGCGCGGCCTGGTTGGCCAGCCGCGCATGCTCCAGCAAGGCGCTCTTGTGGACCTCGATCCATTCGCGCATGCGCGGCCAGCGCCGCAGGATGGCTTCGTGGGCGATGCCGAAACCGGGCACCTCGCCCAGCAGCTCGCTGACGAACAGGCGCGATTCGACCAGGGCGTCGACCACCCGGCGCTCGGCCTCGCCGCGCAGCGCCGACCACGGCGCCCGGCGGCTGGTCACGGTCTCCTCGTTGGCGGCGATGACCACCACCAGCGACATGACGCGCTCCAGCGCGGCCTTTTGCGCCTCGTCGAAGCGGGCGACCACCTGCTCGGCGCGCTGGGCGATCGCGCCCTCGACGCCGCCGAGCTGGCGGAAGGCGTCGAAACCCAGCTCGCCGCTGTCGCTGCGCAGGGCATACAGCTCTTGCAGGCAGTACTGCAGCAGCGGCAAGGCGTCCGGGCTGGCGGCGGCGCTTTCGCACAGCACGTCGTCCAGGCGCGCCTGGGTCTGCGGATCGGTACCGAAGGAGAGCCCGGCGGCGGCCACCGGCAGCCGGATGATCTGGGCGATCTCGGCGAAGGTGGGCGGCGCCAGGTCGAAGTGGGCGCCATTCGGCTTCCCGTCCATCAGCAGCGGGTGGCGGGCGATGTGCGGATAAAAATCGTTGCGGCAGCCGATCACCAGCAGGGCCGCGCCGCTGCGCGCCAGGGCCTCGATGGTCCCCAGCAGCGCGTCGCGTTCCGCGTCAAGACAGCGGCCCGGCGCGAACAGGGCCTCGGCGTGGTCGATGAAGATGCCGAAGCGCAGCTGGCCGTAGTCGCCCTGCCCCGCGGCCAGGGCTTGCGCCAGCTGGCGCAGCACGCCTTCGCGGTCCCGCTCCAGTCGGCTGGCGAGGGACATCGCGCTGTCGCCGGGGAACACGCCGTCATCGCCGGCCTGCAGGTCGAGCATGGCGCCGGCCAGGGCGACCAGCAGGCTCTGCTCGCCCTGCTCGGCGAGATCGAAGACGGTGGTGGACAGCAGGGCCGGTCCGCCGCCGCGCAGCGCCGGCGCCAGCGCCGGGAACAGGCCGGCGCGGACCAGCGAGGACTTGCCCGAGCCGCTGGGCCCGAGCACCAGCTGCAGCGCCAGCCCCGCCCCGATCTGGGCGTCCACCGACTTCAGGAGCCGGCGGATGGCCTCGTCGCGGCCGAAGAAGACCTGGGCATGCGTTTCATCGAAGGCGGCCAGCCCGCGGAACGGGGTCCGGTCCGCCCACCTGCCGGCCGTCCCCTGCCCCGATTTGCCGAAGCTGACCGGGGCCAGGGTGCGGTAGCCGCGCTTGCGCACGGTTTCGATGTAGCTGGGCGCACTGGCGGTGTCGCCGAGCAGGCGCCGCAGCTGGGCGAGGATCTTGTGGACGGGATTGTCGCCGTAGACGTCGGTGCGCCAGCATTGCGCCAGCAGTTCATCGGCGCTGACGATCTTGCCGGCCGCCTTGCACAGCACCACGAGCACTTCCATGGCCCGCGGCTCCATCTGCCGGCGTTCCCCCGATTGGTGAATGCTGTTGGTCGAGGGGTCGACCACCCATTCGCCAAAGAGAAATTGCTGTGATTCCATTACGGGGGACAGATGCAAAAAACAAAATAATGATTCTGAGCATCATATCATCCCGACATGTAAAATGGGAAAGGCGGCGTCGCACATTCCACACCCGGCTATAATAGCGGCTGGGTGATCGTACCGCCCGGTACGACAGGATTCGCGCTGGTCGGGCCGCCACGCGGTCAAATCACGCCCATATGACCCGCTTCCTCTCGAATACTTTCCAAGAATTTGCCGCATCCGGAAAAGCCGGCGGCACCGTCCTGATCCTCTGCACCCTCGTCTCCCTCCTGCTTGCGAACTCGCCGCTGGGCGGGCAATACCTGCATTTCTGGCAGCAGCCCTTGGCCGGCCTGACGGTGGAAAACTGGGTCAACGACGCCTTGATGGCGGTGTTCTTCCTGCTGATCGGGCTCGAACTGGAACGCGAGCTGTACAACGGCGAACTGTCCGAGCTGAAGAACGCCCTGCTCCCCATCGTGGCGGCGGCCGGCGGGATCGTCGTCCCGGCGCTCATCCATTTCGGCCTGAACCACGGCACGCCGACGCAGGCGGGGCTCGGCATCCCGATGGCCACCGACATCGCCTTCGCCCTCGGCGTGCTGGCCCTGCTGGGCAGCCGCGTGCCGGCCTCGCTGAAGATCTTCCTTACGGCCCTGGCGGTCATGGACGACCTCGGGGCCATCGTCGTGATCGCTCTCTTCTATACGGCGGAAGTCTCGCTCGGCTGGCTGGCCGCGGCGCTGGCGGTGTTCGTCCTGCTGGTGCTGCTGAACCGGATGGGACGCGTGATGGCCCTGGCGCCCTATCTGCTGGGCGGTGTCCTGATGTGGTTCTGCATGCTGAAGTCCGGCGTGCACGCGACCATCGCCGGCGTCCTGCTGGCCTTTGCGATCCCGTATTCCGCCAGGAGCGACGACGAGACTTCGCCATCGCACCGGCTCGAACACCTGCTGCACAAGCCGGTGGCCTTCCTGATCCTGCCAGTCTTCGCCCTGGCAAACACGGGCGTGACGATCGGCGCGGACTGGGTGCAGGGACTGATGACGTCCAACAGCCTGGGCATCGTCCTCGGCCTGGGCGCCGGAAAACCGGTCGGGATCGTGCTGGCGAGCTTCGCCGCCGTGTCGCTCGGGCTGTGCCGCCTGCCGCCCGGCCTGGCCTGGCGCCACGTGCTCGGCGCCGGCCTGCTGGGCGGGATCGGCTTCACCATGTCGATCTTCATCACCAATCTCGCCTTCACGGGCGAGGCCGGCATCGTCAACGGGTCGAAGATGGCGATCCTGGTCGCCTCGCTGGTTTCCGGCGTGGCCGGCTTCACATGCTTAAGGCTGGCCGGCGCGGCGGCCGGCGATCCAACGACCCCGCGTGCAGTTTGAACACGCCGACGGCGTCCGACAGGTGATGCGCCTCCTCTTCCAGGCTCGCCGCCGCCGCCGCGGCCTCCTCGACCAGCGCGGCGTTCTGCTGGGTGGATTGATCCATCTCGACGATGGCAATGTTGACCTGCTCGATGCCCGTGCTCTGCTCCGCGCTGGCGGCGGCGAATTCGTTCATCAGCGCGGCCACCTTGTTCACCGAGCCGACGATGTCGCTCATCGTGCTGCCGGCCTGGTCGACCAGGCGGCCGCCGGCGTCGACCTTGGCGACCGAGTCCTCGATCAGCGCCTTGATCTCCTTGGCCGCGCCGGCCGAGCGCTGCGCCAGGTTGCGCACCTCGGCCGCCACCACGGCGAAGCCGCGGCCCTGTTCGCCGGCACGCGCCGCTTCCACCGCGGCGTTGAGCGCGAGGATATTGGTCTGGAAGGCGATGCTGTCGATCACGCCGATGATCTCGACGATCTTGGCCGAGCTTTGCTTGATCGCCCCCATGGTCGAGACCACCTCGGTGACCACCTCGCCGCCCCGGCTGGCGTGGTCGGCGGCCGACACGACGAACTGTCTTGCCTGGCGCGCGTTGTCGGCGTTGGTCTTGACGATCGAGGTCAATTCTTCCATCGACGAGGCGGTTTCTTCGAGGCTGCCGGCCTGCGCTTCGGTTCGCGAGGACAGGTTCAGGTTGCCGGCGGCGATCTGCGCCGAAGCCGTCGCGATGGTGTCGGTGCTCGAACGGACCGCGCTCACGGTGTCCGTGAGGCTGGCCACCATGGTCTTGAGCGCCTCCATCAGGCGTCCGGTTTCGCCGCGCGTGACCTCGATCCTCATCGTCAGGTCGCCCTGGGCGACGGTTTCGGCGAGCGCCACCGCTTCGCCGATCGGCCTGGTGACCGACTTCGTGATCAGGTAGCCGGCAAGGGCCGAGACGACCGTCGCCAGGGCCAGCAGCGCCAGCATGAGAACGGTGGCGTCGTGCGACGCTTCGGAGGCCTCCTGGCCCAGCCGGTCCACGCGTTCGGTTTCGTGCTTGAGCAAGGCGTCGAGACGGCCGAAATAGGCGTTTTGCAGCGGGATCACGGTGGCGAACAGGAAGTCGATGGCGGCCGCGCGATCGCCCTTGTTGAACTGGTCGATGGCTAGCGCGCGCTTGGCGGTGAAGGCCGCGAAGGCACTGCCCTGGTCGCCGAGCAGCTTCCTTTCTTCGTCCGAACTCATCAGCTGGCCGAGCTTGCCGGCGGCTTCGCTGCCGACGCGGTCGGCATCGAGCACGGCGTCGAAGAACTTGGCCGATTGCGCCGGGTCGGTTGCCAGCATGGCATTGCGCAAGGCCTGCGCGCCGCGGTTGGCGTAGCTGCGCATGACGTTGGTCTGCTCAACCGCCACATAGCGCTGCTTGACGATCTGGTCGGTGAGCGCGCTGGTGTGACGGATGCGGTTAATGCCGATCAGCGACATCAGCAACATGATGGCGATCGTGATGCTGAAGCCGATCGCCAGGCGCGAACCGATACGGAAATTCGAAAGCATAGGGTCTTTCTTGAGGTGAAGCAGTTCGGGACAAAATGCAACACTTGCCCCGCTGCCGGTACGCGCGGATTTGTCATGATGCTCACATTTTTGCATCGCGCGTATCATGTTGGCATGGTGTCCACTTCCATGAGAGGCCCAATGAACAGTTTGCTGGTCTTCGATTACGAAACGACGGGCCTGGATCCGAGCCGTGACCGGCCGATGCAGTTCGCCTGCGTTCGCACCGATATGGAACTGAAGCTCATCGGCACGCCGATGACCCTGTACTGCAAGCCTTATCCGGACCTGCTGCCCGACCCCGATGCCTGCGTCATCACCGGCATCACGCCGCAGTTGTGCGAGGAAGCGGGCCTCCCGGAACTGCAGTTCGTGGCGGAAGTCCGCCGCCAGATGACGATGCCGGGAACGATTTCTTTCGGCTACAACTCGATCGCCTTCGACGACGAGATCACGCGCTTCATGTTCTGGCGGAACCTCATCGATCCTTATGCCCGCGAATGGAAGGATGGATGCGGCAGGTGGGACCTGATCGGGCTGGTGCGCGCCGTCCACGCCCTGCGCCCCGACACGCTGGAGTGGCCGCGCGACGACCAGGGCAAGCCGTCGTTCAAGCTGGCGCGCCTCAGCAAGGCGAACGGCCTGCCGCACGAACTGGCGCACGATGCGCTGTCCGACGTCGGCGCCACCATCGGGCTCGCACGGCTGATCCGGCAGCGGCAGCCGGCGCTGTACGCGCATTGCTTCTCGATGCGCGACAAGGCCTTGGCGCTACAGGAAATGGACCCGGAACGGCAGGCGCCCTTCCTCCATGTCGGACGCGGCTCGCCGGAAACCGCCGGGGTCAGGATCATGATGCCGGTCGCGGCCCACCCCACCAACAGGAACGAAGTCATCGCCTGGGACCTGGCCGGGGATCCGCGCCAGCTGCTCGACATCGACGCCGAGACCCTGCGCAGGCGCCTGTTCACCAGGCAGGAGGACCAGCCCGAGGGCTTCAGCCGCATGCCCATCCACTGCATCGCCGCGAACAAGTCGCCGGCCGTGTTCAGGAAGCTGGATCTCCTGTCGCCGGAGCGGGCGGCCGAGCTGGGCATCGATCTCGATGCGGCGCTGGCGAACGTCCCCGACATGCGGGAGGTGCTGCAGGCGGTCGACCTGCCCCGGCTGCTGCAGGTGGCGTTTACGCCGCCATCCTTCGACGGCGATCCCGAAGAGGCCCTGTACGCGGGCTTCATCGGCAACGACCGCCGCACCCTCGACCAGCTGTTGACCCTGGATCCGGCCAACCTGGCGTCGGTCAGGCCGGAGTTCAGCGATCCCAGGCTGACCGCCCTCTTCCTGCGCTACAAGGCGCGCCACTATCCGGCCTTCCTGTCCCAGCGGGAGCAGGACAAGTGGGAAGAGCACCGCTTCGACAAGCTGATCTCGGGCTATCCCGGCAGCCGCACGGTCTCGATGGTCCGGGCCGCGGTCGCCGATTGCCGGCGCAGGCTGGGCCAGGCGGGCGAGCCCCTCGATGCCGCCAAAGTTGACATCCTCGACCAGGTGCTGGCGTATGCGAACGGCCTGGCGGCCGCGATCGATCCTTTCGATACCGCCGGCCCGGCCGAGCCTCCGTCCCCTGCTCCGCCGGCGCCCGCCGCGCCCGTACCGTCCGCGACGCCGGTCCAGCCCGACCTGTTCGGCGGCGCGGATGTGACGCCGTCCGCGGGCCGGACCAGGAAACGTCGATAGGCGGATGGCGCCGGCCCATTCGCTCAGGTATTGCGCAGGCGGGCGAGCTCCGGGCTGGCGGCGTAGGCCGATGCGAGTTGTCCGGTCAGCCGCTGGACGTCGAAGCGGCCCGCGTAGCGGCTGCCCTCCCGCAGCTGGTAGCGGATGGTGAGGCGCCCCTGGTCGTCGGCCTCGAGAAGGTAATGGTCGGCCAGCCCTTCGGGCGGCGGCGGAAGCGGCATGCCGATGCGCTCCATGAAGCTCGTCAGCTCGCCCGTCGCCCGCACGCGCACGGAGAAGGCTTTTGCGCGCACCATGGGATCGTCGGGATCGAGTGCGGCAAGGGCAAGCGCCTGCGCGCGCACTGCCGCGCCGAGGCGCAAGCTCAGTTCGTCGTGAGCATGCGCCGGTAGTCCGGTGGCGTAGCGGACCGCGCCCGGGCCGGCGTTGCCTGGCAGTGTGATGGTGTCGAAGAGTGTGGCGACATCTTCGTCCTGCAGGGTTTCGCGGTAGCCTGGATGCAGCGCCGATATGCTTACTTCAGCGTGGGGATCGTCGGCCAGGCAGCGCTCGCGCAGCGCCTGGTAGGCGGGGTCGGCTTCGAGTGCCGGGCCGGGAAAACGCAGCTCGCGCTCGAGCCGCGTGCCGTCGTACTCCGGCACGCGCGCGGCGCGGAATTCCTCGCGGGTCGACCCGGGCGTCGGCCAGCGCTTGTGGTAGGCGGCGAAGGCCTTGCAGATGCCGAGGTAATAGCCCAGGTTGCGCAGGGTTTCGGGCTGGACGAAGGGCAGGTCCAGTTGGGAGGTCGAGGCATTGTTTCGTCTGGTCCTTGGTTTCGTTTGCATGGCGGCTGATTTCAGGACTTGATGGGATATGACGAATCATCCTCCCGATTGCAGACCGCCCGCGCACGAGCGTGCGCGCGGTGGGCGGCTCGGAGACGCATGCCGGAATCAACCGTCCGGCAATGCGGCTTGCGCGAGCTGCCGGATCATGTTCTTCACGGCCGGAGCGCGCTCATTGCGGCGGAACACGGCCGCCAGATCGGAGGTAATCGCGTCTCCGGCGAGCGGCTTGAACACGACGTCGGGCAACAGGACGGTCGTGACCAGCACGTCCGGCACCACCGCGACACCGGTGCGCATCGAGACTTTGGCCAGCACCGCCACCAGGCTGCCGGGCGTGGCGACGATCCTGGGGCTGAATCCGCCGCGCCGTCCCACCTCGCGCGTGCCCAGCTCCTGTTCGGGCACGACGAAGCTCTCGTCGGCCAGCTGCTGCGGCAGGATCGGCGACACCGCCGCGGCAAGCCGGTGATCGGCAGGCAGGGCCACGCAGAACCGGTTACGCTGCAGGACATGGACGCCGAGTTCGTCCGGCAGCGCGATCGGCAGGCGCACGAAGCCGATGTCGACCTGCCCGCCCGCGACCAGGTCGGGCAGCCGCCCCATCGGCACTTCTTTCGCTTCCAGCTGGACTTCCGGCCATGCCGCGCGAAAGCGCAGCATTTGCTGCTGCAGGATGCCGGCAAACACGGCCGAGCCGACATAACCCAGTTTTATCCAGCCGAGCTCGCCGCGGCCGGCGCGCCGCCCGACGTTCAGCGCCCGGTCGAATTGCGCAAGGCTGGCGCGCGCTTGCTCGAGAAACAGCTGGCCGGCCGCCGTCAGGCTCACGCTGCGCTTGGTCCGCTGCAGCAGCCTTGCGTCGAGCACCCTTTCGACCTCCTGGATCTGTACCGTCAGCGTCGACGGCGCGATGCCAAGCCGCTCGGCGGCGCGCGCGAAATGCAGCTCCTCAGCCACGACCACGAAATATCGGAGGTGTCGCAGGTCCATATGCGCTTCCAGCTTTCAGTATTCGATATTAGCGAATTATTTCATCTTTTTGCGTGATTGAAGCTAATTGAATCCTCGGTTGTAATGGCGATTGACCCAAGCAAACGGAGCCCATCGCCATGCCCTCTCGACAACTCGCCCTCGATCTACCGGTGAGCCGCGCCCGTGCTTCTTCCACGGCACTGCTGTTGACCGCATCGCTGGGCTGCGCCGTGACTGTCCTCGACACCAACCTGGTCGGCATGGTCCTCCCAGCCATCGCAAGGGACCTGAACGCCACCTTTGCCGACATCGAATGGGTCGTCAGCACCTACCTGCTGTGCTTTGCAGCCCTGCTCCTGCCGGCCGGCGCGATTGCCGACCGTTGCGGACGCAAGCTCGTGCTGCTTACAGGCCTGACGGGGTTCGCGATTGCTTCGCTGGCCTGCGCCGTGGTCTCCACCGCGCAGGGCCTCTACCTCGCGCGCGCGGCGCAGGGCGTGGGTGCGGCATTCCTGCTCGCCCCTTCCCTGGCGGTGATCGGCCACGCCTTCCACGGCGAGGCGGACCGCGCCCGGGTATGGGCGGTGTGGGGCGCCATCATGGGATTGACGATGGTGCTGTCGCCTCTCGTCGGCGGCGTCATCAGCCATGCGCTGGGCTGGCGCTGGGCCTTCCTGATCAACCTGCCGGTGTGCGCGGGGCTGGCGCTCGCCGTGCTGCGCTGGGTGCCCGAATCGCGCTACCCGGAACGGCGCAGCGTCGACTTCCCGGGCGTCCTGCTGTTCTCGGCAGCGATGTTTGCGTTTACCTGGGCCTTGATCGGCGGCCCGGCGGAAGGCTGGACCAGCGCCCCGGTGCTGCTGCGCTGCCTGGCCGGCGCCAGCCTGTTCGCGCTGTTCGTCGGCGTCGAACGCCGGACGCCGGCGCCGATGCTGGATCTGGCGCTGTTCCGCAACCGCCGCTTCATCGGGGGCATCGTCGCGATGCTGGCGTATGCGGCGTCGGCACAGGTCATGGCCTCCCTTTTGCCCCTCTATCTGCAGAACGCGCGCGGCGCGGTGCCGCTCGCGGCGGCCGTACGCATGCTGCCGTTCGCACTGTCGATGCTGGTGTTTCCCCAGGTGGGGCGCTGGCTCGCGGCGTCCATGCCCGCTTACCGGATCCTGACGCTCGGACTGCTGGTCGTCGGCGCCGGCAACCTGGTCATGGCGTACTCGGCACGCACGACCGGTGCGGGCGTCCTCGACGCCGTCGGGATGGCGATACTGGGGGCCGGCGGCGGCCTGCTCAACGGCGAAACGCAGAAAGCCATCATGGGTGCGGTGCCGGCCGAGCGCGCCGGCATGGCATCGGGAATCAGCACAACCTCGCGCTTCTGCGGCATCCTCCTCGGCTTCGCAAGCCTCGGATCGGTGCTGGCCAGCGGCGTACGCGGCCTGCTGCTGGAAGGCCTGCCGCGGCTCGGCCTGCCTGTGGCGCCCGCCATGGTCGAACGGTTGGTGGCCGGCGACCTCGGGCACGCTGTCGGCGCCGCCAAGGGCCTGCCGGCTCCCGCCCTCGAATCCCTGGTCCACGCCGGCTTCGGCGCCGGATTTGCGCACGCCTTCATGCTTGCCGCCGTGACGGCCGCCGCGGCCGGCCTGCTTGTCCATGGCTGCATGCGGCCGGCTTCACGGGGCCGCGCGGCTGCATGAGTCGGTGTGCAGGGCGGCGTGTATGCCGCGGAAAACGAAAAAGCGACCTGGCGGTCGCTTTTTTGTTTGAATCTCTGGCGGAGGCGGTGGGATTCGCCTACATTCCGCAGGCCGCCCGCGCGCAAGCATGCGCGCGGCTTCGAATCCCACCCGCAGGGCGCGCAGGCGCCCTGCTCGCCTGTTCTGCCGCGGAAAACAAAAAAGCGACCTGGCGGTCGCTTTTTTGTTTGAATCTCTGGCGGAGGCGGTGGGATTCGAACCCACGATACAGGTTTAAGCCCGTATGCTTCCTTAGCAGGGAAGTGCCTTCGGCCACTCGGCCACGCCTCCAGTCAGCTCTTAACAGTGTTGCTCGTTGTCGCTGAGTGCACGCATATTAATGGCCACACTTCATTTGGTCAAGGAAGCACGGCCAATTTTTTTGAAAAAGTTAAGCTTTCTCCAAGTCAAACGCTTTATGCAGGGCGCGTACCGCCAGCTCCATGTATTTCTCGTCGATCAGGACCGAAATCTTGATCTCGGAGGTCGAGATCATCATGATGTTGATGCCCTCTTCCGCCAGGGTGCGGAACATCTGCGAGGCGACGCCGACGTGGCTGCGCATGCCGACGCCGACCGCCGAGACCTTCGACACTTTCGCATCGCCCAGCAGGCGGGTGAAGCCCAGTTCTTCCTTGTTCGCTTCGAGGACGCCCAGGGCGCGCTGGTAGTCGTTGCGCGAGACCGTGAAGGTGAAGTCCGTTTTACCGTCTACCGACACGTTCTGTATGATCATGTCGACCTCGATGTTCGCGTCCGAGACGGGGCCGAGGATGTGGTAAGCGACGCCCGGCTTGTCCGGGACGCCCAGGACGGTGATTTTGGCTTCATCGCGGTGGAAGGCGATGCCGGAGATGACGGCTTGTTCCATGTTGTTTTCTTCCTCAAACGAAATCAGGGTGCCCGAGATGGCTTCTTCTTCGAGCGGCATCAGGGGATCGGTCAGCGACGACAGCACGCGGGTCGGGACGCGGTAGTTGCCGGCGAATTCCACGGAGCGGGTCTGCAGCACTTTCGAGCCCAGCGAGGCCAGTTCCAGCATCTCCTCGAAGGTGATCTTGTGCAGGCGGCGCGCCTCGTCCACCACGCGCGGGTCGGTGGTGTAGACGCCGTCGACGTCGGTGTAGATCAGGCACTCGTCGGCCTTCATCGCGGCCGCGATCGCCACCGCCGAGGTGTCCGAGCCGCCGCGGCCCAGGGTCGAGATATTGCCTTCGTCGTCCACACCCTGGAAGCCGGTGATGATCACGATCTTGCCGGCCTCGAGGTCGCCGCGCACGCGCGAGTCGTCGATCGACTGGATGCGCGCCTTGGTGAAGGCGGAATCGGTCTTGATGCCCACCTGCCAGCCGGTGTACGAGACCGCATCCTTGCCGCGTGCCAGCAGCGCCATCGCCAGCAGGCCGACGGACACTTGCTCGCCGGTCGAGGCGATCATGTCTAGCTCGCGCGGATCCGGCTGCGCCATGATCTCTTTTGCCAGGCCGATCAGGCGATTGGTTTCGCCCGACATGGCGGAGGGGACGACGACGATCTGGTGGCCGGCGTCGTGCCATTTGGCGACGCGCGCAGCGACGTTCTTGATGCGGTCCGTCGATCCCATCGACGTGCCGCCGTATTTGTGGACTATTAAAGCCATGACAGTGGGGATTTCCGCTTGTAAAAATAGAAGGGGTCTTAAACTCTACATGCTGCGGTGCAGAATCACAATACGTGGTAATGCGAAATCTATACCTTATTGGAATAAGGTAATGCAGAAAGTGCATATTAGCGCTTTCCGCCCACCTTCACAGGGCTTGCCAGCGCAGGGCGATGCGCCCTTCCCCTTGTTCGACGTGCCGGCAATCCATCCCCAGCCCGGCGGCGAACAGCAGGTCGAAGCCGGTGCTGACGATCGGCAGGCGCGAACGCTCCCACACCGGCACATTGGCCGCCTGGAACAGTTGCTTCAGGCCGCGGGTCGGACGGTTCGGCGCCAGCTTCAGGCGCTCGCCGCCCTTGCGGAAGTCGATCTCCAGCGGGCGGCCGCGCAGCCAGTCCGGCTGGAGCCCGGTATCGGCCACATCGAAATGCAGCACCCCGCCGTAGTCCGGGAAGGCGATGCTGGGCTCGCCGTTCCAGCGGAAGGCCTGGGCATGCTTGACGATGATGCCTTCGTCGTCGGGATCGCGCAGGCCGGCCAGATCCTTCTGCTTCGGCACCAGGTAGAGACGGTCGCGGTAGCGGCGCGCATCGACTTCCGGATGCGACACCAGCGGCTGCGCATCCTCGCGCGCCGACAGCAGTTGCGCCACCATCTGCTCCAGCCAGGCGGTCGAGGGCATGCCCAGGCGGCGCACCGAGAACCAGTGGCGCAGCAGGTTGTTGACGCGGTCGCGGCTGAAGTTGCGCAGGCGCGCCAGGTCGAGGCCCTCGCCCACCAGGCAGGCCGCCAGGTCCTGCCCGGCCAGCTCGTCCAGCAGGCGCTGGGCGGACTGCGCATGGGCGCCGCTGCGGGCGATGCGGCGCTGGAAGCCCGGGAAGGCCTGGGCCAGCACCGGCATCACCTGGCGGCGCAGCGCGTTGCGGGCGTAGCGCGGATCGCTGTTGGATTCGTCCTCGACCCAGGCGATCTGCTGCGCCGCGGCAAACGCTTCCAGTTCGGCGCGCGCCACCGCCAGCAGCGGACGCGCCATCACCAGCCGCTCGTCGCCGAGCAGGCCTGGTGCGCGGTTGGATGCATCCATGCCGGACAGGCCGGCCGGCCCGGAGCCGCGCATCAATTGCAGCAGCACGGTCTCGGCCTGGTCGTCGAGATGGTGGGCGGTCAGCAGCAGGTCGACGCCATGGGCGCGGCACATCTCGCCCAGCGCCGCGTAGCGCCGTTTGCGGGCCGCTGCTTCCAGCCCGCTCCTGCCCTTCTCTACCATGACGTCGCGATGGTCGAAAGGCACGCCCAGCGCTGCCGCCGCGTCCGCGCAATGCGCGCGCCAGGCATCGGCGTTCGGGCTCAGGCCGTGGTGGACGTGGAAGGCGAACAGCGGCAGGCCGGCGGCACTGGCGGCTTGGTGCGCCAGATGCAGCAGGACCATGGAATCGAGGCCGCCGCTGAGGGCGACCGCGATGGAGGATGGGGAATGTTCTGCGCGCAGCTCATCGCGTAACTGAGCGAAAGCCTGCGCAAAGGATGCCGCGGCAAGGGCGGCCGGACCGGCGTCGTCGTCCGGTCCGTTCTTACGGGAGCTCACTCTTCGCGCGGCAGGGTTTCCTTGAATTTACCGTAAGCCATCAGCTTCGCGTGACGGGCTTCCAGCAGATCCTTGGTCTTCATGCCCTGGAACTGGCGCAGGGTGTCGGCCAGCGCGCGCTTCAGGCCCTGGGCCATGGCGGCCGGGTCGCGATGGGCGCCGCCCAGCGGTTCGCTGACGATTTTGTCGATCAGGCCGATGGCCTTCAGGCGGTGGGCGGTCAGGCCGAGGGCGTCGGCGGCGTCGGCCGCGCGCTCGGAGGTTTTCCACAGGATCGAGGCGCAGCCTTCCGGCGAGATCACCGAATAGGTCGCGTACTGCAGCATCAGCACGGCGTCGCCGACGGCGATCGCCAGCGCGCCGCCCGAACCGCCTTCGCCGATGATGGTGGCGATCAGCGGCACTTTCAGCTCGGCCATGACGTACAGGTTATGGCCGATCGCTTCGGACTGGCCGCGCTCTTCGGCGTCGATGCCCGGGAAGGCGCCCGGCGTGTCGACGAAGGTGAAGATCGGCAGGTTGAATTTCTCGGCCAGCTTCATCAGGCGCATCGCCTTGCGATAGCCTTCCGGACGCGGCATGCCGAAGTTGCGCATCGCGCGTTCCTTGGTGTCGCGGCCCTTCTGGTGGCCGATCACCATGCAGGCCTGGCCGTTGAAACGGGCCAGGCCGCCGATGATGGACTGGTCGTCCGCGAAGGTACGGTCGCCGTGCAGCTCATGGAAATCGGTGAAGATCGCGTTCACGTAGTCCATCGTATACGGACGCTGCGGGTGGCGCGCGATCTGGGAAACCTGCCATGGCGTCAGCTTGGCGTAGATGTCTTTCGTCAGTTGCTGGCTCTTCTTGGCCAGGCGGTCGATCTCTTCCGAGATGTCGACAGCCGAATCGTCCTGCACGAAACGCAGCTCTTCAATTTTGGAATCGAGCTCGGCGATCGGCTGTTCAAAACTGAGGAAAGTTGTTTTACTCATTGTACCTCCGGGTTGTTCGTGGCCGCGACCGGGATCGACCGGTGCTGCGGCGGCAAGGGCGCTATTCTAACCGGAAATTATCCGGAAATCGGGTCCAAACTGCGCCATAAATACCAAGTGGCAACGGTCCGCCAGGGTTCCCAGTTGGCCGCCACTTCGCGCGCATCGCTGCGCGATACGGGTTCGCCCGAAAAATAATTCTGGCTGATGCCCTGGATCAGGCCGGCGTCGTCGAGCGGTAGGACGTTCGGCCTGAGCAGATTAAATATCAAAAACATCTCCGCTGTCCAGCGGGTGATGCCGCGGATACGGACCAGCTCGGCGATCACCGCCTCGTCATCCATCTGCGACCACAGGTCGGCATGGACCCGCTTGGCCTTGAAATGGTCGGCCAGGTCGAGGATGTATTCGGTCTTGCGTTTCGAGAGTCCGCAGGCGGACAAGGGATCAAAGCCGGCCTTGATCACCTGGGCGGGCGTCATCTTCGGACACAGTTCGCGCAGCTTGAGCCAGGCGCCTTCCGCGGCCTTGACCGTGACCTGCTGGCCGACGATCGAGCGGGCCAGGGTCGTAAACGGGTCCGGATGGCCGCGCAGGTGCATGTCGCCGAACTGCGGGATCAGCTTGTTCATGATGCGGTCCCGCTGCATGAGCTCGGCCTTCGCCTCCGCCCAGTAAGGCGGGACGTCGGGCAATGTCGATGCCGAGCCCATGAGGTCCTTGGAAAGTGCCATTCCGGATCGTGCCGCTCAGGCGCGGCGCCAGTTGGTCGTGCCGTCGGGCTTGTCTTCGAGCACGATGCCGGCGGCCGTCAGCTCGGCGCGGATGGCGTCGGCATCAAGGAAGTTGCGCGCCTTCTTGGCGGCGGCGCGGCGGGCGATGGCCTCCATGATCGCGGCTTCATCCATGCCGCCTTCGCCCGGGGTGCCGGCGCGCAGGAATTCCTGGGGCGAGCGTTCGAGCAGACCGAGCACGGAGGCCAGCGCCTTCAGCTGGCGCGCATCCTTGACCGATTTGCTGCGATTCACTTCCGAAGCCAGGTCGAACAGCTCGGCTACCGCCAGCGGGGTATTGAAATCGTCGTCCATCGCTTCGCGGAAACGGAGCGCATGCGCCTCTTCCCAGTCGACCTCGACCTTCTCGCCGCCGAGGTCCACGTCCGCCAGGGCCGTGTACAGGCGGGTCAGCGCGCCCCTGGCGTCGTCGATGTGGACGTCCGAGTAATTCAGCGGGCTGCGGTAGTGGGCGCGCAGGATGAAGAAGCGGATCACTTCGGCATCGTATTTCTTGAGCACGTCGCGGATCGTGAAGAAATTGCCCAGCGACTTGGACATCTTCTCGTTATCGACGCGCACGAAGCCGTTGTGGACCCAGTAGTTCGCCATCGGCGGGCCAAAAGCGCCTTCCGACTGGGCGATCTCGTTCTCGTGGTGCGGGAACTGCAGGTCGGCGCCGCCGCCGTGGATGTCGAAATGTTCGCCCAGCAGCGCGCAGGACATGGCCGAGCATTCGATGTGCCAGCCCGGGCGGCCGATGCCCCATTTCGAATCCCACTTGGCTTCCGCCGGTTCGGATTCCTTACCGGCCTTCCACAGCACGAAGTCGAGCGGATCGCGCTTGCCGGTATTGACGTCGACGCGCTCGCCGGCGCGCAGGTCGTCCAGCGACTTGCCGGACAGCTTGCCGTAGCCGGGGAATTCGCGCACGGCGTAGTTGACGTCGCCGTCCTCGCCCTGGTAGGCCAGGCCCTTTTCTTCCAGCTTCTCGATAATCGCCAGCATGTGCGGCACGTGCTCGGTGGCGCGCGGCGCGAAGTCCGGCGGCAGGATGCCGAGGGCGGCGGTGTCCTCGTCCATCGCCTTGATGAAGCGGGTGGTCAGCTGGGACATGGTTTCGCCGTTGTCGACGGCGCGCCTGATGATCTTGTCGTCGATGTCGGTGATGTTGCGGACATACCTGACCTCGTAGCCCGAGGCCTTGAACCAGCGGTAGATGACGTCGAAAGCCATCATCATCCGGGCGTGACCGACGTGGCAGTAATCGTAGACCGTCATCCCGCACACGTACATGTTGATCTTGCCGGGTTGCTTGGGAACGAATATCTGCTTGTCACGCGCGAGCGTGTTGTAAATCTTTAGTTGGCTCATCGGATGGTGTTCTGGATGGTTGGAGCTTGACGCTCGGACGCACTTGCAGCTAGGCAACGTGCCGGGGATGACCCAAGTCGCGACCGTCAGGACTTGATTTCGCTGTTACTTTGATAAAATCAACAGTCCATCGCAAAGTATAGCATTGATAAAATCCTGTCTGGCCGCATATGCCACAGGTTTATTTTTCTGCAAAAGTCTTGACATCACTTTGCGTTTGCCCACAGAGAGGAAGCCACGATGCACATCATGAAACCGTCCCCTACCCGCCTCCTGGCCCGCATGGCGGCCGCCGCTGCCGGCGCCCTGCTGCTGTCGACGGCGGCCTGGGCGGCCGACCCGCAGGTCTCGCTGAAAACCACGATGGGCGAGATCGTGCTGGAGCTGAACCAGGAAAAAGCGCCGAAGACGGTCGACAACTTCCTCAAGTACGTCAAGGCGGGATTCTACAAGGACCTGATCTTCCACCGCGTGATCGACGGCTTCATGATCCAGACCGGCGGCATGGACGCCAAGCTGAACGGCCGCAAGACCCGTCCGCCGGTCAAGAACGAATCGGACAATGGCTTGTCGAACGCTGCCTATACCGTCGCGATGGCGCGCGAATCGAACCCGGACACCGCCACCTCGCAGTTCTTCATCAACGTGGTCGACAACCCCGGCCTTGACTATCCGAACATGAACGGCTCCGGCTATACGGTGTTCGGCAAGGTCGTGAAGGGACAGGAAGTCGTCGACAAGATCAAGGGCGTGCTGGTCGACGACGTGCGCGGCATGGAGAACGTGCCGGTGACACCGGTCGTGATCAAGTCCGCGACCATCCTCAAAGCGCAGTAAAATACGGAACTCTTAACAATAAGGCACAGGACAAACCATGACCACCGTACTCATGACCACCAACAAGGGCAACATCAAGATCGAACTCGACGACGCCAAAGCGCCGAAGACCGTTGCCAACTTCGTCGAATACGTCAACCAGGGTCACTTCACCAACACGATCTTCCACCGCGTGATCAAGGACTTCATGATCCAGGGCGGCGGTTTCGAGCCGAACATGAGCCAGAAGCCGGCCGACAAGACCGTCGAGAACGAAGCCAAGAACGGCCTGAAGAACGACAAGTACACCATCGCGATGGCCCGCACCATGGCCCCGCACTCGGCCTCGGCCCAGTTCTTCATCAACACCAAGAACAACGACTTCCTGAACTACCCGGGCCAGGACGGCTGGGGCTATGCCGTGTTCGGCAAGGTCGTCGAAGGCCAGGACGTGGTTGACCAGATCAACACCGTCAAGACCGGCCGCTCGGGCATGCACTCGGACGTGCCGGCCGAAGCCGTGATCATCGAGAAAGCCGAAATCGTTTAATCAAGTAGTCTATTCAAGCAAGGCGCGTGGGGCACGTCCACCGTTAATCCGATGAACAGTCCCGCGCGCACGCTTGCGCTCTTCATTTCCGACCTGCACCTGCAGGAATCGCATCCGCACACGGCCGAAGCCTTTTTCCGCTTCCTGGCCGAGCACGCGTCTCATGCCGAATCGCTCTACCTGCTCGGCGACATCTTCGAATACTGGGCCGGCGACGACGATATCTCCACGCCCTTCCACCAGCGCGTCGCCGACGCGCTGCGCGCCCTGTCCGACGCCGGCGTGGCCGTGTACTGGATGGCCGGCAACCGCGACTTCCTGGTCGGCCGGGACTTCGCCCGCGCCGCCGGCCTGAGCCTGCTGGCCGAACCCCATGTGGCTAGCTTCAAGGGCGAAAAAGTTGCCCTGATCCACGGCGATGCGCAGTGCACCGGCGACCTCGAATACATGGCTTTTCGCGCCCAGGTGCGCGACCCGGCCTGGCAGCAGCAGTTCCTGGCCATGCCGCTGGCGCAGCGCAAGGCCATCATCGCCGGCCTGCGTGAAGGCAGCCGCCAGGCCCATGGCGAGAAGTCCTACGAGACCATGGACGTCACGCCGGATGCGGTGTCCGCCCTGCACGACGCCACCGGCGCCGACATCATCATCCACGGCCATACCCACCGCCCCGCCCTGCATACAGACCCGGCGACCGGCCGGCGCCGCTACGTGCTGCCCGACTGGGAACTGGATGCCGAACCGGCGCGCGGCGGCTGGATCGCGATCGATGCGCACGGCCGCATCACCCGCTACGGCCTCGACGGCCAGCCCCTCTACCCCCCCAATCCGGGCTGAACGACATCGTTCAAATTCTGTCTTGACGCGTTGCGAACAGGTGTTATACTTCACTACAACACCACTTCAATACCTCACCGAAGTAGTGCCCCATCAACGAGGAGGCAGGCATGGATGTCCAGGCTGCACCGCAAGAACAAGGAGCCGGCAATGACAATCGGCTGGAATGACAATGCGCCGATTTATCGGCAATTGAAGGACCGGGTGATCGGGATGATGCTCGACGGCGTGCTCAAGGCCGGCGATCCGCTGCCCTCGGTACGGCAGATCGCCGCCGAGTACCAGCTGAACCCGATCACGGTCTCGAAGGCTTACCAGGAACTGGTCGACGATAACTTAGTAGAAAAAAGAAGGGGGATCGGCATGTATGTCACTGAAGGCGCCAGCGAAAAACTGCTGGCAAGCGAAAGGGAGCGCTTCCTGCGCGAGGAATGGCCGGCGATGCTGGAGCGCATCCGCCTGCTCGGCCTGGACGTCGAGCTTTTGATGCGCGCCCAGCCGCTGAACAGCGGGCACGGAGGCCAGGCATGAACGCCGTCCTCTCCGCCCGCGGCCTGTCCAAGCGCTACGGCAAGCGCGTCGCCGTCGACGGCATCGACTTCGAGATCCCCGCCGGCCGCATCGTCGGCCTGATCGGCCCGAACGGTTCGGGCAAGACCACCACCCTCAAGGCCGCCCTTGGCCTGATCCCCTTCGACGGCGAGCTGTCGGTACTGGGCTTCGACCCACGCACCCAGCGCGACGACCTGATGCAGGACGTCTGCTTCATCGCCGACGTCGCCATCCTGCCGCGCTGGATGCGCGTGAAGGATGCGATCGACTTCGTGCAAGGCGTGCACCCGCGCTTCAACCGCGCCAAGGCCGAGCGCTACATCGCCGCGACTTCCCTGAAGCCGTCGATGAAGGTCAAGGAGATGTCGAAGGGCATGATCGTGCAACTGCACCTGGCCCTGGTGATGGCGATCGAGGCCAAGCTGCTGGTGCTGGACGAACCGACCCTGGGCCTGGACATTCTCTACCGCAAGCAGTTCTACCAGAACCTGCTGGAAGATTATTTTGACGAGCACAAGACCATCGTCATCACCACCCACCAGGTCGAGGAAGTCGAGCACATCCTGACCGACCTGATGTTCATCCGCGAAGGCAGGATCGTGCTGGCCGCCTCGATGGAAGAGATCGGCGAGCGCTATGTCGAGGTGATGGTCTCGCACGACAAGATCAGCGCCGCCAACGCCCTGTCGCCGATCGACCGCCGCACCGTGTTCGGCAAGGCCGTGATGCTGTTCGATTCGGCCGCGCCGGGCAGCGCCTCGCGCCAGCAGCTCGCCGCCCTCGGCGAAACCCGCAATCCCAGCGTCGCCGACCTGTTCGTCGCGACCATGAAAGGAAGCTACGCATGAACACCATGACCATGAAATGGCTGCTCCGCCGCGAGTTCTGGGAGCACAAGGGCTCGATGTTCTGGGCGCCTGCAATCGTCTCCGCGCTGCTGGTGCTGCTGGTCGGCGGCACCATGGTCTACGGGATGGCCGTGCACGGCGCGCCCGGCATCGTCCACGTCAACGGCCAGGCCGTGAGCAGCGGCGCCTTCGCCGCGGCAATGCCGGCCGAGTCGCGCGCGATGGTCGCGAAAGTCGCGAGCGGCATGTACATCGCCGCCGGCTCGCCGCTGTTCCTGATCCTGACCTTCGTCGTGTTCTTCTACTGCCTGGGCGCGCTGTACGACGAGCGCCGCGACCGCAGCATCCTGTTCTGGAAGTCGCTGCCGGTATCGGACGGCATGACGGTGCTGTCGAAGGCCATCACCGCACTGTGCGTGGCGCCGGTGATCTCGATCGCCTTCGCCGTGGTCGCCTCGCTGGCCCTGCTGCTGATCGGCTGCGTCGCCATGGCGATCGGCGGCGTCCACCTGGGCGGCACCATCCTCACCCAGCCGGACCTCTACCTGCAGCCGCTGCGCCTGGCCGCCCTGCTGCCGGTCTACGTGGTGTGGGCACTGCCGACCATCGGCTGGCTGCTGCTGGTGTCGTGCTGGGCCAGGACCAAGCCCTTCCTGTGGGCCGTGGGCGTACCGCTGATCGCCCTGCTGCTGGTGAAGTGGATCAGCTATACGCTGGAGAACTTCTCGGGCTCGCCGCTGAACATCATGCCGCTGGCCCAGGAGATCGTCGCCCGCCTGCTGACCGGCATCGTGCCCGGCATCTGGTTCAGCTTCACCGGCGGCATCCCGCCCGGCATGCACCAGAACGCCCAGGGTCCGGACGTGCAGGTCCTGTTCGAAGCCTCGTGGATGACCCTCGCCACCGCCCAGGCCTGGATCGGTGCGCTGTGCGGCGCGGTCATGATCTTCGGTGCGATCCGCCTGCGCCGCTGGCGCGACGAGGGCTGAGGCGATGATGCGTTCCGCCATCCTCCTGCTGCTCGCCATGCTGGCCTGCGCCGCCGTCCCCGCCGGGGCGGCGGAACCGGACAAGGACGACACGCGCACCGTCCACGTCAACGCCATCAGGAACCCCGAGCTGCACAGCTACCGCGCCGTGGTGGCCGGACTGGACAAGTTCGACGAACTGCACGCGCTGGCGCCGAACGTGCCGCAGCTGCGCTTCCAGGTCGAGGCGCGCAGCGGCAAGGTGCTGGGCGACGAGCCGCTGGTGGCGCGCATCGCCGCCGACGAGTTCTCGATTCCGCTGAGCCTCGACCAGGACCTGCGCTTTACGGTGCCGCGCAGCGAGGCGGCCTACGACGCCAAGGCCGAGATGGTCCTCAACCGGAAGAAGCGCCAGGCCCGCTTCCAGACCTGGGTGCGCAGCCCGGGACTGGCCGACAACCGGTACCGGATGGGCGACGTCCGCCTCGATTGCCAGGTCAAGATCGCGATCGCCAAGGAAGAGATTCCGTTCTGGGTCAATGGCCTGATCAACGGCTTCATGCTGACCACCGACTGGTGCTCGTGGTTCAAGGGCGAAACGCCGAAGGGCGGCGATCGCACCTGGTCGCACGACGCGCCGGCAAAGCTGAGCGCGGCCACCCTGCGCGACGGCGAGCGCAGCATGGCGCTGAAGATCGAAGGCAAGCGCTTCAAGCTGCCGATCGGCGACACCAGCTGGAGCAATGACGCGCTCGTCGAGCTGGAATTCGCGCCGCCGGCGGAACCCGCGCAGCTGGCCCAGGCGGCGGAGTCGGCGCCGGCCGCGAAGGAAACGGCGCCGTAAGGTCCGGCCTTACTCGAACTGCTGGCGGAAGGCGGCGAACTGCGCCTTGAGTTCGTCGATCTCGCCGCGCAGCGCCGCCACTTCCTGCTCCAGCTGGCCGATGCGGCCGCCGGACGCCGCGCTGGATGAGGCCGGGGCGCCGCCCGCATCCGCTTGCGCGACGTCGATCTCGCCGCCCAGCAGCTGGCCGTAGCGCGGTTCCTTGGTCCCGGGCGCACGCTCCAGGCGCGCCACCAGCGGCGGGTATTTATCGATCAGGAACTGCAGCGCGCTCTCCGCCTCGGCCACCGACTTGAACTCGTGCAGGCGGCCGCTGCGGGTGCGGATTTCGCCGGCGGTCTGCAGGCCGCGCAGCATCAGCACGGTCAGCACGGCCAGCTTGTCCTGCTCCAGCGACCACTTGACGCGCATGCGGTGCTCGTACTTGACCACGCGCGCGCCGGCCTGGGACATGCTGCCCACCAGCTTGCGCTGCATGAGGCGCTGCAGGGTGTCGTGGACCACGTCCTCGGACAGCTGCATGACCGGATCGCGGCTGGACAGCTGGTTACAGCCGTTCATCACCGCGTTCAGCGACATCGGGTAGTTGTCGGGCGTGAGCGCTTCTTTCTCGGCAAGCACGGCCAGTACGCGGATTTCGTTGGGGTCCAGATCGGATGCGGGGTCGAAGCTGCCGGGGATGTCGCTGTTTTCGCTCATCTGCTCATCTGCTCATTTGAGTAGTTTCAGTTGCTCATTCGACCAGGCGATTCAACTGCGCCTGGTCGAGCTTGTCGTTCTCTGCAATGCCGGCGCAGGAAATGCCGGCCGCCTTGATGGTCGAGCACAGGCGCTCGATCTGTTCGTCCTGCTGGGCCACGTGGTTGATCAGGTTGCGCAGGGCCTTCGACAGCGGATCGTCGCCGTTCGGGGTGACGCCATAGGCCGCGAACATCTGCGCGCTCCTTACCTGGTCTTCCTTGCGCACGATGTGGGCCGGGTTGCCGACCGCGGTGGCGCCGCCGGGCACCGGCTTGACCACCACCGCGTTCGAGCCGATCTTCGCGTACTCGCCCACCGTGAAGGCACCCAGCACCTGGGCGCCGGCGCCGACGATCACCCCGCGCTCGAGCGTCGGGTGGCGCTTGGTGCCGGCCACCAGGGTGGTGCCGCCGAGCGTGACGCCCTGGTAGATGGTGCAGTCGTCGCCGACCACGGCGGTTTCGCCGATCACCACGCCGAAGCCGTGGTCGATGAAGACCCGGCGGCCGATGGTGGCGCCGGGGTGGATCTCGATACCGGTAATGATGCGGGCGATGTAGGAGATGAAACGGCCGAGCCACTTCAGGCCGGCCTGCCAGCAGGCATGCGCCCAGCGGTGCATGACGACCGCATGCAGGCCGGGGTAGCAGGTGAGCACCTCCCAGCCGTTGCGGGCGGCCGGGTCACGTTCGATGATGCTCTGGATGTCTTCGCGCAGCTTGGAAAAAAACATAGGCCGAATGGTAGCCTATCCAGGCGGTGTTTGCTGATGGCGGGGTGATTCCAGCCGCCTCGTCGTTCCCGGCATTGCCGGAAACGACTTCCCGGCATTGCCGGAAACGACTTCCCGCGAAACGGGAACGACGGGTGCGCTTATTGCTTGGCTTCCAGTGCCAGGCGCTGGCGGCGCGCCTCGTACAGGCAGACGCCCGAGGCGACCGAGACGTTCAGGCTCTCGACCGAGCCGAACATCGGGATGCTGACCAGCACGTCGCAGGTTTCGCGGGTCAGGCGGCGCATGCCCTCGCCTTCCGACCCCATGACCAGCGCGGTCGGGCCGGTGAAGTCGCCTTCGTACAGGCCCTTGTCGGCGTCGTCCGAGGTACCGATCAGCCAGACGCCGCGGTCCTTCAGGTCGCGCATGGTGCGCGCCAGGTTGGTCACGGTGATGTAGGGCACGGTTTCGGCAGCGCCGCTGGCGACCTTGGCCGCGGTGGCGTTCAGGCCCACCGAGCGGTCCTTCGGCGCGATCACGGCATGCGCACCGACGCCGTCGGCCACGCGCAGGCAGGCGCCCAGGTTGTGCGGGTCGGTGATGCCGTCCAGGATCAGCAGCAGCGGCGGGCCTTCCACCGCATCCAGCAGCTCGTCCAGGTTGCGCGCCAGCGAGAGCTGGCTGGCGAAGGCGATCACGCCCTGGTGGCGGCGGGTACCGACGATCTTGTCGAGGCGCTCGGCATCGACCGGCATCACGCGCACACCGTGCTGCTTGGCGTGGGCGATCAGGTCGGTCATGCGGCGGTCGTTGCGGCCGGCGTCGACGAAGATCTCTTCCACCGATTGGGCTTCGTGGCGCAGCCGCGAAGTGACCGCGTGGAAGCCGAAAATCATTTTATTTTTCATTGATGCTTACTTCTTTTTACTGGTTTTGGACGTGGCCTTGGGGGCCTTGGCGGCGCTCTTGCGGGGAGCGCTCTGTTTTGCTGCGGCCTTCTTTGCGGCCGGCTTTGCAGTCGGCTTCGCAACCGGCTTGTCAGCCGCTTTCTTCGGCGCGCGGCTGGCGTTCCGGCGCGTCGGCGGCACGAAGACGATGTCGTCCTCGCTCTCGTCGCTGGCGCTGAAATCCGGCGGCACCGGCGGATCGCCCTTCATGCCGTGCACCTGCTGCGGCGAAGCCGGCACCGCGCCTGCGCTTGCCGAGGTCGCGGCTTGCTTTGCCTTCCTGCGGCGCGGCGGCTTCGGCTCCAGGGCTTCCAGCGCGGCGCTGCGGGCCCGCTCCAGCGGCGCCGGCACCTCTTTTCCGGCCTTGGTCTCGGCCAGCACCAGGTCGATCTTGCGCGCCTCGAGGTCGACGCGCGCCACCTGCACGGTCACCTGGCCGGTCAGCGCGAACACCTGGCCGCTGTTCTTACCGCGCAGCTCGTGGCGGGCTTCGTCGTACTCGAAATAATCCTGGCCCAGGCCGCTCACGTGCACCAAGCCCTCGACGAACAGCTCGTCGAGCTGCACGAAGATGCCGAACGGGGTCACGCCCGAGATCACGCCGGTGAATTCCTCGCCCAGGCGGTCCTTCATGTAGTAGCACTTGAGCCAGTTTTCGACGTCGCGCGAAGCTTCGTCGGCACGGCGCTCGTTGGCCGAGCAGTGCACGCCCAGCGCGTCCCAGACCGTCAGGTCCTTCGGATCCTTCTGCGTGCCGGCGGCCTTGTCCTTGGCCTGCTGCTTGCGGGTCGCGTTCGACACCGTGGTGTTCAGCTTGGACAGGTCGATGCCGGTCGGCTCGTACCTCTTGCCCTGCAGGACAGCCTTGATCGCGCGGTGGGTCAACAGGTCGGGATAGCGGCGGATCGGGCTGGTAAAGTGGGCATAGTGCTCATACGCCAGGCCGAAGTGGCCGACGTTGTCCGGGCTGTAGACCGCCTGCTGCATCGAGCGCAGCAGCATGGTCTGCAGCAGGGTCGCGTCCGGACGCTCCTTGATCTTCTGCATCAGCTCGGCGTAGTCGCGGGCTTCCGGCTTGTTGCCGCCACCCAGGTTCAGGCCGACCTGCTTCAGGAAGGTGCGCAGCTGGTTCAGCTTTTCCTCGGTCGGCACCGCGTGGATGCGGAAGGTGCTCGGCTGGTCGTGGCGGATCAGGAAGTCGGCCGCGCAGACGTTTGCCGCCAGCATGCACTCTTCGATGAGGCGGTGCGCGTCGTTGCGGGTGCGCGGGATGATCTTTTCGATCTTGCCCATCGCATTGCAGACGATATAGGTCTCAGTGGTCTCGAAGTCGATCGCGCCGCGCGCCTGGCGTTGCTGCAGCAGCGCGCGGAACACCTCGTTCAAATTCAACAGGTGCGGCACGATGCCGGGACGGCGGCCGGCTTCCGGCCCTTTCGTGTTGCCGAGGATGGCGGCGACCTCGTTATAGGTCAGGCGCGCCGCCGAGTGCATCACGGCCGGGTAGAACTGGTAGGCCGTGACTTCGCCTTGGCTTGTCACGACCATGTCGCACACCAGGCAGAGGCGGTCGACGGCCGGATTCAGCGAGCACAGGCCGTTCGACAGCTTCTCCGGCAGCATCGGGATCACGCGGCGCGGGAAGTAGACCGAGGTCGAGCGCTCGATCGCATCGCCGTCGAGGCCGTCGCCCGGCCGCACGTAGTGGCTGACGTCGGCGATCGCCACCAGCAGGCGGTAGCCGCGGATAGCGCCGATCTTGACCGGTTCGCAGTAGACGGCGTCGTCGAAGTCGCGCGCGTCTTCGCCGTCGATGGTCACCAGCGGCACGTCGCGCAGGTCGACCCGCTCTAGAAGGTCGCTGTCGCGCACTTCGTTCGGCAGCTTGTTGGCCTGCTTCAGCGCGGCCGGCGAAAACACGTGCGGCACGCCGAACTTGCGGACCGCGATCTCGATCTCCATGCCGGGGTCGTCGAGCTCGCCCAGCACCTCGACCACGCGGCCGATCGGCTGGCGGAAGCGCGAAGGCTGCTCGACCAGTTCGACGCTGACCACCTGTCCCGATTTCGCCTTGCCCGGCGAGCCGTCCACCAGGATATCCTGGGAGATGCGCTTGTCTTCGGGGGCGACGATCCACACACCGTTTTCCTGCAGCAGGCGGCCGATGATGTGGGTATTCGCGCGCTCGGTGACTTCGACGATCGTGCCTTCGGGGCGGCCGCGGCGGTCGGTGCCGACCACGCGCGCCAGCACCTTGTCGCCGTGCAGGACCTTCTGCATTTCCTTATCGGGCAGGAAGAGGTCGTCGCCGGGTTCATCGGGGATCACGAAGCCGAAGCCATCGCGGTGGGCGCTGATGCGGCCGGAGATGAAGCTCGAATGGTCCGTCAGTGCGTACTGGCCGGCGGGATTGGCGCGGATCTGGCCGTCACGCTCCATCGCATTCAAGCGGCGCGTGAGCACGCCTTCCGCTTCGGGATCGACTTGCAGGGCACGTGCCAGTGCGCCGCTGTCGAGCGGCCCCTTGGCATCGCGGAAAACGCCGAGAATCTCCTCGCGGCTTGGAATGGTATAGGTTGGGTGCTTCAAATCGTCTTCTATTCTTGTTGAGCCTGTGTAACGCGCCGCTTGCATTGCAAGCGGCGCAATATTGGTTGGATTGACACCTTGACAGGCGTAGTGTAACGGAGGACCGGGGGATTCGCCTAACGCCGCCCTTCCAAGCGTGCTGCGGAATCCTGCCGAGGGGACTTTGACTTTTGCCATTCATCCGCTATACTTTCGCTCTCTTCGCAAACGGCACAGCCGAAAGCGAAGCTACTGCGAAGGATGCGGTCGGCGCAAAAGCCAAACGAAAGTTGGTCTAGCGCAAATCGGCAAAGCCTGATATCGTAGCGGAATTCGACGGCAACGTCGAGCGATGATTGCAAGACCCGGCCCACGTGGCGGAATTGGTAGACGCGCATGGTTCAGGTCCATGTGCCGCGAGGTGTGGGGGTTCGAGTCCCTCCGTGGGCACCAAAGCCGGTCTTGCAGGATTCATGGTGGTTGTTATGCCCACGTGGCGGAATTGGTAGACGCGCATGGTTCAGGTCCATGTGCCGCGAGGTGTGGGGGTTCGAGTCCCTCCGTGGGCACCAAAAGCTACCTTGTTGTTGGYTGTACYGTTGTACCKGTTGTTTGAYATGCCCACGTGGCGGAATTGGTAGACGCGCATGGTTCAGGTCCATGTGCCGCGAGGTGTGGGGGTTCGAGTCCCTCCGTGGGCACCAAATGCTACCCGACCTTCAAGAAGGTCCCCGGAATACCGGCGCAAAACGCCGCAATCTTTGCAAAAGGATTGCGGCGTTTTGCGTTGTGGCGTTCAGGGACTGGCCAGCGCCTGCCCCGCCAGATGGTGGGCAAGGAAGCCATCGATGCGTCGCTCGTACTCGGCCGGCGCGTATTCATGCAGGTCGACGTGTTCCGCACCCTCCACCACCCACAGCGATTTCGGCTCGCGCGCGGCGGCGAACAGGCGCATGGTTTCGGGCAGGGTCGTATGGCGGTCGGCGCTGCCGGCGGCGATCAGCACCGGCGCCGGCAGCCCGGGCAAGCGCGCGATCGGATGCAGCTGGGCCGGAGCGATGTCCAGCCGCAGCGGCAGTTGCCACAGCAGGAGGTTCGCGAGCGGCCTGCCGAACGGGCCGAGGCGCATGCGCAGCCTGTCCTCGATCGCTTCCTCGATGGTCGGATACATCGATTCGCGCACCACCGCATCGACCGGCGGGCAATCGCGGCACAGGACCAGCGAGGCCGCGCCCTGGCCGGGCAGGTCGACAAGCAGCACCGCATAACCCTGCGCGTGCAGGAAGCGCGCCCGCGCGAGCATCGAACGGCGGTCGCTCCCGATCCCGTGCAGCAGCAGGACCGCGGCGCGGCCGGCTGCGCCTGCGGCCATGGCGCCGGACCGACCTGCTGGCGCCGCACCGCGATCAGCGAGGACCCGGCCAGCCAGCTCGCGGCGGCACCGAGCAGGATCAGGGCCAACAGCGGGACGAACAGCGCCAGCAGCAGGGTCTGGATGCACATCGGCCGCCCCGCAGTAGCTGCTCAGTGGGTCGCCAGGTCGTCCAGGATCGGGCAGTCCGAGCGCTGGTCGCCGTGGCAGGAGTGGGCCAGCGTCTCGAGGGTGCGTTTCATCGCCTGCAGTTCCTCGATCTTGCGATTCAGTTCGGCGATGTGCTGCCGGGCCAGGACGCGCACGTCGGCGCTCGCGCGGCCCTGGTCGCGCCACAGGGCCAGCAGCTCGGCGATCTTCTCCAGCGGGAAGCCGAGTTCGCGTCCGCGGTGGATGAACTGCAGCATGCGGACTTCCTGCTCGCCGTAGACGCGGTAGCCGGAGGCCGTGCGCTTTGCCGCCGGCAGCAGGCCGATCGATTCATAATGGCGGATCATCTTGGCCGATACGCCCGATGCCTGCGCCGCTTCGCCGATATTCAACATCTCGCCTCCTCCCATGTTTGCCACAGAATACACCTTCCCATCGTGGGAAGGTCAAGCGCCGCTTCCATGCTTGACTTGAGGCGCCGGGCAGGTCAAGCTCGGCATATGTCGAAGACGCTCATTATCCTGCTTGGCCTGGCCCTGGCCAGCCCCGCCGTCCTGAACGCCGCCCCTGCGCCCTGGTACCAGTGGCGCAGCAAGAGCACCGGCGCCCTGGCCTGCTCGCAGACGCCGCTCGGCCCGGGCTGGGAGAAGTTCGCCGGGCCCTACCGCGACGCACGTTGCGAAATACGCAAGACCGAGAAATAATGTAAAAAGCAAAACATTGAGTACGCCGCAGGAAAACCAACCGAGGAGATACCGATGTTCACGAACCCCGAACAATTCGCCAACGCCACCAAGACCCTGTTCGATCTGCAGGTAGAGACCTTCAATGCCCTGGCCAGCAAGGCCGTGCAGGGCGTCGAACAGGTGGTGGCGCTGAACATGGCCACCGCCAAGAATTCGATGGACAACGCGCTGGCCGCCGGCCGCCAGATGAGCCAGGCCAGCGATCCGAAGACGGCCGTCGACAACCTGCAGGCGCGCCTGCAGCCGGGCGTGCAGAACGCCCAGGCCTATGGCGAACAGCTGCGCCAGATCGTCGCCGACATCCAGAACGACTTCCAGCAGGCCGCCGACACCCACCTGGTCGAAGCGAAGAATACCCTGTCGGCGCTGATCTACGACGTCACCCAGAACGTCAAGCCGGGCCAGGAAAACGCGGTCGAGATCATCAAGGCCGCGATCGACAACGCCTTCAAGGGCTATGAACAGGTGACCATGTCGACCCGCGAGGCCATGCGCCGCGTCGAGGAGCAGGTTTCACGCGCCACCGCGCAACTGGCCGCCGCTTCCGGCCAGGCCCCGAAGACCTGAGTCCCGCTCCTTTCGCGCCGTCAGCCCTTCGGCTGCGGCGCGACGCCCAGCATCTCCTCGATGTGGGCGAAGGAGGCATCGTCCTTCACCACCGACCGCAGCCACACGTGCAGGGGCTGTTCGCCCCAGTGCGCGGCCTTGTCCGCCAGGTAGGCGACCGGGCTGTGCGGCTCGGTGCGGCGGAAGAACTCGGCAACCTCGCGCAGCTGGGCCAGGGCCTGGGCGCGCGATTGCAGCGGCCCGCCCAGTGCTTGCTCCGCCGGCGCCGGTGCCGGTATCAAGGCTGAGCCCGGGGCCGGCGCAACGGACGCCGCCGGTTTTGCGGCCGACGGCGCAGCCCCGCCCTCCTTCGCCATCGGCTTCACGAACAGCATAACGCTCTGCAGGCCGGACTTGGCGGCGCTGAAGCTCGGTCCGTCCACGCCCAGGCGCGCGTCGACGCTATGCTCGATCCGCTCGAGCGCCCCGGCGCAGTGCTCGCAGTCGCGCAGCAGGGTCTCGTGGAAGGCGGGACTGGTGCGCGCCCTGGCCGTCTCCAGCCTGGCCAGCTCGTCGCCGCCGTGCATGCGGGCGACGTCGAAATCGCGCAGCGCATGGCCGGGCTGGCCGCCCTGGCCCTCCGTCAGCGGGATCTCGCGCAGCAGCGGCGCGATGCGCGCTGCCATCCAGGACAGGTTGCCGATGCGCCGCTCGTGGCCGTCCTCGTCGGGCAGCGGATACAAGCCGTCCCAGTAGCGGTCGCACAGGGCCGCGATCAGGACCAGGCTGTCGGCCAGGCCGCCCAGGCCGCTGGTGCGGGCCTCGGCCTCGGCCAGCCAGACCGCCAACTGCAAGTCCTTGCTGCGCTTTTCGATCAGCTGGGCGCACTGCTTGGCAACGAACTTCCAGTCGGCCTCCTTCAGCTCGGTGACCCAGGCGCCCTGCTCGATCGACGGGTCGTCGGCCTGGCGCGCGCGCACGATGTCGTCGATCTCGCGCGAAAAGGCCAGGTCCTCGCCGCAGGGCCGGCCCTCGCTCACCGGCGCCAGCAGCATTTCCATGTTCAGCATGCCATCCTCCTCAAGCCGGTTCGACGGCGTACTTGATCTTGCCGCCCCTGGTGGCGCCGACCTTGATCGCCCTGACACCGCCGCCGGCCGCCATCGCCGCCAGCACGTTGTCGGCGATCTCCGGCAGCAGCGTGCCGTTCAGGATGGTGTCGACGTTGCGCGCACCGGAGTCGACCTCGGTGCAGCGCGCCAGCACGGCGGCCACCAGCGCCTCGTCGTACTGGAAGCTGGCGTTGTGGTTGGCGGCCACCCGCGCCTTGATGCGCTCCAGCTTGAGGCGGATGATGTTGGCCAGGACCTCGTCGTCGATCGGATAGAACGGCACCACCGTCAGGCGCCCGAGGAAGGCCGGCTTGAAGTGCTTCATCAGGCCGGGCCGGATCAGTTCCGACAACTGCTCCGGCGTCGGGCGCTCGGCCGCCGGCTTGTTCAGGCAGGCCTGCATGATCTGCGGGGAGGCCGCGTTCGAGGTCAGGATGATGATGGTGTTGCGGAAGTCGATCTGGCGGCCTTCGGCATCGTCCAGCACGCCCTTGTCGAAGACCTGGAAGATCAGCATCCGCTTCTCCGGTTTGTTTCTAATTGGCATTGGTGTCCAATCTTAGGAGGTACACGGTGCGCCCTACAGATGAAGATCAATCCGGCTCGCGGCGTCCGAACCTGATGTCCTCGACGCGGCGCTCGGCGAACGAGATCAATATTCTCGCCATGCTCGACCGCCACGAGTCAGCCGGACTGCCGCAGCGCATGCTGCGCTGCCTGCGGCGCATGCCGGCCCTGTTCTGGTACGGGACCGCCGGCGTGCTGGTGGTCGGCCTGGTCGGCACGCTGGCCTGGCTGGCGGGGGATGGCGGCGCGCCCTCCCCGACCGCTGCCGCGCTGGCCGGTGCCGGCGCGGAGGGCAAGTCGGCCGCCGCCGTCGCCGCGCCGCCTGCCCCGGCGCTCCCAGCGCCCGGAAGGACAGGCGCCGCCGAACCCTTGGCGGAGACCCTGCCGGCCGGCGGCGCGACCGTCGTCGAGGTCGCCCCCGCGCCCGTGACCGACGCGCCGGCGCCGGCCCCGGTACATACGCTGCCGCCGCAGCAGCACGCGGGACGCATCGCCCCGCGCGACGCCCAGCGCGATCCGCCACGCCTGGCCGCCCACGCCGCTGCCAAACCGGCGCCGCGGACCGTGGCGGCCAGGGCGCCTGCCCACGCCGAAACGCGCCGCGGCCGCCAGGCGCCGTCCGCCAAACCGGCCCAGGACGCGGTCGATACCGACGTCGCCCTGATCTCGGCCATCATCCAGCACGCCAGCAAGCGCCAGGAAGCAGAGGACGCCGCCAGCAAGCCTTAGCAAGCTTGGCAAAAGAGCACGCCGCGGTAAAAAAGCCACACAATGGCTGGGTAAAGTCATGCCGCGTCGCTATACTGTACAAAGCCACAGTATGGTGCGACATGAACAGGGTTCTGGAAAACGAGTTTTATTATCTGGATAATTTCCAGCGCGTCCTCGACTGGATCGCCCAGCGCTACGCCGATCTGCTCGACGACGGCGAGCAAGCCTTCATCCAGGCCTTCGCCCAGCTGCCCCGCCCTTCCCAGGCCCTGTTCGTGCGCATGGTGATGCGCAAGGGCAGCCTGTTCCGTGCCTCGAAGATGAACTATCCGGAGATCGGCTGCCCGCTCGCGGCCGCCGAGGCGCTGCTGCCGACCGGCTGGATCGCCCTTGATCCGGTGCTGGACATCGCCGAGCTGTTCGAACTGCTGGTCAAGCCCGAGATCGTCGAGGCCTTCGGCTTGACGGCGCCGCTGAAGGCGGCGCGCAAGGACCAGCAGCTGGAAGCGCTGCGCGACGGGCATGCCGAAGCGCGCCCCTTCTCGCAGTGGTATCCCGGTTCGAAGGACACCCTGTTTTCGATCGCCGTGAAGGCGCTGTGCGACCGCCTGCGCCTGCTCTTCTTCGGCAACCTGCACCAGGACTGGACCGAGTTCGTGCTGTCCGACCTCGGCCTGTTCCGCTACGAGCAGGTGGAATTTTCGGAAGCCTCGCGCGGCTTCCGTTCGCGCCAGGACATCGAACATTACCTGCAGCTGCACGCCTGCCGCGAACGCTTCGAGACGCTGGAGCCGGGCTCCCCGGAATTGCGCGAGCTGGTGCAGGAAGTGCCACGCCACAGCTTCGGCAACGACTGGCTGGACAGCCGCCGCGAAAAACTCTTGTACCGCCTCGGCCAGCAGCTCGAGAAGGACAAGGATTGGGAGGCCGCCCACGCCGTCTATGCCGGCTGCCGCTTCCCCGGCGCCCGCTCGCGCGCCATGCGCGTGCTGGAGAAGGACGAGAAGTTCGACCAGGCTTATGCCCTGTTCTGCCAGGCGAACGAGGCGCCGGAAAACGAAGCCGAGCGCCAGCACCTGCTGCGCATCGGCCCGCGCCTGGCGCGCAAGCTAGGCCACGTCACGCCGAAGGCGCGGCGCACCAGCAAGGCCGCGCGGCTGGACCTGAACCTGCCCGTCCCGAGTGGAGAATGGCGGGTCGAGGGCGTGGTGCTGGGCCACCTGCACCGCGACGAAGCGCCGGTCTACTACGTCGAGAACACGCTGGCGAATACCCTGTTCGGCCTCTTGTGCTGGCCGGCGGTGTTCGCGGCGATTCCCGGCGCCTTCTTCCACCCCTTCCACCGCGGTCCGGCCGACCTGTACAGCCCCGACTTCCACCAGCGCCGCGCGCGCGAGTTCGAGGCCTGCCTGGCGCGCCTGGACGACGGCAGCCACGTCGACGCCATCCTCGCCACCTGGGAAGACAAGGCCGGCATCCAGTCGCCCTTCGTGGCCTGGGACTGGCTCGACCGCGAGATCATCGAACTGGCGCTGCGCTGCATCCCGGCCGCCCACCTGAAGCTGTGGTTCCGCCGCATCCTGCAGGACGTGAAGGACAACCGCACCGGCTTCCCCGACCTGATCCAGTTCTGGCCGGGCGAAGGCCGCTACGACATGATCGAAGTGAAGGGTCCCGGCGACCGCCTGCAGGACAACCAGCTGCGCTGGATCGACTTCTGCGCCGAGCACGGCATGCCGGTCACGGTGTGCTACCTGCAGTGGCAGGAGGCGGCTTGACCGCTGCCGCGAAAGGATACACGGTGGCGGTGCGGGCGCTGTGCGAGTTCACCGCCAAGCAGGGCGACCTCGACCTGCGCTTCACGCCCTCGCCGACCGCCCTCGAAGGCATCGCCGGCCACGCCGTGGTGGCGTCGCGGCGCGGCGAGCATTACCGCGCCGAAGTCGGCTTGGCGGGCGACTACGGCCTGCTGCACGTGCGCGGCCGCGCCGACGGCTACGACACCGACCAGAACCTGATCGAGGAGGTGAAGACCTTCCGCGGCCGCTTCGACAGCATCCCCGACAACCACCGCCACCTGCACTGGGCCCAGCTGCGCATCTACGGCCACCTGATGTGCGAACAGCTCGACATTGAGGCGGTGAACCTGGCCCTGGTCTACTTCGACATCGGCAACCAGCACGAGACCGTGCTGCGCGAGACCCGCACCCGCGCCGAGCTGAAAGCCATCTTCGACGACCATTGCGGCCGCTTCATCGCCTGGGCCGAACAGGAGATGCGCCACCGCGAAGGACGCAACGCGGCCCTCACGAACATGCGCTTTCCGCACGCGGATTTCCGCCCGGGCCAGCGCCAGCTTGCCGAAGCCGTGTTCCGCGCCAACGCCGCCAAGCGCTGCCTGCTGGCCCAGGCCCCGACCGGCATCGGCAAGACCCTCGGCACCATGTTCCCGGCCCTGAAGGCGGCGCCGAAGGAGAACATCGACAAGCTGCTGTTCCTGGCCGCGAAGACGCCGGGACGCCGCCTTGCCCTGGATGCGGCGGCGACGCTGAAAGCCGGCGCCACGATGCCCTTGAGGGTGCTGGAACTGACCGCGCGCGACAAGGCCTGCGAGCATCCGGACAAGGCCTGCCACGGCGAATCCTGCCCGCTGGCGCGCGGCTTCTACGACCGTCTGCCGGCCGCGCGCGCGGCATGCCTGGACGCGCCGCTGCTGGACCGCGACGCCCTGCGTACCGTCGGCCTCGAACACGATGTCTGCCCCTACTACCTGGGCAGCGAGATGGCGCGCTGGAGCGACCTGATCGTCGGCGACTACAACTACTGGTTCGACGGCGGCGCCATGCTGTACGCGCTGGCGCTGGAACGCGGCTGGCGGGTCAGCGTGCTGGCCGACGAGGCCCACAACCTGGTCTCGCGCGCGCGCGGCATGTACAGCGCCTCGCTGGCGCGCGGCAGCCTGCGCGCGGCCCGTGCCGTGGCCCCAGCCGGCGTGCAGAAGCCGCTGGAAAAGCTCGGGCGTGCCTGGCTTGACGCGGGGAAGTCCGCGCCCCTGCCCTACCAGGTATTGGAGGCCATCCCGCAGAAGCTGCTGGACAGCCTGCAGAACGCCACCAGCGCAATCACGGAGCACCTCGCGGAACACATGGCGGGATCGGCGCTCGATCCGGCCCTGCAGGAGTTCTACTTCGACGCCCTGCAGTTCCTGCGCCTGGCCGAGAGCTTCGGCGAGCACTCCATGTTCGACCTCACGCGCGCGGACCAAAGGGACACCGTGCTCGCCATCCGCAACCTGGTGCCGGCGCCCTTCCTGAAGCCGCGCTTCGAACTGGCCCATTCGACCACCCTGTTCTCGGCCACCCTGAGTCCCTGGCATTATTTCGCCGACCTGCTCGGCATGCCCGAGCACACGGCCTGGATCGACGTCGACTCGCCCTTCGTCGCCAGCCAGCTGAAGGTCGAGGTGGCGCGCGGGATCTCGACGCGCTACCAGCATCGCAAGGCCTCGCTGGCGCCGATCGCCGACCTGATGGCGCAGCAGTACGCGCAACATCCCGGCAACTACCTGGCCTTCTTCAGCAGCTTCGACTACCTCGAACAGGCCGCCGACATGCTGGCCCGGCGCCATCCGGAGATCCCGGCCTGGCACCAGTCGCGCCGCATGAGCGAGCTGGAACGCACTGCGTTTCTGGACCGCTTTACGTCCGAAAGCAGAGGCATCGGTTTTGCGGTGCTGGGCGGCGCCTTCGGCGAAGGCATCGACCTGCCGGGGGCGCGCCTGATCGGCGCCTTCGTCGCCACCCTCGGCCTGCCCCAGGTGAATCCGGTCAACGAACAGCTGCGCGAACGCCTGCAGGCCATGTTCGGCGCCGGCTACGACTACGCCTATCTCTATCCCGGCCTGCAGAAGGTGGTGCAGGCGGCCGGCCGCGTGATCCGCACCGAACAGGACCAGGGCACGGTCTGGCTGATCGACGATCGCTTCGCGCGACCCGAGGTGCTGGAGCTGCTGCCGCGCTGGTGGCATGTCCACACCACGAACTAACGCATCGACTCCCTGAGTTTTTGATAGCCGCTGCGGCTCACCGGAATCCGCGCCCCGCCGCGCAGCACCGCGCAGTGACTGTCCTTGCCCACCGCATCGATGCGCTCGATGGCCGCCAGGCTGACGATGTAGGAACGATGCACGCGCAGGAAGGCGCCGGGGTCGAGCTGCTCCTCGAGCTCCGACAGGCGCTGGCTCTTCAGCCAGGGCTTGCCGCCGGCGACCACCTGCACGTAGTCGTCCTGGGCCTCGATATAGTCGATGCTCGCGGCCGGGATCACCTGCACGCGGGCGCCGTCGCGGATCAGGATGCGTTCCAGCGGCACGCGCCGCTGCGCCGCCTCCGAAGCGGCGGCGACGGCCTCCCGCGCCGCGGCGCCGGCCTGCGGACTGCCGATGCGTTCGCGCGCATGCGCCAGCGCCTGCCCGAGACGTTCGCGTGTGAAAGGCTTGAGCAGGTAGTCGAGCGCATGCACCTCGAAGGCGCGCAGCGCGAACTGGTCGTAGGCGGTGACGAACACATACTGGCTCTTCGCGCCCGCCAGCTCGACCACTTCGAAGCCGTCCAGCTTGGGCATCTGGATATCGAGGAAGACCAGGTCCGGCGCCAGTTCGGCGATCGCCTTGACGGCCTCGAAACCGTTGGCGCATTCGCCGACGATCTCGACGCCTGTTTCCGTCTCCAGGTACTCGCGCAGCACCGCCCGCGCCAGCAGCTCGTCGTCCACGATGATCACCCGCATGCTTCTACGCCTCCTGTTCCACGTTCAGTTCGACCGGTTCGGCCGGCAGCGCCAGCTCGACCCTGAATGTATTCCCTTCCCTGCCCCAGTGCACGCTGGCTTCGATCCCATAGGCCGCCGCCAGGCGCCGCCTCACGTTCTCCAGGCCGGTGCCGGTGCCCGTGTCGATTCCCTTCCTGCAGGGCGTGTCCGGATCGACGTCGTTCTCGACGGCGATACGCAGCAGCGAGCCGGCGCGCACCGCCTTGATGCGCACCAGGCCGGGTTCGATCATCTGGCCGATGCCGTGCTTGACCGCGTTCTCCACCAGCGGTTGCAGCAGCATCGGCGGCACCAGGCAGGCCTCGGCCCCGGGGCTCACCTCGGCCTCGAAGCGCAGGCGCTCGCCGAAGCGCACCTGCTCGATCGCCAGGAAGTCTCGCACCAGGGCCAGCTCCCTGTCCAGCGCCACCTTGCGGTCGGCGTGCAGGCCCAGGCTGAGGCGGAAGAAGCCAGCCAGGCGCAAGGTCATCGCGCGCGCCGCGGCGGGGTCGATCGAGGTCAGCGCGCTGATCGAATTCAGGCTGTTGAACAGGAAATGGGGGTCGACCTGGGTGCGCAGCATGCGCAGCTCGGCGTCCTGGGCCATCAACCGCGTCTCCAGCTCGCGGGTCTCGAGCTGGCGCACGCGCTCGGCTTCGATCAGCAGGTAGTTGACGGCGGCCGCCAGCCCGTACAGGATCACGCCCAGCGCGAACATGGTCGCCAGCCGCGCCGCATCCAGTTCGATCGCCATCCCCGCCGGCGCCAGCGCGCGTATCAGTGCCGCCCAGGCCGAGCCGATCGCGCACCACAGCAGCGCCGCGCAGCTTGCCGTGGCGCCGATGCCGCCGACGATCGCGGCCGGGTGCTTCTGGCCGATCGGGTAGGCGCGGCACACGTAGTAGGCCGAGAACGCGGTGGCGTTCGCATACACGATCGCCATCGGCACCGCGAACATCAGGCTGGCGCCCCAGCCCGCCCCGCCGGCGGCCAGCAAGGCGCTGGTCGCCAGGCCCAGCATCAGCCAGGCCAGCAGGTAGAGCAGCGCCGCATACCACCGCGAGATCACCCCGTGCATGCCGCATGCGCCTTCAGTTGCGGACCTCGACGCCGCCCATGATGGCGTAGCCGGTCACCACCAGGCGCTTGCTGTTGTCGGGCGGACGCGCGGTCTTTTCCGTGAAGCCGCCCATCACCGGCGTGCCGTGCAGGATCACGGTCCATTCAGGCGGGACCTTGATCGTGATCCCTCCCCAGACCGCGAAGACGTTGATCACGGCTTCGGTGGCCAGGGTCGCTTCGCGCAGGTCGAGCTCGCAGCCGCCCATGATCGCGGTGATTTCGCCGCCGCGGAAGTCGGGCGCGCTGACGCGGCGTTCGAAGCCGCCGAGGATGGCGGTGATGTCGACCACGTTGTCGCTCTTGGCGTCGTCCTTGGTGTAGGGAGTGGTGCCGACATGCACGACGCGGCCGCCGCCGAGCGTGCGGAACACGATCAGGCCGCCCATGGCGATCATCACCAGCGGCCAGAAGGTGCGCCAGCTGATGAACTCGTAGCCGAGGCGGTTGCCCAGCATCGCAACGCCGATCGCGACCAGGACGATGCCGGTGACGCGCCCGCTGCGCGGCCCGTCGCTGCACAGGGCCACCAGGCCCGAGGCGATGAAGGCCAGCGGCCAGAAGAAGATCACGTGGCGCAGGTAGATGATGTTCAGGTTATCGAGCAGGAACAGCACGCCGAAGGCCGCGACCAGCAGGCCGATCACGACCTGGGCCGAGACGCGCGAGTTGGAGCGGGTGGTTTCATTGGCCATGGCGGTCTCCCTGCTTCTCGAAGCAGCCGTTGCGGCCGCGGTCCGGATTGGCGCCGAAGCGGCGCTCGGCGATCGGCTTCACGGCCATGCCGATGCCGCCGACAATGATGAACAGCGGCCAGCTGTTGAACCAGTTCAGCCCGAACAGTCCCTCGAACACGGCGAACAGCCACAGGCCGATGAAGACGGTCCACAGGCCGCCCACGAATTCGCGCGCGCTCGGATAGCCGATGGTCTGGTTGATGCCGACCACGACCAGCAGCAGCGGCGCGTAATGCCACAGGTGGTCGATCTCGTAGACGTCGAACTGGTCGAGCAGGAAGGCCACGCCGAGGCCGATCAGCAGCAGGCCCCACAAGACCTGGCGCCGCAGTTGATAGGATGCTTCGCTGTTCATATGTCCTCCAGGTTGGAATGAGGACAAGATAACCGGGACGGCGCGGACAGCGGAAGGGGTTTTCGGTGAATGGCGGACAAACGGCGGCGAACGGCGCGGGCGGCGGCGAACGGCGAAAAAAAACCCGCCGCGTTGCCGGGGCGGGCATGGCGACGGGTCGCCGGATTCAGCGTTCCGTCACGGTGTGGGCGAAGCCATGGCCATGGTCGGCTGGCCCTTCTGCTGGTTGCGGTACTTGGCCCTGGCGATGGCCTGCTTGACCGCTTCGCGGGCGATATTGGTCTTGCGGATCTCCGCACGTTCCTTCTTGCCGCGGTGCTGGGCCACGTGTTTGCTGCCGATTTTCTTGGTCATGCTGTTCTCCTGTGATGTCTCATGAACGGGACGAACCCATCTTGTCGTCGTCGCGCGAGTCCATCAGCATGCCCCAGCCGAGCTGGCGCCGGATCTCTTCCGGTGTCGGCGGCGGTGCGCTTTCCTTCGTGCGGCGCTCGAGGTACTCGCGCACGAGGTGCTTCGGTGGATGGCTCGTCGTTGGCATTGACATGGGCTACCTCGCTTCCCGAAAGGCGTGGAATCTGGTGCCGATCCTCGAGGCGACCGGCTGACCTGTTGAGGTGGTTGAAGTCCTGCGGAAGATCGCTGGCGTCCTCACTCAACGCCTCCATCTTATCGAATCGCCCGCGCCCGCACCGTTAGGTGACGCACACTGTGCATGCGGCCGGGTCCTAGGCGAAAAAAGGGGAGCCGGAGCTCCCCTTTTCATGCTGCGTCAGGATTAGCGAACCTTAGAACTTGTACTTCAGGTTCAGGTAGTACTGGCGGCCGCTGACGTCCAGTTTCTGCTGCTCTTCCTCGCTGTAACGGTACTGCGCGCGGCGCACGTTGGTCAGGTTGGTTGCATCGAAGGTCAGCACCAGGTTCGGCGTGATGGTGTAACTGGCGTTGAAGGCCAGCGTGGTCACCGGTGCCGCCATGGTCGGCGCCGACGGCATCAGGATGCCGTTGATGTTCGACAGGCCCTGGCTGTTGGCGTTGGCGGCCGGCGCGGTACTGGTGTTCACGTACTCGCTGCGGTAGTTCGCCACCAGGCGCGCCGACAGGCGGTCATTCTCGAAGTAGCCGCCCAGGTTGGCCGCCCACTCGGAAGCGCCGACCATCGGACGGCCGTCGTCGACCTTGGTCTTGGCGCGGCTCACGTTCGAGGTGAAGCCGAAACCGGTGTTCCAGAGCGGCTGCTCATACGAGATCTCGAGGCCGGCGATGCGCGCGCCCTGCTGCGACGACGTCTGCACCTGGAAGGTCTTGACCAGCGAATCCTTCGGGTCGACCAGGGCGATGCTGTCGGTACCCACGCCGGTCTTCGCATAACCGTCGATCTTGGAGTAGAACACGTCGACCGCCACCAGCGAACGCTTGGCGAAGAACCAGGACCAGGACGCATCCAGGTTCGTTGCCGTCATCGGCTTCAGGTTCGGGTTCGGGCCCGTGACCGTGCAGCCGTTGTCGCTGCAGGTCGGCGTGCCGTAACCGGCGCCGTACAGGTTGTAGTTCTGGCGGCCGAGGGTCTTGCTGGCGCCGAAGCGGGCCAGCATGTCCTTGTTCAGCTCGTAGCGGATGTTCAGGCTCGGCAGCACATTGGTGAAGGTGCGGTCGGACGCCAGCTTGTAATAGATCAGGCCGGCCAGCGGGTTGAACTTGGTGTCCTTGTTGGTCTGGTCGTCGTAGTACGGCTGCGCTTCGCCGACGTCCGTGATCGCGTTCGGGAATCCCGGGCACGGGATCGGCGCCTGGCCCGGGGCCGAGCGCTGGCAGACCCCGATACCGATCGGCATCGGGATGTTCGCGTTCACGCGGGTACGGACATAGCGCACGCCGACGTTACCCGACCAGCGCTCGCCTTCCAGGTTGGCCATCACATAGGCCGCGGTCTGGCGCTCGCGCATGTCGAGTTCGGACGAGATGCGGCGCTCCCACTGGTCGGTGGTGGCCTTGGTGTTGGCCTCGAAATAGGCCTTCATCGTTTCCGGGCTCATGGTCCAGCTGGTGTTGTCCCAGCCGGCCGGGCCGCCGAGTCCGTTGCCGAAGTCGGACGGATACGGGATGAACGAGGTCACGCCCATGGTGCTGGTGTCCAGCGGGGTGCGGAATGCCGGATAGCGGCGCGCGCTGTCGCGGTGGTGGTCGGAGAAACGCGCGCCGGTTTCGATCGACTGCACCCAGCCCTTGTCAAGGCGGTATTCGGCGTCGATCTGGCCGCTATGCTCCTTGTCGTTGGTGACGATGCCGGACGCTGCGCGGCCGCTCAGCACGTAGCCGCTGCCGTCGGCGTTGCGGCCCGGGACGTTCGGGCCGGTGCCCAGCCACTGCACGTAAGGCGCTTCGTCGACCTCGCCCAGGCGGTAAGACACGCCGGTGCCGTAGCGCGAATAGGTCAGGCCCTGGTCGAGGCCGGTCTTGCCGACGCCCTTGGTGGTCGACAGCAGGGTCTTGACGGTCAGGTCCTGGCTGACGCGGTACTTGGCGTCGAGGTCGAGGAAGGCCGAGGTGGCGCGCGCGCCGTCGCGGTAGGCGCCTTCGGTCTCGCCGATGTACTGCGGAGTGGTGCCCGGCGCGTAGACGATGTCGGCGGCCTTCAGCACTTTCAGCTGGTCGCCATACATCGTGGTCTCGGTGACGATGACCGGGTTCTTGATCGTCGCATAGACGCGCTGGCCGTTCGAATTGGTCGGCGCGGCACCGCCCTGCAGGCCGCCGCGGCCCAGCAGCATGCTGAACATGGCGCCGGCGTTCAGGCGGCCGTAGTTGTTCGCATTCATGCCGGAATGGAAGCCGGTCATGGTCACGTCGAGGTCCTGGTTCGGCTTGAACTGCAGCGAGAACATGCCGCCCTTGCGGTCGCGCACGCTTTCGACGAACTCCATGCTCATCGAACCCGGGATACGCACGCCGTTCAGGTCGGCGGCCTTGTAGCCGCTACCCTTCAGCGACTCGTCGGTGATGCCCAACATGGTCGAGGTATTGATCACGTCCCAGCCGCTGCCGCCGCTATAGGCGAAGCGCGAGACGGAATCGCGGCGAACATAGCGCTTCTCGGCGAAGCCCTGGACGATGAAGCCGAAGGTGCCGGCCTCGTTCTTCCAGTTGAACATCGCGTTCAGGTCGGGCGCGCTCTTGCCCGGCAGGTCGGCGTAGCTGGCACCGCCGCTGATCACGCCGCCGAAACGCTCTTTCTGCGCCAGCGGCTTGCGGGTGGTGACGTTGATCGTGCCGGCCAGGCCGCCATCGACGATATTCGCCTGCGAGGTCTTGTAGACCAGCGCCTGGTTCAGCACCGAGGACGGCATCAGCGACAGGCTGGTCGAACGGCTGCTCGATGCCTGGTCGGCGACGTACCAGTCGCCGCCGGAGACGGTATGGCCGTTGAAGATGATGAGCGACATGTCGGGGTTGGTACCGCGCATCGACACCTTTTCCGCTTCGTCGTAGTCGGTGCGCACCGCCACGCCGGGCAGGCGCTGCAGCGAGTCGGCCAGGTTCTTGTCGGGCATCTTGCCGACGTCCTCGGCGGTGATCACCTCGACGTTGGCGGCGGAATCGCGCTTGACGGCCAGCGATTTCGCCATCGAGGCGCGAATGCCGGTGACTTCGACGGTCTGCATGGTGGTGGCGCCGGCCGAGGCGTCCTGCGCCAGCGCGGGAATTGCAGCCAGACCCAGCACTGCCATCGATACAGCGGCCGCGAGCGGCTTCTGTTTGAACATTCTCACTCTCCTGAATAGTTTTCCGAGGGCAGGTGTATCCCTGCCGCGCGCACAGTATTGACGAGCAAGAAACTTTTGAATAATGATTAGTATTGGAGAATCCATAACCCTAGGGAATGATTGCTGTCGGGTGAGAACGGCGGGTTATACTCGCCCGCATAATTTTCATTTCGCAAACACACGCCCGCCACGGTAGCGTGGCGCTTTGCATCCGCTACCGGAGACTCCATGCGTTACGCCTGCCTGCTGTTCGCCGCCGCCCTCGCCGGCTGCGCCACCCCGTCCGCGCCGCCCTCCACCGCGGCGAAATCCGCCACGCTCCAGCCGCAGGCCACGGCGCCGATCGAGACCATCCTGCAGAAGCAGCTCTACCAGATGAGCCCTGTCGAAGCGGGCCGCTACGTGGCCTGGGTCCACCAGGCCGAGCCCGACCTGCGCAAGCGCATCGCGGCGATCGGCCGCAAGAACATCGGCCAGCCCTACGACCTGAACCTGCTCGGCGAATTTCCGTTTGAAGTGCACGACAACCTGCCGATGTTCAGTCTCGATCACAGCGACTGCGTGGTGTTCGCGGAACACACTTACGCGATGGCGCTGTCGCAGTCGTGGGAAGAGTTCTTCTGGATGCTGCAGCGGATCCGCTACCGCGACGGCGTGATCGGGGTCGCCACCCGCAACCACTACACCGAGATGGACTGGAACGTGGCCAACCGCTGGCTGGTCACCGACATCAGCGCCGAGCTGGCCGGCCCCACCGGACCGGCGTATTCGATGACGGTCGACCGCGCGCGCTTCCTGAAGACACGCCACCACACCGAGCGCAATATCCCGGTCGAGACCAGCCGCCAGGCCTATGTGGCGAAAGACCAGGTGGCGGCGATCGCCGGCCAGTTGCAGGAAGGCGATTTCGTGAACGTGATCTCGACCCGCAACGGCGAGTACTGGGCTTCCCACGTCGGCCTGGTGGTGCTGGGCCCGAACGGCGAGCGCCACTTCCTGCACTCCTCCGAACCCCAGGTGCGCGAAGAGACCTTCGAGTCCTTCATCGCCCGCGCCGCGGCGCGCGAGGAACGCAACCGCAAGGAAGGCAAGAACGGCCAGGTGCTGGCCGGCTTCAAGTTCCTGCGCCTGAACGACAACATCGTGGTGCCGCCGATGGCGCCGCAGCCTCGTCCCGGTTCGGGCGCCTGATCCACCACCCGCTGCGGCGGGCCGCTCATCCCCTCCACGGGCCGCTTCATGCGGCCCGTTGTCTTTTCCGCTTCCGTATTTCTTTCCTATTTGTGCAATCAAGAAATTAATTTAATTGAGGAATTAATTTCCTATTTTTACAATAACGGCGAAATATTTAATTCCCTTATGCCGGTTGAGCACAGTCAAACCCGTCAATCTTTGCGAACCGGATAATAAATTTACTCAGCAATAAGCAATCTAAACAGCGGCATTTTTTATTCTTTCCGAAATTATTTCCGCGCAATAATAAATTAAATCCAAAACACAGCGCCTTTTAGCCTGGCGATATCCCCGAGAAAAAGATAACCCGCAACCACGCAGCCTTTCCGAGATCATGCCCAAGCTAAATCAAGGCCTTGTCAGCCAGCTTTGCGCCAGGATGGTGTCCCTGCACCGCAGGACGAAAATCGCCATGATGGTCAGCGCCGACCTGATCGCGCTGCCATTCTGCTTCCTGGTCGCAATGCTGTTACGCGGCGGCGATCTGAAACTTGCTTCCCATTTCGGCCCCGCCTCCTATGTACTGGTTGCCGTGGTGACGATTGCGGCATTTTCCGTCTCCGATCTTTATCGCGCCGTTATTCGATTCATTGACCAGCGTCTATTGGGCGTTACGGGACTCGCACTCGCGGTCGCCATTTTATGCGCCTATATCGTGATGTTCGCGATTAACGAGGAGCGCTTTCCGCGCAGCGCATTGGCGATTTACTGGTTTATCGTGTTTTCCTATGTCGTCGCTTCCCGGGTCGGCATGCGCAATTTCCTGCGAAAGCTGAATGCCCAGCAGCGCTGCGCCGCCGAAGTGGTCGCCATCTACGGCGCCAGCGAAGCCGGCGCCCGGCTGGCCCAGGCCATGCGCGGCAGCGACGAATACCGCCCGGTCTGCTTCTTCGATGAGAAGCACGCCCTGAGCGAGCGCAACGTCGCCGGCCTGCGTGTCTTCCATACGGACCGCCTGGCCGAGATCGTGCAGGCGATGGCGATCCGCTCGATCGTGCTGGCCCTGCCCTCGGTATCGCCGGAACGGCTGCGCGACATCATGCAGCGCCTGGCCCAGGCCGGCGTCAGCACCAAGATCCTGAGCCGCCTGGTCGACCTGGCCGACGACAGGGTCAGCCCGCGTGAAACCATCCGCGAACTGAAGTTCGAAGACCTGCTCGGCCGGCCGCCGGTGCCGCCGCGTATCGACCTGTTCGCCCGCTGCGTGCGCGGCAAGACCGTGCTCGTGACCGGCGCCGGCGGCTCCATCGGCAGCGAGCTGTGCCGCCAGATCGTGACCGTCGCGCCGAGCCGCCTGCACCTGCTCGACCACTCCGAGTTCGCGCTCTACACGATCCGCCAGGAGCTGGCCACCCGCTTTCCCGACATCCCCATCGAAGCCCACCTCGGCTCGGTATGCAATGCCGACCTGGTCGAGCGCATCCTGCGCGACGGCAAGGTCGACACCATCTACCACGCCGCCGCCTACAAGCACGTGCCCCTGGTCGAGACCAATATCGTCGAGGGCCTGCGCAACAACGTGGTCGGCGCCCAGGTCATCGCCTCCCAGGCCGCCCGGCACCGCATCGAGACCTGCGTGCTGATCTCCAGCGACAAGGCGGTGCGCCCGACCAACATCATGGGCGCCAGCAAGCGCATCGCCGAACTCATCTTCCAGGCTGCGGCGGCCCGCCATGGCGCCCGCACCACCTTCTGCATGGTCCGCTTCGGCAACGTGCTCGGTTCGTCCGGCTCGGTGATCCCGCTGTTCCAGCGCCAGATCGCACGCGGCGGTCCGCTGACCATCACCCACCCGGAAGTGTCGCGCTACTTCATGCTGATCCCCGAGGCCGCCCAGCTGGTGATCCAGGC